>JBAOIA010000011.1:1012059-1349412 GCA_037045145.1 Bacteroidia bacterium
CCCTTCGGTTATTTCGTCTCCTCATCTTGTAAGTAATTCTGCAATGAGTTGTTGGCAAACAACAGCGACAGATAGCATTTTGGAATTATGGTATTCAGGTTTTCAAGGTGTTGTGTCTTACAGCGGTAATCAGTTTTTGGAAATCAATGCTAATGAAATGGCTAGTGTTTATCAGGAGGTGTATTTTTCAGCAGGAGATTTTTTAACCATTAGTTTTGCACACAGAGCAAGAGTTGGTGTTGATACTATGAGCGTTTCTTTAGGAACTCAAAATAATCTTCCTGTAGTTTTAGGATATTTTGCCGATAGTACTTCCTCATGGGGGTATTATGTAATCAACTACACAGTGCCAGCATCAGGTTATTATAGGGTTAGTTTTAACTCGGTTTATTCAGGAGGAAATTTGGCAAGTTTGGGGAATTTTATTGATGATGTATCAGTTTGTGCCTCGGCTGTTGGGTTTAAAGAAGTTAATCAAGCCGGATTGTTATTTGTAAAACAAAATCATATAAAAGGAAGTGTAACTATCCATGTTAAAGCTAATCAAAATGGTTTTTTAATGCTTTATGATGCTTTGGGAAAGCAAGTGTATTCAATTCCCATAGACGAATCTAATATGATAATAGAGACAAATCCTTTACACTATGGAGTTTACATTGCTCAATTTGTTTCAAACAAGAATGTAATAACCAAGAAGTTTCTGGTTGATTAAACAGGTTTTTCTGCAACAATAATTACTGAGCCTGCAATTTCTTTTAACAGAGGTGTTTTCTCTACAATTTTTCCAATAGTATCAACAGTAGAAATCAGGAAGCCGGGCACAACAGGATGTAAAAAGTCATACGGAAAAATATTTATTTGGTTAAATCCTATGTGTGCAAGCAGTTTACTAAATTCCCAACGGTTGATAGCAGTTTCATCTGGAGAATCGCCAAGCCATTTTTTAATAAATGGAATATTCTTTTGAACAAAAATCTGAGGATTAATCATGTTAGGTTCAGCAAAAACCATACGCCCCCCTGGTTTTAAAACTCTGAGAATTTCATTAAGCGAGCGTTCGAATTCTAAATGATGTAAAACGGAACTTCCAAAAACAACATCAAATGTATTAGCATCAAATTGAAGTTTCATGGCATCTGCCAAAACAAACTCCACTTCGGGATATTTCTCTTTTGCAACGTTTAGTAATTCGGGCGAAAGGTCAGTTGCAATGACTTTTGCTCCTGTCCGTTGATAAAACTTACCAGAGAAAAGTCCTGTTCCACAACCAATTTCTAATACAGTGCTGCTTTTATCTGCATGTGCATATTTAGCTATTAAATCTGCGCGTTTGTCAGCTCTTACTTTTCCGGCTGGGCTGTCCCAATTCCATATTGCTTCTGCGCCACCTTCCAGAAGCTTTTTGCCATGCTCTAATTCGTTTGAAATTCTATCGCTCATCAATATTTTATTTCATAAAGGTAAGAAGGCTCACTTGTTCCAACTTGCTTCACTAATTTTAATTTATCAGGATATTTCTGACCTACAGGCCCCATCATTCTATGTAATGTGTTGATGACATAGCCATCATTCTTTTTCGGATTACGCCTTAAACTTGCAATCAACACATGTGTTACTTTATTCTCTTTTAACAATGCAAGTACAGAATCAGGGTCAGTGCTTGGTACAGTATAAATAGGGTAAAAAGATTTGCCGTTTGAATAAATAAATGACATTGGTGCTTTTCGTGAAACTACATAGGCCGTTTCGGGAAGACTGTCACCACAATAACGACTTAGTTTTAAAAAGTTTGTCCAATCTTCAGTATAACCGTAATATATATCACCACCCATATTCTTTTTTAAAATAGGTAAATTGGCTAAAGACTTATCAATTGTTTTTATCAGGCTGCTCATTATTATAATGATACTGACAATAAGAAAAACAAAGCTGCGCAGTGCAGGAGTGTTTTGAAAAGTATAGTAAAGTCCATAAAAAGTAATCATCAGTATAAATGGAACATAAACTAAGACCATACGCGGTTGATCCCATGAAGTTTGTAGAACAAAAAAAGTTAACCCTGCCATCAACATTACATACAAAAAGGTAAATTGCATGATTCTGTTTTTATTCTTGAAGATAAAATACAAACCAATTCCAACAAAAACAAATGTAATCAATACTAGACCTGCATTAGTTTTTGTATTGTCCGATGAAACAAATCCTAAAATCTGATAAAGTCTTTTGCCAATATAAATACTTGTATTCGAAAAAAGTCTGTCAACAAATCCCCCAAAATCATCTACTCCTTTTGATGCATTGTAAGGGTCTTTCTGAATTAGAATCTGATACTGATTACTGAACTGATTTTGTGAACCCCAGATAAAAGATTTTATTGTTTCGAATATTCCACGCACTACTACAAAAGAACCAAATGCATAAGCTAATTTTTTAAAATCGCGATTAAGAATAAAATATAGGGCTACTGCAGCAATTGCACCTACAGTGATATTTTTTGTTAAGGACAACAAGGTGAGAATTATCCCAAATATTAAATATTTAGCTAAAGGAATATTATCTTCTTTAGAGGCAATTAGAATGGGTCGTAGTGCGATAAATAACAAAGCTTGTAAAAAACAAAAGAATGCTTCTGAATAGGTTTGGCTTGCAAAGTATAAAAAGTAGCTGTTTATTCCGGTGAAAATTAATACAGCAAATAAGACAGAGTAAGGTATTAGTTTGCGAAATGCATAATATATTGCAGTTAAATTCAACAGACTAAATAAAATAGAAAGTGATTTAAGAATTGGCAGATTAATACCAAACAGACTAACCGGTAAGCTTAAAAATATCGGATAGAGTGGTGCTTTGGTACTGTAGTAACTTTTGAAGTCTTTGGTAAGTTTAAATGCACCTTCTATATAGTCAGAATCGTCATTGCCTTCACTCATCTTAATATCAAAGAGTAAAACTGAAAAAACCAATGATATAAGCAGTATTGAAAAAAATATTAAAGTCTCATTTTTTACAAAAAAATTCTCAGGTTTTATTAAGGTTGTTTCACCTGATGGTTTATTAAAAGTTTTGTTGTTGTTTTTTTTAGCAACAACTTCTTTGTTTTTTTTCATTTCATTGCATTGAAAATTTTACACAAACTTCTTAGCATCGGCCAGAAATTTTTCAAGCCCGATGTCTGTCAAAGGATGTTTTAATAAATCGGTAATGGCTGTCAACGGACAAGTAGCTACATCAGCACCCAACTTAGCACAGTTTATAATGTGCATGGCATGGCGGATGCTGGCCGCAAGAATTTGTGTGTGAAAACCATAGTTGTCATAAATCTGCCGGATTTCACTAATTAGTTGCAAGCCATCGGTACTCACATCATCCAGGCGGCCAATAAATGGCGAAACATAGGTGGCGCCTGCTTTGGCAGCAAGCAATGCCTGTCCTGCAGAAAAAACTAAAGTACAATTGGTCTTTATTCCTTTTGAAGTAAAATAGTGAATGGCTTTTATCCCATCTTTTATCATAGGCACTTTAACAACTATCTGCTCATGCAATTTGGCTAATTCTTCACCTTCTGCAACAATGCCGTCATAATTAGTGGCAATAACTTCAGCGCTGATGTCGCCTTTTACTATGTTACAGATGTCAACGTAATGTTTCATTACAGCTGCTTTTCCTTTTATTCCTTCTTTAGCCATCAATGATGGATTTGTTGTTACACCATCGAGTACGCCTAAATCATTTGCTTCTTTTATCTGTGCCAGATTGGCTGTGTCTATAAAAAATTTCATCTTTTTATTTGTTTGATATTCGAGTTATTTATCTATTGCTTTACACAAAAGATTAAAAATTTCATCAATACTTCCAATGCCATTAATACCGTAATATTTATTCTGCTTACGATAATAGTCTGCAACCGGAGCTGTTTTATTGTTGTATTCGTTAATACGCTTTTTAATAATTTCAGGATTTTGGTCATCCGGACGACCGGAATCTTTTCCACGTAACAATAAGCGCTTCGATAATTCAGTTTCTGTTACTTCTAATGCAAGCATCATTGAAATTGAAGTGTCTTTTTGCTCTAATAAATTATCGAGTGCCGATGCTTGCGCAGAAGTTCGTGGAAAACCATCGAAAATAAACCCTTTGGCTATCGGGTTGGCGTCAAGTTTTGATTCTATCATACCTATAACAACTTCATCAGGCACTAATATACCTTGGTCCATTAGCTTTTTAGCTTCAAGGCCTAATTTGGTTTGTGCTGCAATTTCATTTCGAAGCAAATCACCGGTTGATAAATGTATGAGGCCATATTGCTGAATAAGTTTTTCTGCCTGTGTTCCTTTGCCTGCACCCGGAGGACCAAATAATACAATGTTGAGCATGTTAATAATTTAAAGAGGTTTTGGTAATAAATTTCTCATTGTGTTTTATTCTTTTAGAACATATATGTCCTGAAGATTTCGTCCATAGCCATCATAGTCTAAGCCATAACCTACAACAAATGCAGGTGGAATTTCAAACCCTGCATAGTCAACTGCAACTTGCTTCTTTAATGCCTGTGGTTTAAAAAGTAGTGTTGCCAGTTTAACCGATGCAGGTTGATGTTTGGATATTTCCTGCATCAGATAGGAAACTGTCTCACCGGTATCAACAATATCTTCAACAATGATAACGTGTCTGTTGTTTATATTTCCCGAAAGACCAACTACATTTTTCATTTGCCCGGTAGATTCTGTTCCGCTGTAGGATGAAACACGGATAAAAGAAATTTCGCAGGGCGTCTCAATGTTGCGGAATAAATCTGCCATAAAAAGGAAAGCACCATTAAGCACACCAATAAACACCGGGTTTTTGTCTTTATATTCAGCATTCAAATCGCGTGCAATTTCCAGAATTCTGGTTTCTATCTGCTTTCGCGGAATCATGATTGTGAATGTTTTATCTAGTATGGTAACTTCGCTCATTGCCATTTTTTTGAGTGCCGCTAAAGTAAAAATAAATTCCCTATGGCAGATGGAGTTTCTATTCTTAACTTAATTTGTTTTCATTGCTATAGGTTCTTTATTTTTGTTAAATAAATAGCGTTAATTATGAATACGTTCAATCCCAATATTGTTATCGGTGTTTTAGGTGGTGGGCAACTTGGCAGAATGTTGTTGCAAAAAGCTGCCGATTACAATCTTTCTATTCATGTGCTTGACCCTGACGAGTCTGCACCTTGCCGCTATATGTGCAAAACATTTGAACATGGCGACTTTGGCGATTATCAGGCTGTCATGGCTTTTGGTAATGATTGTGATATTATTACCATTGAAATAGAACATGTAAACATTGAAGCTTTGTACGAACTGGAAAAACTGGGAAAAAAAGTATATCCTCAACCTCAAATCCTTGAAATGGTTCAGGATAAAGGCCTTCAGAAAGAGTTTTATCAGAAAAATAATTTACCTACAGCGCCATTTTATTTAGTAGAAAAACCTGAACAGATAAAGCATGAGTTTCCATTTGTTCAAAAACTTCGCAAGGGTGGTTATGATGGAAAAGGTGTGCTGGTTGTTAATGATGCAGCGGACATGAGTCGGATATTCGAGGCACCAAGTGTAATAGAAGATAAAGTAGCTATTGCCGCAGAAATAGCAGTAATTACAGCAAGAAATAATTCAGGAGAAATAAAATCATATCCTGTTGTAGAAATGCAGTTTAATACAGAAGCTAATTTAGTTGAATTACTTTTTTCTCCTGCAAAAACTTCAGCAAGTCTGCAGCAGAAGGCAATTTCAATAGCAGAAAATTTAATCAGTAAGCTGAATATGGTTGGGCTACTTGCTGTAGAGATGTTTGTTACAAAAGAAGGGCAAGTGCTGATTAATGAAATTGCACCACGACCACACAACAGCGGACATCATACCATTGAAGCCAATCATACTTCGCAATTCGAGCAACTTCTTAGGGCTATTCTCAATTTACCACTTGGAAACACAGCAACTGTTTTGCCTGCTGCAATGGTTAACCTTTTAGGAGATAAAGATTCTAATGGTAAGGCAATTTATTCCGGTGTGCAGGAGGTATTAAACATTGGTGATGTTCACATACATTTATATGGTAAGAAAATCACCAAGCCGTATCGTAAAATGGGGCATGTAACTGTAACGGCAGCTACTGTTGACGAGGCAATTTTAAAAGCCCAAAAAGTTCGTTCGCAGTTAAAAGTAATCAGTTAAAATAAAGTGTTCGGAAGCCAAGGTCGTTGCCTGTAATTTTTTTGTACTCTTTCAACAACTGCTTATGAATTGCAGAGTCTGCTTCTTGTCCTTCAATCAACAACATCTCGTTGCTGAGTTTGATTGCAGAAAGATTGTTTTTTATGAGGCCATTTTCTTTTAATGTCGAAAACATGTAATCAACAAATTTCTTGTTTGCTGCATTCTCTTTATTAATACCCATTGAGCTTTTTGCTGCCATGGCTTCGGCTACTTCATTTTGATATTTTGACCATTCAGACTTCTCTACCTCTTTACCATTAAGAACAATTCGTTCAACATCATCACTTATCGAGATTTTAAATGCTCCGGTTTCATTATTAATATTCACTGTTTGTGTTTCAACAATGTAATTATCATTTGCGCCTACAGCATGTGTCACTTTATTTTTTATCGGAGTAGGATTGGTGATTTCAGTTTTTGTTGAAGATGTTACTGCTTCAATGTTTTCGTCTTTTGACTGAGGTTGTTCAACGGTAGCAGCAGGTTGTGTTTCTGTTGCCTGCACGGCAGGTTGTTCTGTTTGCACTGTATTTTCCTGAGAGGGCTCTGCGTTTTGCTGACCTTGATTTTGAATTAAAAAATAAACTCCTCCTCCTACAACGGCAAGTGTTGCAACAGCAATAACAGGCTTTAGCCATTTCATGTAAATCGAAGTGGTTTCTTTCCCTTCAACTTCTTTGTTAAATTGTTCTATGCTTTCATCCAGCGAGACTACTGGTTCTGCATTTCTTGCTGCATCGAACAATTTATTCATTTTGTTATTTTCCATGGTAAAAAAAGTAATTTACAATTATACAATTTCTTCTTCTAATATTTTTTTAAGTGACTCACGTGCCCGGGCAATCCTGCTTTTCACAGCAGAAAGACTATCTCCCTGAATTTGTTGAATTTCTGATAATGATAGCCCGGAGATTTCAAACAACACTATGGCTTCTTTCTGTTTTAACGGCAATTGATCTAAGGCATTATACAATTCATTTAGCTGAACTTTACTGTCGGCACCGGTATGATCATCACTCACTTGCTCTGCTTGTTCCGGGTCAAAGGCTGTATAGATTTGCTTTTTTTTATCCTGAAGCTTATAAACCAACCTGCTTGAAACGGTAAACAAATAGCTCAATAATGCATCTTTATGGCGAATGGTTTCAAACTTTTCATAAGCTACCAACATTGTCTCTGCAACAATATCTTTTACATCCTCCCGGTTATATACCATAGACTGCACAAAGCGAACCAACTTATCATGTAATAGTTGATAGGCATCTGTGAAGGCTTTCTGCTTTCCCGAAATTTTCTCCTGACCGCTCATCCATTTAGTGTAATGTAAGTGCGTTTTTTCTTCAAAAAGTTGCACACTTGATAAAATAATTTTAATGGTCTAAAAATAAGAATAATTTTACGGCCACAAAATGTGCTGTATGCAGGCTTTATCATCAACAAACTTTAAATTTCAGGGACAAACGGCTTTTTATAAAGGCAAGGTCAGAGATGTCTATTCTATTGATAACAAATGGCTTGTAATGGTTGTTACAGATCGTGTTTCGGCATTTGATGTGGTTTTACCACGTGCTATTCCTTTTAAAGGGGCAGTTTTAAATCAGATAGCTGCTCATTTTATGCGGGCAACAGCCGATTTAGTACCCAATTGGATTGTTGATATCCCTGATGTTCAGGTATCTATAGGTATTCCTTGCAAACCTTTGAAAGTAGAGATGGTTATCAGAGGATATCTTTCAGGTCATGCCTGGCGTGAATACAAACAGGGAAAGAGAATTTTATGTGGTGTTAAATTACCCGATGGATTGAATGAAAGTGATGCCTTGCCTGAGCCAATAATAACTCCTACCACAAAAGCTGCTCATGGTCATGATCAGGACATCAGCAGAGAAGAAATAATTAAACAAGGTATTGTAGATGCTACGGTTTATGAGCAGGCAGAACTCTATACCAGAAAATTGTTTCAAAGAGGCTCGGAGATGGCTGCACAGCGTGGGTTGATTTTAGTAGATACAAAATATGAATTTGGAGTTCATCAGGACAAGGTTTATCTGATTGATGAAATCCATACACCCGATTCGTCACGATATTTTTATGCAGATGGTTATGCAGAAAGACAAAAACTCGGGCAACCTCAAAAACAATTGTCAAAAGAATTTTTGAGGCAATGGCTTATTGAAAATAATTTTCAGGGATTAGCAGGACAGACAGTTCCTGAAATGTCTGACGAAATTGTTCAGATGGTATCGGAGCGTTATATTGAGTTGTATGAAAATATTACAGGGGTGAAATTTATGAAGCCTTCACTGGAACAAATAGAAGATAGGATTTTTAATAACATCAATAAGGCATTGCATAAATTGGATTAGATTAGTTTTCTCTGAAGAAACAAGCGTTACTCTAAAAGTAATTACTAATAGTGAAAACATGGTTTAAAAAAAGTATTACTTTTACTATTGATTAAAAAAATGTATTTATGAAAAAGCAAATTGCATCATTATTATTTATTGCAGCTTTTACTGGAACTGCATCAGCACAAAAAATTAAAATCCTGGATGGCAGCTTGGCCGACCTGAAAGGACAGACTAAGTTGAATGTTGTTTATGACTATAGCAATATGGGTGTAGGCTCTTTTGCAAAAGAAGAAGAATATGTTGCTAAAAAAACCAAAGAGTATAATGCCAAAGAACCCGGACGTGGTGACAGCTGGGCAAAAAGTTGGGTGGCAGATCGTAAAAACAGATTTGAACCAAGTTTTGTGGAGTTGTTCAATAAAAAGTCACCAATGCTAATTGGCGATTTTACCGATGCCAAATATACCATGAAAGTAAGCACCACATTTACCGAGCCTGGTTTTAACGTTTATGTGACCAGAAAAAATGCATCTATCAATTTGGAGATTACGATTTATGAAACGGCCAATCCTGAAAAACCAATTTGTAAAATGCAGGGATTAAGATTTCCTGGTCGCACTTTTGGTGGCTATGATTATGATACAGGAACACGTGTTTCAGAAGCTTATGCCAAAGCCGGAAAGGATTTAGCTGCTTTTATGGGTAAAAACATGAAAAAATAAAAAGAGAAATTAGTCTTTTTAAGAGCGAGGCTGGTCAACATGACCAGCCTCGCTCTTTTTTTATTTAATTTATAATTACATTAAAGAAACTATTTCACTTCCTTCTCAATATAAACCGAAGTGCTTGGAAATGCAAAATCACTTTTATTATCAGCTACTATTTTCATTACCGCAAAATTGACTTCCTGCCTTGTGTTTTCAAAGTCGCTAAGCTCTTGTGTTTTTACAAAATAAATGACTTCAATCTCTAAAGCACTTGCCGCTAGGTTGGTAAAGTAAACATTTGGATTCTCATTAACTAAAGGATGTTCATTGAGCATATTCAATATTTGCTGAATGATATTCTGAATCTGATCAGCTGTTGTAGAATATACTAAGCCAATAACAAATCTATGCCGGTAAAATGTTCTTTCGGTTTGGTTTTCTAATTCTGCATCCATCATTTTTTTATTCGGAACAATTACTAAAGTTTTTTCGATGGTGCGAACTTTAGTTGAACGGAAACCGACTTCTTCAATATGGCCACGAAGACTGTCAGTCTTTACCAAATCACCTACCACAAAAGGTTTGTCCATAAAAATCAAGAATGACCCTAATAGATTTTCTAAGGTATCTTTTGATGCTAAAGCTATAGCTAATCCTCCAATACCTAAACCGGCAATAATACTTGCAACATTGAGCTTAAAAACAGCTCCCAAAATAAAAAGGATACTGATGATTACCGTTATTGCTTTAATTGAGGATGCAAAAAAAGGAACAAATAAATCATCCATTTTGGATGTGGTTTTATTCGCCCTTTCACGCATCACCAAACCAATATAGTCAATGATACGAATGATAGTCCAGGTAATAAAAAAAACAGTTACAACCTGAAAAAGTAATTTTATTGTCATTCTCAGACCAAACTCACTCTCTGAGGCAAGTTTCCATTCATCAGGAAAATGCACATAGCGACAGGCAATGTAAATGAATATCAGAAACAGCGTAGCAGAAAAAGGTTTTTGTGTCAGCTCTACAAATTTTTTTACACCAATAGTTTTAAAATATTTTTTCAAAACATTGAAAAGTAAAAAAGTCAGAATTCTGGAAATGAGATTCTTGAAAATAAGCCCTGCCAGAATAAGTCCTGCAAACCACAGATAATCCTCAACGGTGTTTCCTAATATCCTTTGTTGCAGAACATCTATCACCATTATAATAGTTTTTTAAGAGCTATTTCAAATGCAGCAGAAGCAATACCTTTTTTATCTTTATGTGTTGCAATTACGTCCTGTAATGCATTTTTAATGGTGTTTGCAGCATCATCAAAAATCAAACGGTCATCAATAACGGCATTCGCATTATGCAAATAAGCAAACACTCTTGCCATTCCACAATTAGCAATAAAATCCGGAATTACACTAATGTGCTTGTCGCAGTACATTCCAATGGGACCGAAGAAAATCTCTTTATCGGCAAAAGGTACGTTGGCACCACATGAAATGACTTCAAGTTTTTTGCTGATGAGCGATTGCATTTGTTCTTGCGTTACCAATCGCGAAGCGGCACCCGGAATAAAAATTTCTGCATCAAGATTCCATACTTTCTCAGCCATTTGTTGTGGCGATAGCATATTTTCTGCATGTAGTTTGTTCCCCTGACGATTGTTGAATAAAGTCTTTATCTCTTCAAAAGAATATCCTTTTTCGTTAATTAACCCGCCATCTCTGTCAATGATTCCTACAATTTTTACACCCATTTGTGCAAGATAAAATCCGGCAGCAGCAGCCACATTGCCCCATCCCTGAATGACGGCTCTTTTCTCAGAAATTTTTCCACCCCACAACTCATAGTAATATTTTACTGCATAAGCTACGCCATAGCCGGTAATCATATCAGCTACCCTGTATTTACTATTTAAATTAGGTGATAGTGAGGCATCTTTCAATTCGAGTGATACACCTTGCTGTAAATTACTGATGCGTTTTTTAATATTTTCTTCACCATCGTTAAAGTGACCAACAGCTGTGCCTTCCTGTGGATGTAATATTCCTAATTTATTGCAGATGGGTATGACATCATGAATTTCATCTATGTTCAAATCACCACCTGTTCCGTAATATGTTTTTAGCAATGGCTTTATAGCTTTAAACCATCGCTCCAGAACCTGATTTTTTCTTGGGTCAGCAGGGTCAAAATTAATTCCTGACTTAGCACCGCCAATTGGCGGGCCAGACACTGTAAACTTCACTTCCATGGTTTTGGCAAGCGATTCAACTTCTCTCTTATCACATCCTTTACGCATGCGTGTACCGCCACCGGCAGAGCCATTGCGAAGGCTGTTGATTACAAGCCACCCTTCAGCGCCTGTTTCAGCATCACTCCATTCAAATACTATTTCAGGGCGCTTTTCTTCAAATTTCTTTAGTAGATCCAGCATTATGTTTAAAAAATTTGCACGAAAATATTAAATTTTTCTGCTTAAAACCTTTGAAAAAACATCTGTTTCTGAAACCTCAACAACAGTTTTGCAGTAAAATAGTTTATTATTCTAATTATTATTTTCAATGACATGAGAAATCAAAGATTTGAGCAAAAAAAGTCCATTAAAGATCATTGGGAAACGGATGACCATCATGCAAAAAAGCATAAAATGACCAACCATCGTGAAGAAAAAAATTGGAAGAACAAAATCCTGAAAGAAGAGGATGACGATTTGGATGAAAACTTTTTCCAATTTGACGATGAGGAATAACCACAACAATTAATCTTCTTAATTAACATTTGTGACTTAGGCCATTAAATAAACGGCACCACCCACAGAATCGGATTTTGCTCCTGTGACAGAGGCAAGGGTGTTTTTATTGTTGTTTATTCTCAAAAAACCTAAAAGTGCAAATATCAATGCTTCTTTAAAATCAATTATTTTTTCGTCCGGAACAATAATTTGTACCGATGAACTTTCTTGAATTTTTTGCAATAGAAATTTATTTTTTGTTCCGCCACCGGTCACAAGTAAAGTAGCATTCAACTTATTGTCCGAAATGTTTAATGAATCAGCAATTTGTTTTGCAATATGATGTGTAATGGTGTTCATTTTATCATTTAATGCAGCATTAGATGAATCTAAAACAGGTTGAAAATATTCATGAAACCATTCAGCACCCAAAGAACGCGGATAGGGTTTACTGTAAAATTCTAATGCATTAAGTTTATCCAAGAGTGCTGTATTCAATTTTCCTGAAGCAGCAATTTTTCCATCAGAATCAAATTTGTGCCCGCAAGCAGTTGCTATATAATTTAAAGCCATATTAACTGGACAGATATCGAAAGCAATCCGCCTGTTGTTTTTCCTAAAGGAAATGTTTGCAATTCCGCCAAGGTTAAGACAAAAATCGTAAGCCCCAAAAAACAATTCATCACCTAAAGGTACCAATGGTGCACCCTGTCCTCCTAAGGCAACATCTAAACTTCTGAAATCACAAACGGTAGTTATTCCCGAAGTAGCAGCAATATCGGCACCGTGACCAATTTGTGTAGTAAAACCATTAGCAGGCTGATGAAAAACAGTGTGGCCATGCGAGGCAATCAAGTCGCATGTAAGCTGATGTTTTTTTAAAAAATTTAAAGCGCATTGCCCCAGTAAAACTCCAAATTTGTGATGTAACTCAAAAAGTTTTTCGCCCGAAAGTGTTTTGGCATTGGCTAATGCATCTCTTTGTTTTTGGTCATATTCAATGGTTTCTGCAGCAACAATTTTATACTTCAAGCCATCAATTGCATCTGTAATATTAACCAATGCAAGGTCTAATCCGTCTAAGGAAGTTCCCGACATTAAACCCAACACATTTTTACCTTCTGCCATGACGGCAAATGTAAGATTATGGCAAATTAGTATTGTGTATTTACAACAATTCAATCAACATTAAAAAAATCAATTTCAGGGTTAACCAAATACCTATTTTTGCGTATAAGAAACGATGCCTTCTATCGGAAATAAGCAGAATATAAACACAGTTAGCACTGAATCAGAAGTGCTGTATAACCGCATATTATTTGCGGTTATAGCAATATGTTATTTGATTTTCGGTATTTTCTTTAGTGAAAAAATTATTGATGTGCTACTGCCACTTACATGGATGGCACTTATACCTTTAGCATTGCTTGCTATCAGCTTTTTTGTTCCTGTTGCAAAAAAGTATTCGGGAGAACAGCTTTCAGGAATGTTTTTGTTGCTAACAATTCACCTGATGTTTTTTCTTTTTAAGAATAAATTTGCCGGTCATCCGGAGTTTTTATTAGTAACGGTTATTTTATTTTCCAATCTGCATATCCGCAATGTCATTTACCTTTTGCTGTACAATGTAATTGTTCTTGGCTCGTTGGAATATATTCTCATTTCGGGAACATCAGGAAGTTCCGATCCCGTAAAATTATTTTTTGTCATTGTTGTTGCAATGGTATTGAGTTTCCTCTACCAATGGTTTAGCCTTCGCAGGCAAGGCATGAATAGGGATGGCGAAAAATTGTTGGAAAACAATCTTGAAAAACTTCCATTTGCAGCAATGATTTTCAGTAGAGATAATTTGGCGTTATTGTATTGCAATCGCGAAGCACAGAATTTACTTGGAATAGATTCACACGCTGAAATGGATATTCGTACAGTTTTTAAGTTAGATGACTTTTCTGATACGGAACTTTTTGCAAAATCAAAAGCAGGAAACTTTAATAACATATTGGTAGAAACATTTCAGCAGCTGAAAGTTTTGTTAACCATCAGGCAAAATGAAAAGGAAGAGTTGTTGGCATTTGCTGAACTCGAAAAGAAAACAGAAAAAGAATCCGTTTCACTTCCAGGCCAATATTTTATAACTACAACTGATGGCAAAATTATTGACCTGAGTAAAGAAGCAGAAGATTTTATTACGGTGGACCTTGGTGTACTTCAACATTTGTTTCAGAATTTTATCATTGAAAACAAACCCTTGCACAATTTTTCGGTGCTGAAGATTAACGATCAGGATCCTTTTGCATTACAATTGCAGACTGGAACTTTGGACGATATTCAGGTGTACTATTGGACACCAATTAAAAACTTACAGCCTGTTGAATCTGCTAATGTTGAAGTTGTGTTGCCCGATGATGGATGGAGCCAATTGGTAATTGATTCTGGAAATGAGTTAATTTCTTTCAGTCCGTCATTTATCAATACAATTGGTTATGATGAGATGGAGCTTGGTCGCATTTCCGTTGTTCAGCTCATTCATCCTGCCGATACAATGCGTTGGCAACAGCTCATTTCAAATTGCCGTAAAGAGGAAAGAGCCAATGCCACAATAAGATTTATCCATAAAAATGGTAAAGTGCATTTTCTTAAATCGTTCTTCAGCAGTAGCGATAATAGCGAAGTGAGAATCTATGCAGAAGATGTTACAGATTCAATTCTGATGCAACAGGAACTAACTAATGCTCGCGCCAATGTTAATGCAGTTATTGAGAATACAAAAGACTTGATTCTGTCAACAGACATGAATCATCGTATTACCGTTATCAATCATTCATGCCAGTTGTTTTTAAATGCCGCAGTGGGAAAGATATTGAGTGTTGATGATGATTTTCGTGCTGCACTGAAAGAACAAGATCAAACGCTGTGGTCGCAGCGACATAGTGAGGTTATGAGGGGAAAAAGAGTTACCTATAATGACGAGGTAAGCAGAAACGGAACGGAAAACTATTTTGAATTTTCGTTACAACCTGTCGTTGACGAACATAATATTGTAACAGGAGTATCTTTATTTGGTCGTGATATAACACAAAGAGTTCATTTTGAAAATGAACTGGTAAAGGCAAAAGAAACTGCTGAAACAGCTACTGCTGCCAAATCTCAGTTTCTTGCCACAATGAGTCACGAAATCCGTACACCGCTTAATGGCATCGTTGGAATGCTTGAGTTACTTCGCATGACAACACTTAATGACAAACAAAGAGAGTATGTGAGTACATTGCAGTTGAGCAGTGAGAATATGCTTAGTATCATCAATGACGTTCTCGATTTTTCTAAGATTGAATCAGATAAGATGGAGCTCGAATATGAGCCATTTGAATTGAAAAAGGTTATTGAAGAAACATTTGATTTACTCTACTATCGTGCACTTGGTAAAAGACTTGAGCTGTTTTATAATATTGAAAGTACCATTCCAGCCTATGTGATGGGCGATAGCATGCGTCTGAAACAAGTCCTTGTAAACTTGGTAGGTAATGCCATAAAGTTTACAGAAAAAGGACATATTCTCATTACTGCACAGCTTGTTCCATCAGTGTCAGAAAAGCTTAACATCAAGTTTTCTGTGAAAGACACCGGTTCAGGCATTAGCGAAGAACAAAGACAAAGATTATTTCAGTCATTTCAGCAGGCAGATACTTCCACTTACAGAAAGTTTGGCGGCACCGGTCTTGGTCTCACCATCAGTGCCAAGCTTGTTACTTTAATGGGTGGCACCATTGAATTGATGAGTGAACCCGGAGCCGGTTCGGAATTTTATTTTACCGTAATAACACAACCCGCACCTATAGCTGCTGCAAGAAATGTCCGTTCAAATCTCAGAATTTTAAGAGGGAAAAGAATTTTAATTTTTTCAACCAACATTGATTTTGATTTGCATCTGAGCGATTTGTTTAATGACTGGCATATATTGCATCAATCAGTTACACAACTAGAGCAAGCAAAGAATGAACTTGCATCTGATGCAAATTACGATGCTCTGATTCTTGATGCTCAGATGCAGGATTATCTTCTTTTTGCAGAAGAATTAAAAGAACAGATACGTTCATCAAATATTCCTGTGTTTGCATTCAATGCAAGTTTTTCAGGTGGTGATATCATTTATGGTAATAAACTTTTTGAAGCCGTATTGCCGGCAGGTGTTGATGCAATAAAAATTTCGTCTGTATTAACAAAGTCATTTATTGACAGTGCTACATCTTTTGCCAGGGGTGATGATGCTGTGCCAGTGTTTGATAGTCAGGTGTCGTTGAAATACCCACTACAGATCCTGATAGCTGAAGATAATCCAATCAATCAAACGCTTGCAGTGACAGTGTTGGAAAAGTTAGGATACAAACCCGATGTGGTAGAGAATGGTAAATTGGCGATTGAAAAAGTTGTTGTAAAACAGTATGATCTAATTTTTATGGATGTTCAAATGCCTGAAATGGATGGGTTGGAAGCAACAGCAGCGCTACGCAAGTTAAACAACAACAGCATAATTATTGCCATGACAGCATTTGCATTGGAAGATGATAAAAAGCAGTGTCTTGATGCAGGAATGAATGACTATACGACCAAGCCAATCAGAATTGAAGTTGTGCAGTCATTACTCGAAAAATGGGGTGAGGTGATTTTAAAAAGCAAGGCTGCACAAAATGATGAACCTTTGATTGACAAGCAAACCATTGAAAGACTGAAGGCAATGGCTGTAGGAGATGATACATCTTTTGTAAAAAATATTTTTGAACTTTTTCTTAAACAGATGGATAACCTACATGCCGATATGAGTAATTTTTTCAATGAACATGATGCCAATGGTTTGTATAAAGCTTCACATAAATTAAAAGGAAGCGCTCTCAATATTGGTGCAAAGAGATTATCAGAAGTTTGCCGTATCATAGAAGAAAAAGGAAAACTTGGTGACCTTACCGGAATGAATGAATTGATTCAGCAATTGACAGAAGTTATTTCATTAACCAAGAATGAAGTCAGGAGCTTGAACTTAGCTTGATTATTGAACCTTATTGCTGATGTAACTTAGGATACAAAAGCCCTTATTTCATTTTCGTACCTTTGCGCACTATTAAATTAATTAAGGTATGACAAACGCAGTTTATAATATTCCTCCGGCCTATAATGAGCCGGTGTTGAATTATGCACATGGAAGTCCGGAGAAAGTAGCATTAAAAGCAGCACTTGCAGAAGCACGTTCCAGACAATTAGATATTCCCATGTATATTGATGGGCAAAAGGTACGGACAGGAAACACTTCAGCACTTCGTCCTCCACACGATCATCAGCATGTTTTGGGGATGTATCATAAAGGAGAAAAGAAACATGTGCTGTTAGCAATTGATGCTGCATTAAAAGCTAAGAAACAATGGGCAGAAATGCCTTGGGAACAACGGGCAGCCATTTTTCTGAAAGCGGCTGACTTACTTGCAGGTCCTTACCGCTATAAGATGAATGCTGCTACTATGCTTGGACAATCAAAAAATGCTTATCAGGCTGAAATTGATTCAGCATGCGAGATGATTGACTTCTTACGATTCAACGTACAATATATGCGTGAGATTTATACACAACAACCACCGGTTGTGGGTAAAGGTGTATGGAACCGCACCGAACAGCGTCCGCTTGAAGGATTTGTTTTTGCATTAACACCATTTAATTTTACCGCAATTTCCGGTAATTTGCCTACAGCACCTGCCATGATGGGCAACACTGTTGTTTGGAAACCCGCCAATACACAGATTTATGCAGCTAATGTGGTAATGCAATTGCTGATTGAAGCCGGGTTGCCTGCAGGAGTAATCAACCTTGTTTATGTTTCCGGCCCTGATGCAGGTGATGTTATTTTTAAACATGCTGACTTTGGTGGAATTCACTTTACAGGATCAACAGAAGTTTTTAAAGGTATCTGGAAAACTATCGGAGAAAATATGCCTATGTATAAATCGTATCCACGAATAGTGGGCGAAACAGGAGGAAAAGATTTTATTATCGCACACAAAAGTGCAGATATAGATGTGTTAGTGACTGCTTTGGCACGTGGAGCTTTTGAATATCAAGGTCAAAAATGCAGTGCTGCATCACGCTGTTATATTCCAAAATCTATTTCTGAAGAAGTGAAGAATAAACTGGTTAAAGAAGTGCAATCAATGAAGATAGGGCCTGTTGAAGATTTTCGCAACTTCGTAAATGCCGTTATAGACGAAAAGTCATTTGATAAAATCTCGGCTTACATTGAAAATGCAAAGAAGAGTAAAAATGTAACGATTATTGCTGGTGGAAATTTTGATAAGAGCAAAGGATATTTTATTGAGCCAACTATTATTCTCACAACAGATCCAAAATATACAACCATGTGTGAAGAAATTTTTGGACCGGTTTTGACCATGTATGTTTATGAGGATGATAAGTTTGAAGAGACCTTGCAATTAGTTGACAACACAAGCGAATATGCACTTACAGGTGCGGTTATCTCGCAGGACCGGTATGCAGTTGATATTGCAACTAAAGCATTGGTAAATTCTGCAGGTAACTTTTATATTAACGATAAATGTACCGGTGCTGTTGTTGGTCAGCAGCCTTTTGGCGGTGCCAGAGGATCAGGAACAAATGACAAAGCAGGTGCTATGGTAAATTTATTGCGTTGGGTATCTCCTCGAACAATAAAAGAAACATTTGTTCCGGCAAAAGATTACCGTTATCCTTTTATGGAATCTGAATAAGAATTTATTTAGAAACTGAAGTAGTAGATTCGTCAAGGGTAATTTTTCCTCCTTTGGCGAATCTTTTTTTATAGTAAGGTTGGTTAAGGTCACTTACAATTACACCACTTGATGTGCTCGAATGAACAAATTTGTCCTGGCCTAAATACATGCCTACATGTGAAATTCTTCGACCACGGGTTTTAAAAAACACCAAGTCACCCGGACTTAAATTTTTAAGTGAAACATGTGGAAGTTTGTTATACATGTCAGCGGAACTGCAGCCAAAAGAATTACCATAAACAGCCTTGATGATAACATTGACAAATCCGGAGCAATCAATTCCATTTTCGTTTTTGCCTGCATATTTATATGGCGTATTCAACCAGGTGTCTATAAGATCAAAAACTTTTGTGTTAAATACTTCTTTAACCTGATACCCTAAAATCTGACTGTAATAATTGCACAGGTTATCTTCAATAATATTTTCACATTGTTGCGCTTTGACATTTTGCCCAAAACACAATAAGGTAAAAATTATAAAGCTAAATATGCGAAATTTCATCGTGCAAAGATAACATTTTAATAAACGCATTCATTTGCCGGGTATTGTACAAAATGAAAAGAGCCGTCATCAATCTGATGACGGCTCTTAAAACTTATGATAATAAAAACAAACTATTCAAGAACAACTTTTTTCATTACAGTTTTTCCATCAAAAACTAATTGAATCATATAAACACCTCTTGCGTAATTGCTGACATCAATTTTACCGTTGTTAAGTCCTTCGTTAAATTGATAGTTTTCTTTTTTTAGTGTACGGCCTGACAAGTCTAAAAGTGTTAAAGATGCTGTGTTATTTTCAGATGCAGTTACATTAAACGTTACAAATGAAGTTGCAGGGTTTGGGAAGAAAGTAACACTTGCATCGTCTGATTCAAGACGAAGGGGTTGCTCTTCATTAAACTCTGATGGCATTTGCGTAGTTAATGGAGTAATATTTAAGCCTGCATTACTATTGCCTTCGCCCATTCTTGCCGAAGGAGTTGTAAAATAATTGTAAGCACTCCATGAAGAATATGTGCTGCCACACAATGCACGCACCGACCAACGATAAGGTGTAGAAGCTAATGCGCCAATGGTGATTGAGTTTACACCACTTGATAAAGCATTAGAATAATATACATATCCTGTATTCAGGTTTTCTATCTTAATGTAATAATTGTTGGCAGATACTAAATTCCAGTTTATCTCCACAGATGTTGGTCTGAGGTTCGTTACATGTAAATTTCCGGGAGTTGGGCAAGAAGAGCTGCAATTATTAACCACAACTGAAGTAGCTGATGATGATTTAGTACAGCCATTACTTCCGGTTACAGTCACTATATAGTTGCCTGCTGCAGATGCAGAAATTGATTGTGATGTAGCGCCATTACTCCAAAGATAATTAGCACCATTGCTTGATGTTAAAGTAACACTGGAGCCTTGACATATTGTGGTGCTTCCATTTGCTGTTATTGTTGCAGAAGGCGCAGGCATTACATTTACATTTACTGTTGAAGATGTTCCTACATATCCTGTTGTAAATTGTGTAACTGTTACAGCATAATTTCCAGATGTTGTTACTGTAATTTTTCTGGTTGTTGCACCTGTACTCCATTGATATGCTGATCCTTTTGTAGCAGTGAGAGTTACTTTGCCACCAGAGCAAAAACTCAAAGATCCACTAACTGTTATGTTAGGTTGAAAAGATGAATTTACAGTTACTGCTATTGGTGCAGATGTATTGCTGCATCCATTGCTGTTAGTTACCTTAACTGTATAATTTCCGGGAGCAGAAACAGTGATTGATTGTGTTGTTGCACCTGTACTCCATAAATAGCTGCCACCACTACCTGCACTTGAAGAAGTTAGCTGAACGCTGCCACCTTGCTGTAAGTTAGTTGAACCATTTGCTGTTATTGTCGCATTGGGCAATGAATATACAGTGACTGCTTTACTTGTTGTTGATTGACAACCATTGTTAGTTATAGTAACAGTGTATGTGCCGGGAGATGATGTTGTAATAGTGTTAGTAGTCGCACCTGTACTCCACAAGTAAGATGTTCCTGTACTTGCATTAAGTGTTACACTGCCTCCACTACAGAACGAAGTGCTTCCAGATGCTGTAATAGTTGCCTGAGTAGGTGTTGTTACAATAACATTTACTGCAGCAGCAGTTGCAGAACCACCTGCTGTTGTTGCAGTGCAAGTATAGCTGCCTGCTGTGGTAACGGTAATAGATTGTGTTGTTGCACCATTACTCCATAGATAGGAGTTGGCTGCACTACATGTCAATACTACGCTTCCACCTTGACAAAATGTTGTTGGGCCATTTGCAGTTATTTTTGGTGTTGGCGCTCCAGAGGTAACCGTAACAGATAGTGGTGCAGAAGTTGCTGAACATCCACTGTTATTTGTAACAGTTACAACATAATTTCCAGTTGTACTAACTGTAACCGCTTGTGTTGTCATTCCACCTGGTGACCATTTATAACTACCTCCGGTACCTGCCGAAGAAGAAGTTAGTGTAACACTGCCACCAGCAGCAAAAGTTGTTGGGCCACTAGGTGAAATAGTAGCTGAAGGAACCGGTTTAACAGTAACTGTAGTTGACGCTGACATTGCAGAACAACCATTTGAGTTTGTTACTATAACATTATAATTTCCACCTCCGATAGCTGTAATTGATTGTGTTGTTGCTCCACTGCTCCACAGATAAGTTGAGCCGCTGTTTGCAGTAAGAGTAACACTACCACCAACACAAAAAGAGGTTGAACCGCCTGCAGTGATTGTAGCATTTGGCGTAGGATAAACTGTAACTAAAACAGGTGCAGAAGCAGCAGAGCCTGCAGCAGTTGTAACAGTAACAACATAAGAACCAGCACTGGTTACATTAATGTAAGGATCTGTTGAACCATTGCTCCACAAATAGGAGAGACCCGTACTGGCAATAAGATTTACATTTCCTCCTGCACAAAATGCCGTAGGTCCACTTGCAGTAATTGTTGGCACTGCAACACCAGAACATGGAGCAGGGCTTGTATAAATAGCATTGCTGCTGGTTGATAAATGAATCTGATCAATCTCAAGATTGGTATTTGTTGGTGTAATTTTCAATACATGATCCTCCAATGATGCTACAGATGAGAATGAAATTACAGCACCAGAGTTTACATCATATTTATACCATTGCCAGTTAGCATCTGTAATACAACCTATTTGTTTGCTGTTGCTGCCATCTAAAGAGATAGTCATTCCTGTAGTTTGTGAGTTTTTAGAACGAGCTCTAACCCAAACATAATAGGTATAGTTTGTTGTTGATCGAGGCTGGAAGTTATAAGTTAAATCACTAACAGAATTAAAACCTACAGCAGTAGTGTAATCTGTAAAGTCGCCAGCCGTTGCTCCTGAAGGACGGGTGGTTTTCAGATACACATTATTGTTGCTGTTGTCATATAGCTCTGCTTCAAATTTAAAATCTTTTGACCAGTAATATGGATAGGTGTTTTCATGCCATCCATCTAACTGATAGAATATTGGAGCAGAAGTGTTGGTGTTGTCATAGATATATGTACTGCCTTGTCTTCTGATTTTAAACTTAATTCTACTGCCATCTAAATTGATTTGTGCAACAGCTTCATCAGGTGCAGCGCCTGCCATATTCGACATTGGTTGTGATGAACCTGTTATGGCATATTTATTCTGTGAATTGTGTTTACGTACAACAACTAATTTTCCAGGGTCACCTGTATTAAATGAGTACGCCATATAGGTTGGACTGGTAGTACTGTTAGGAACATCACCTGACATAAGATATCCATTCCTGAATAAGTCTTCATAACGGCTTGTGATTGCTTGTGCATAAGGTGGAATAACCAATTGCCAGATATAATTTTTTGGATTCTGATAAGGTTGCGATGTTACAAAATAGCCTGTAGTGAAAAATTCTGCACCTGTCATAGAAACAGCTTTGAGGAAACCTAACCATTGTGCAGGACGAACGTTTTGTGTTTCGTCATTGTCCCATCCCGGTGAAACCGCAGGTGAAAAATATTTGTCGCCAGCCAAAAGTTGTTCTCTTCTGGACTCAACTACCCATTGCCATCCTTTCCATGCGCCACTCCAATAACGCCAGTTTGAAGGCCAACGCATATAAATATCACCGGTTGCATAATTTGAGCCATTCATGGCACTGTTTACAGTACGAACTTCAGACCACTTTAAATTCCATGTTGGCTGACCATCTAACTGATAATACGCAAATTTTGTGTTTGATAAACCGCTTAATCCCATGAACTGATCACGGTAAGCTTTTATTTTAGTTGCAGCTCTGCGACCTTCATAGGTGAACCAATCAAGACCTGATGAATTTTTATCCGCCACCACACTCGGGTCAGATTGCATAACATTCGTATAATATAAGAAAGGTACAACTTCACCGTTGTCTAAAATATAATCAAGCGGTCTGCTCAATTTTTTTAGAAGTTGGTCGAAATAAAATTTCTGAGTAAGTCCATCTTTTACCAATGAATCAGGTGCACCGGCAGGGCTAAGGTATTTTGTTGAACCGGTACCTCCGTTTGGATTTAAATATTGCCCTGAACTGTTTTTAAGATAATACTTATCAGGTAAACATCCACATGTTGCATAAGCTGTATTGCTTTTATACCCGGCATCTGTAGGACGCAATTGTGGCCAATATGACAATGCAGAAGCTTTGTATTGTGGTAAGCTGTTTGCCAGATTAATCCATGCATAGGAAAAAGTCGAAGGATTGGTATAATCACTATAAGCACCGGTGTTTTCGGCAGCCATAATGGTATAGTTAAAGTTTTTTGCAAAATCAGTTTGTAATGTCACGCTGTTAGCCACCGCTTTTGAATAAACGGTTTCATAAGTCTGATATCCTGAAAGATAATAGTAACCTACAAAAGGATTATTTGGAAACAAGGTATGTCCTGGTTTGTATCGAGGGGTTGGGAAATTCTTTAGCTGTTCTATTGGTGTTAGAGATGGTGATGGATGTCCAGGTGCAAAATCATTGATATTGATTCCTGCTGTTACCGGACTTGGTGAAGGTGCAGTAACCGTTGGGTTTGCAAATGAATAATGCTTGCCTGCCATAAAATTTAAATAGTGTGCGTAGATGGAATTTCCTCCAAGGGAGTTATAGTAAACAGCAATTTCATCTATTGCACCCTGATATTTATAGTAGTCTGCCTGAGAGTTGAGCATATAGTCTCTATTACCACTTTGGGCGAAACTACCACTGGCTATAGTTTTTGAAAAACCTGCAGGCAATTGTCCGTCAACCCAAACTTCTTTAATACCGGCTTTTGCATTATATTTGAATACAATGTGATGCCAATTGTCATCCACATAGTAGCTATAAGATGCACGACCAATTCCATTAAGGTCTATTTCAAAATCATCATAAATAGGAGAGCCGTTAGCGGCTTTAACTTCTGTCATGAAGTTAATTGCCGGATAGGTCATGCGCAATTCAAGAGCGCCATCCATTCTTTTTGCAAATACGGTTGTGCCAAAGTTCATACCGGGTTTAAAAATAAATTCGAATGTTACGGCAGAGTCAATAGCCAACACACCACCTCTGATGATGGTACTGCTAGAGTCTAACTTCATGTACTTGCCAACACCACCGGAGGTGTTGGTTAGTATTTGATAGTTTGACTGGTAATAGTTTGGATCAAGATTAAAAGTTCCCATCGAATCTTTCATTGGCGATGAGCCTTCGAAAGTATAATACGATTTTGGCTGATAATTTTGAGCAACCAAACAAGTTGGAACTGCTAACAAGAACGCTGCAACAATGCTTCTTGTAATTGAGATTAAAGTTGATTTAATCATGTGAAATGGTAATTAGAAATTAAACATAATAAGCCCACTGCGATTAACCGAAGTTTTTTCGCATTAATAAATTTTGTCGTTAAACGGAATAGAATAATTGGTTAACGCGTCCAAAAATAAATTGAATTTTCACCCAAAAAAGGGGTGATTAGCAATTAGACTATAAGTTTATGATAGTCAACAACTAACGTTATTAACACCTGTTAATAACGTTACATTCACCATTAAAAAAATGACTTTCACCCAAAAAAATCAACCTTTCGCCCATTAAAATTTGGTAAAAATA
The DNA here is from genome assembly GCA_037045145.1 of Bacteroidia bacterium. Taxonomy (NCBI): domain Bacteria; kingdom Pseudomonadati; phylum Bacteroidota; class Bacteroidia; species Bacteroidia bacterium. Next base: position 1,037,042 of record JBAOIA010000011.1, read on the forward strand.
CCGGCTGAAAACTGAAAAACATCAACAGGTTGTGAGTATGCACCGGTGGACATTTTTTCTCCGGTTTCGGAATAAATTAAATACACATCATCATAGTTAAATTCTGTGCGGAAATAGTCGCCTGCAAACATTACTCCTATGTTTTTGTGAAAACAATATTTCACTTCAAAGCCCAGGTTGAGTGCTATATCTAAAACAGAAGAAGCATTTTCTGTAACTTGCAATGTTTTTACTCCATCAAAAGACTGATAAATCCGTTTTGAATATTTTCCATTTGCAAAACCAAGCATTCCTCTTAATGTGGCATCTGTTTGTTCGTTAAAATTTAAGGTTGTACCAAGTCCTAAAAGTAGGCTGTTTACTTTCCATGGATAAGTAGTGGTTTTGTAACGTGGTCCCGGAGGGTTTGTTTCAACAAGACTGTTTAGTAATTCAGTTGCATTAACCGGGTTATAGAACCACACATAATCGGCAGCAATATAGAGTTTGCTGTTTGGGTGGTAAGAAGCCCTCAGTCGAGAGGTAGCACCAAGTATGGCATAGCCGGATTTAAAGTTTTCGTCCAGTTTATCAGCAAAATCACTCAATGGAATGTTTATGCCTGCTGTTAAACCTATCTGCCAGCGCGATGTTTCTTCTTCAGTATCCTGTGCCGAGGCTGTTGACGATAAAAGAGGAATAAGATAAATAAGCCATAATAGTTTTGCGATGTGCTTCATGTAGCCAGAAAGTTTGCTCTAAAGTAGCAACTTTACAGGAATCACAAGCCAAGCATGGCAATTTTAGTTTTCAGCTTATGTATTTGCGAAACTACTATTCCCTTTTTATCGAAGTGCCTGATGAGATATTTTAGTAGTATGATTGACAATGTTCTTAGTTTTTAATGTGAAACATTATGATCTTCTTTTTCGCTTTTACATGATAAGGTTTACGGTACCTTTCTTGGTTAATATTCTGCCGTTGATAGCTTTTGCCTGTATTTTATATACATAACTTCCCTGTTGGGCTATCTGACCTTTATACATGCCATCCCAGCGTTTATTGATATCGCTTGATTCAAAAATCATTGCTCCCCAGCGGTCAAATACCTGCATGGTAAAGTCTTTAACTCCTTCGCTATAGGCGCCAAATGTTTCATTAATACCATCACCATTGGGTGTAAAGGAGTTGGGAACATATATGGCCATATTAGGTGTCACCGTAGTTTCGTTAGACATACTGGTGATTTCATTGGCTCCCTGCTTGTAAGCAATAACTCTGTACTTACGCTCTGTAATGTTGCTTTGTGCATTCACAAAGGTGGATTTACAAACCCCCAACACACACATAGACATTAAGGCAAATTCTGCAATTCTTTTCATATCATTTATATTTTGTACAGTGAATTGCAAATTGCTTTCCCGAATGGTGTCTATTAGTTAAAAAAGAAGCATTTAATCACAGTTGTAAGATTTGAGCATCCTGCAGCCACATTTTTTACGATGATTTTGTGATTTCTCCTCTGAGGAATTGAATCAGGTCTCTTTAAAAAGTTGTTTTCCGGCTGAAAGTTTTGAAACAATAGAAGGTGTTTTCAGAAAAAACCAAGTAGTCAGGCTGATGTAATTTCAGGTTTTTGACATTCTGATGTTTAGGGTCCGATGTGAATAACATGATAAAATGGTTCAAAATGGATAATAATGCCATAGTTTATGAACAAGTTATTTGCATATATAAATAAATGTATTACTTTTATGAAAAATTAAATCTGCTGTAGAATGAAGAGTTGTAGTTCCGGTAGTATTTTTTCAAAGAATAATGATCTCTTGCTTTTCAATCGAGGGGAATTATCTCAGTTCAAGAGTTTTATTCAAAAACCGCCATTGTATCGTTCACTCTAAATCTTAATAACATGCACACCATTGAACAACTTGAAGAGATGCTTGCCGAACACCATGAGTGGCAAGGTAAAATCAACTTCTATCGTGGAGAAATTGATCGCATGAAAGGCGACCTTGCTTCAGCTGTAATGGCTGATCAGAATCATTACAACATGCCTAATGTGGAGCACTATCAGAATCAGTTTATCCTGCAAAGAGATATTCTCGACATCATGCGACATGATTTTAAACAGCATGAAAATAAAATAGAAGCTCATTCAGCCAACCCGGTCACAAACCTTGCTGCCGTACATGCCGGTGAACGCGAAAAACTTCAATCATTCGAGCGTTACTTTAAAGAACTCCGAAACGAGTTTAAAGCATTTATTCATAAAGAAGCGTTTAGCTGATAGCTAACATACAGAACGAACTTTCTGCGTAAAGTATTGAATTTTTATTTAAGTACATACACAAATAAAAAGGAGGTTGTCAAATTATTTGAAACAACCTCCTTTTTGATGTTTTTTTCTAACGTTTAATATTTAGTTACTTGAAAGTATATTTAAATTTCGTTTAATTGATTTCAAGATTATGCAGTTCAAACATACTTTTTTACTAAGTAGGTTTTCAGTTGTTACAGAAATCTGATGCTTCAAAACAAATTTTATACAAACACCAGATAAACTAAGTACGCCAAAAACCCGAGTATTAAAACCTCTTCAGCAAAGAACAACAGCAAGGTGTTTTTCTTGCCAAACAAAGATTTTTTAAAATAGCGCGAGCGAAAGCTGCTTTCTTCCTGTGTGTGGTCGTAGGTGATAATGGGATCGTTGTTCATCATAGTCATAAGAATTTGCAGGCAATTTATATCTGCACTTTGCCGGAATGGGATAAAAAATGAATTTCTGTTTAAGATGTAAGAAATTCAGAAAAGTATTTAGTTTTAAATTGTCCTTTTTTTGTGCTGCGCTAATTTTTCAGAGGTAAAAACAATTTAACAAATAAAAAACCGTGCTTTAAATAGGTTGAAAGAATAAGTGCTACAATGGAGGTTTTGTGGTTCAGATTTTAAAATCTTCAACGGAAAGCCACTTATTGCACAAAAATAATTCGTCATCAATGTGGTTTGAACAGATAAAAATCAACCTGCCTTCTGAATGTGTTTTTAAAAATTGCTGATACCATGCAATGTTTTGCTTGTCGAGGTTGGTGCAGGGTTCATCTAATAATAAAAGTGGAGTGTCTGATGCAATGGCAAGCAGTAATTTGGTTCGCTGTTTCATGCCCGAAGAAAATTCACTCAGTAATTTATTTCTATGAGTTTCAAGACCAGATTCATTAATGATGGAGGATATATTAAATGAAGGCTTTAGGTTTTTAAACCGGAAATAATAACGTATCATTTCCTCTAAAGTAAAATCTTCAATGAGCATCAAGTAGGGTGAGGCTATTGAAAGATAGCGATAAACAGAATCTGCTTCTATTTTTTTATCATGCTCATTCCACTCAATTTTTCCCTCATTAGGTGAAACATAGCCTGAAATAACCTGAAGTAATGTTGATTTGCCTGAGCCGTTTTTGCCTGTTATACCAATAACGTCACCTGAAGAAAACGAAGCTGAGCATTTTCTGAAAATCCAGTGCTGTTTGAATTTTTTTCCGGCTTCAGTTAAGTTGACAGTAAACACGATGTGATTATTTATTGTTCAACTATTCATCATCGCTGTCTGATGGTGTAAAACCACGCATCAAACCTTTTGGCGAGTTATGAATGAATTCAACAATCTGACCTCGCAGTGTACTTTCAGGAATTTCTTTTTCAATTTCTGTAAGTGCTTTTTTAATATTGCTATTCTGAACAAAAAGTATGCGATAGATATCCTGAATTTGATTGATATCTTCGTTAGAGAAGCCTCTGCGTCTGAGTCCAATATTATTTATGCCGATATAAGAAAGTGGCTCGCGTGCTGCCTTGGTAAAGGGTGGAACATTTTTTCGCACTAATGATCCTCCTGCAATAAAACTATGTGAACCTATATGAACAAACTGCTGCACTGCAACCAAGCCTTCTAATATTGCCCAATCATCAATTAATACATGTCCTGCAAGGGTAACATTGTTTGCCATGATAATATTATTACCCAACTGACAATCGTGTGCAATATGTGCATAGGCCATCACCAAACAGTTGCTGCCTAAGGTGGTTTTCATTTTGTCTGTTGTTCCTTTATTCATGGTAACAAACTCACGAATGGTGGTGTTGTCACCAATTTCTGCTGTTGTCTGTTCGCCTTTATATTTTAAATCCTGCGGAATAGCAGAAATTACAGCACCCGGAAAAATGCGACAGTTGTTGCCGATTCTTGCTCCATCATAAATTGTTACATTAGATGCTATCCATGTGTTATCGCCAATAACAACATCATCATAAATCATTGTAAAAGGTTCAATGGTTACGTTGTTGCCGATTTTCGCTTTAGGACTGACTACTGCAAGTGGCGATATCATGATTTTTTTACAATTTGAGCCATCATTTCTGCTTCCATAACTACTTTGTCGCCAACAAATGCTTGTCCGCCCATGTGACAGAGACCACGTCTGATGGGTGAAATTAAATCGAGTTTAAAGACAACAGTATCGCCAGGTTTAACCATATTCTTAAAACGTGCCGATTCTATTTTTAAAAAGTAAGTCCAGTAATTTCCCGGATCAGGAACAGTATTGAGAACAAGAATACCCCCTGTTTGTGCCATAGCTTCAATAAGTAATACACCGGGCATTACAGGATTTCCAGGAAAGTGACCTTGAAAAAACCATTCATTGGCAGTAACATTCTTTACACCTACAACACCTGTTTCAGTCAGCTCAGTGATTTTATCAATCATCAAAAACGGGAAACGATGTGGCAGGAAAGATTCAATTCTGTTGATGTCGAATAGTGCCGGTTTATTTGGGTCAATGATTGGTGCTTTAAGGCGCGATTTGTCTTTGCGAATAATTTCTTTAAACTGCTTGGCAAAGGCTACGTTGGCTGCATGTCCGGGGCGTGCTGCCAGAATATGCCCTTTCAGATGAACACCCAGCAATGCAAAATCGCCAACAATATCTAACAGTTTGTGTCGGGCAGGCTCATTCTGAAAATGCAGTTCTATATTATTTAGAATTCCTTTGTGTTTAATCTCAACTTTTGGTTTCTTGAATAAGGTAGCTAGTTCGTCTAACTTGTCTTGTTTTATTTCGCGGTCAACAATTACGATGGCATTGTTAAGGTCGCCACCTTTTATTAAGTCATGCTTAAGCAGCATTTCAAGTTCATGTAAGAATACAAACGTTCTGCATTTTGAGATCTCATCTTTAAACTCGGTAATTTTATGCATTTGTGCATGTTGTGTTCCTAGCACCGGTGAATTGTAATCTACCATTACAGTAATCCGATAGTCGGGGCTTGGCACAGCAAGCATTTCAACATTGCGGGCAGGCTCTTCGTAGGTGAGGTTTTCTGTTATAACAAAATAGCTACGTGTAGCTTCTTGCTCACGTAATCCTGCTTTTTGAATAGCATCTACAAAAGGAAAGGCACTACCGTCAAGAATAGGTACTTCGGGACCGTCAATTTCAATAAGCACATTATCTATTTCCATGCCTACCAGTGCGGCTAAAACATGTTCAGTTGTGCTCACCTTTACACCGTTAGCACTCAGTGTTGTTCCGCGTGATGTATCCACAACATTGTCCACATCGGCATCAATAACAGGTTGTCCACTTACATCTGTACGTTTAAACTTATATCCATGATTTTCCGGTGCAGGTTTCAAGGTCAGCCTGGCATTTATACCGGTGTGCAACCCCGGCCCTTCTACAGTTATTTCTTCTTTTAAAGTAACTTGTTTTACACTCATGATTTGTTTTCAGCAGGGTTTAGACTACCTGTCTTTTTTTCTAACTCGTTAATTTTTCTTTCTATTTGAGGCAATTTTTTAAACACAACATAGGTTCGTTTATAGTCGCTGATGTTAAATGCCGGTGAACCTTGCACAATTTCGTTTGGCGAAGTGATGCTGGTTCCGATACCGGACTGTGCAGCAATTTTTACACCATCTGCAATAGTTAAATGTCCGATGATGCCTACCTGTCCGCCAATCATACAATTTTTTCCGATTTTGGTTGAGCCCGCTATTCCTGTTTGTGCAGCAATAACTGTGTTTTCACCAATTTCAACATTGTGTGCTATCTGTATCAGATTATCTAACTTAACACCTTTGTGTATGACAGTTGATCCTAAGGTAGCACGATCAATAGTTGTTCCTGCACCGATTTCTACATGGTCGTGAATAACTACATTACCTATCTGTGGAACTTTTTTATAGTTGTTGTTTTCGTTGGGTGCAAAACCAAAACCATCGGCACCAATAATTACACCTGAGTGGATATTGACATGCGAGCCTATCTGACAAAAAGAATAAACACTAACACCGGGAAATAAAGTTGTATTATCACCAATGATTACATGATCACCAATATAACAATGCGGATAAATTTTTACGTTTTTACCAATTACAGCATTCTTGCCAATATAGGCAAAAGCACCAATATAACCTTGTTCTCCAACAGTTGCCGAAGCGTCAATATAAGAAGGAGATTCAACACCTTGTTTATCGTTAACTATCTGATTGTAAATTTCAAGCAAAGACGCAAAACTTTTGTAGGCATCCTCAACTCTGATGAGGGTTGCACTAATTGCATTTTCAGCCACAAAGTCTTTATTTACAATAACAACAGATGCCTTGGTATCGTAAATATATGGTGCGTATTTTGGATTTGATAAAAAAGATAGCGTTCCAGGTTTGCCTTCTTCAATTTTAGACAAAGCATTAACTTCGGCATTGTGGTTCCCCTCTATAGTGCCTTTGAGGAGGTCTGCTATTTGTTTGGCGGTAAACTTCATTTGTTGCTCAATAAATTCCGGAATTGGTGCAATGTGTGCAAATGTACAAATGAGAAGGGGATATACAAACCCAACGTATAAATACTATTCAACTAAAAAACAATGCTAAAACAATGGTTGGCAGGAGTATGGCCAAGTTAAGGATTTGTAGGCGCTGAAATTTGATGCAGGTTAAGGATTTATTGCCTCTTGGCATTCTGGCTTTGTAAAACAGCGGTTAGTCCGGCAAACATCCAGGCATTGCTCCAGCGCATAAATGATGTCTTTTCTGTATGGTTTTTGTATTTTCTGAAATAAAAGTAGCCCTTTGGATGTTGCATGTTTTCAATCATATATTCTGCAACTTTAATAGAAAGGGTATGCTCATTAAATCGTGTTAATGTCAGAAGAGATTGCGCTGCTGCAGTACAATCAACCGGAAAAACATTGTTATTATAGAATTTTGGAATTCTACCTTCAAGAAAAAAGTTATTGGTGTAAAATTTTTTTCCGGCTTCAAGGTTTTTATCATAGGTTTTATCCTCACAGTGTAAAATATATTCATGTAAACAATCTAAAACATAGCCGGTGTGGTAATTGTCAATCCACGTTCCAGCATCACTTGTTGAATATATCCATGCACCATCTGCACGCTGATGTTTCATGACAAAAGCAACAGATTCTGCTGCTGCCATTTTTATTGTTTCATCTTTTGTTTCCGAATAAACCTGAGCCAACAAGCGAGTGCCTTTCATACTTGCATTAAATACTACCTGATTATCGAAAGGCGAATAAGAAAAACAAAAAAGACCATCTGCATCGGCTGTACGGTTTAAATCTTTCATCACAAAATCTGCTGCGCTTTTACAAAGTTGAAACGCTTTTTGATTTCCTGTTTGTTTATATGCGATAAAAAGTGCATTAGTAATTATTCCAGTTGCAACAACAGTTGGTTGATATGCAGGAATGTTAGCATATCGTGCTTCCCAGTCAAAATCATATCCCCAACATGCGCCATGAAATCCTTTCGGAATAAGTTTTTCAAGTTCGTCAATCAGTTTGGAAATATTTTGGTTGAGAATATTTTTTTCTTGTGGATTAATGTTGATTAGTTGCGCATAAGCCTGAATACAAAGACCAAGAGTTACAGGATTCAGCCCTTTTGGGACAAATAATATTGACCTCAGGTTAAAAGGCGATCGTTTAACAAGTTGTTGTGCTCCAAAACGCATTAGCTTGTTTTTGTTCAGCAATGGTAATTTAAACAGCGGAGATTTTAATGCATCGTAAGGGTCGTATCCTTTGTAGTGATGCGACTCAATATATTTTCGTAGCCGGGATGTTGCCGCTTCAATGGTTGTGGATGCATCCATTGAATTAAAGAATTATTCTTTCGCCATTGGAGGCAATGCTTTGTAATGCACGGAATGTTGCCAGCGTACTTAAAACCGTTTCTTCAAAAGGTATAGGTGCAGGTTTTCCCTGAAGAATACTTTCTACAAAAGCTTTCACTTCGTTCTGATGACCTTTGTCCTGATTGCCTGTATATTTTTTTTCTGACTTACCGGATACTGTCAGTGTTTTAAAGTCGTCAAGTACTGCGACAATGCCTGAACCGAATACTTCAAGATATTCTTTGTTTATACTCTTATTGCCATTGCTGAAATAACTTACAGAAGCGGTACTGCCATTTTCAAATTGAAGATTAAAGCAAACTGTATCGTTTAGTTTTTGTGCATCATTCAATGCAACAGCACTGATAGTTGTAAGTTTTGAACCGGCAAGAAACATACATAAATCAATAAAGTGACAGGCTTCACCAACAATACGCCCACCACCTACTTTTAAGTCGTGCACCCAATGATCAGCTGGGATTACACCTGCATTGATTCTGTAATTGATAGCAATTGGATTGGAGGAAGAGAAAGTTTTTTTAATAGTTTGAATCATTGGAGCAAACCTACGGTTAAAGCCAACCATTACCCTGCAGTTATGCTTGGTAAATTCATGTTGTATCTGCACCAATTCTTCCTCTGTTAAGCAAAGAGGTTTTTCAACAAACACATTTTTTCCTGATTGTAATGCCTGCATAACATATCCTGCATGCGTTTCGTGACGCGTAGCAATAAAAACAGTGTTAATGTCTTTGTTGCTGAAAATATCCTGAGCATTACCTGATGCAAAAGCAAATTGATTTTTATCGGCAATATTTCGTGCATTATTGGGACGGGCTGTAACAATGCCACTGAGTTTAGCAGGAGTATTTTTTAATGCCGGTAATAAAAAATTTTGTCCGAAAGAGCCAGCACCAATCATACCGGCAACCACATCACTCTGGGTATAAGAAGGATTGGAGAGATTTACTTTTTGTTGCAATGGTTTATTGATATCATACTTTAAAATCATTCCAACAAAAGGCTCAGTTTTGTTCATGATAAGGTCGTATGCTGCCGGGGCTTCTTTAAAATCAAATGTATGAGTAAGCAGATTGGTCAGATTGATTTTTCCTGTTGCAATTAAATCAACAAAAGCAGCCATATTCCGGTTCTCAGTCCAGCGAACATATCCGTAGGGATAATCTATACCCCCTTCTTCATATTCTGTATCATAACGTCCCGGACCATAGGAGCAACTCATGCGCAAGTCTAATTCTTTTTTAAAATAGTTAGGTCGTTTAAAACCTGTTGGCACTGCACCAACAATAACCACTTTTCCTTTTTTACGACATAAGGCTCCTGCCAGATCTACCGGATCAAGTGAATCTGTACCGGCAGTGATTATTACTGCGTCAGTGCCGTAGCCGTTAGTAATGTTATTAATAGAGCTTTCAAGGTCTTCACTGTTTCTGGTAAATGCTGCATCAATATCAGTATGCAAAGCAAGGTCAACCATGCGCTGGTCAATATCAATACCGATAGTTTTTATGCCACCGGCTTTCAGCATTTGAACCGTTAGTTGGCCTACCAAACCAAGTCCTATAACCACACAGTTTTCGCCCAAACGAAGATCAGCTTGTCTGATTCCCTGAAGTGCAATAGCCCCTAATGTTGTAAAGCATGCATGTTGAAGTGCAATTTTATCGTTTAGTTTAACACAAAGATTTACAGGCACGGCAATCACTTCTGCATGTACAGCACTATTGCCGCCACAAGCAACTAAATCACCAACTCTGAATTCAGTAACATCTGGTGCAACAGCAATAATTTCGCCTGCTGTACTGTAGCCTAATGATGATGGTGCATCTAATTTATTCATCACCATTTTATAGGTGTTTAATATGCCAAATGTTTTTGCCGCATCAATCACTTTTTTAACTTCTTCTTTTCTGGCTCTGGCTTTACCGATATAACTCAGACGAGCATCTTTTACGGTTTTGCCTTCTGTGCCAGCACTAATAAGTGAATAATGATTGCGTACCAAAACCTGTCCTGATGATAGTACAGGAAAAGGCACTTCAAGTAACTGCATTTTTCCATCTTTCAAATTTTGAGTTAACTGTTCCATTTTTTGCAGTTTAGATTGTTTATGAAGAATAATTTTGATCGAACCACTTTCTGAATGCTATCAATCCCTCTTCTAAAGTTGTAGCAGGACTGTAGTTGAGTAATTCTTTTGCTTTGGCAATATCGGCAAATGTATGAGGTACATCACCTGGTTGGTCAGGTAGTTTTTCGAGAATTGCTTTTTTGCCGGCTTCTTTCTCGATAGCTGTAATTAGCATATTCAGATTTATGGTTCTGTTATTACCAAGATTTATGATTTCATAATTGCTTTTATCGTAATGCATGGCTGCAATAATGCCATTCACAATGTCGCCTACAAAGGTGTAGTCGCGACTTGTTTCGCCATTCCCAAAGAATGGAATTGGTTTACTCTGACGAATCAACTTAAAAAATTTATGTATGGCTAAGTCAGGTCGTTGACGTGGGCCAAACACTGTGAAGAAACGGAGGGAGATAAACCTGATGCCGTATAAATGAGAGTAGGTATGCCCGGCAAGTTCACATGAAACTTTTGTTGATGCATAAGGAGAGATAGGTTTTAATACAAAATCGTTTTCACTCCATGGTGTGTTTGGGTTGATTCCATAAACACTACTGCTGCCGGCAAAAACAAATTGTTTGATATTTTTTTCTTTTGCCTTCTCTAAAAGGTTAACAGTTCCTTTGATATTTACATCCTCATAAAGCAAGGGGTTTTCAATACTTGGTCTCACTCCGGCTCGTGCTGCAAGATGCACTATAATATCAAATGGTTGTTGAAATATTTTATCAATAAAAGCAGTGTCACGAATATCACCTTCAAGTAAAAAAAAGTTTTTATTTTTTAAAGCTTCCGAAATATTGTTTCTTTTTATGGTAGGATCATAAAAATCGTCAAACACATCAAGGCAATGAACTTCGTAAAGGCCATTAGCCAATAGGGCATCGCATAAATTGCTGCCAATAAACCCTGCTCCTCCGGTTACTAATACTTTTTTCAATTTAATAAAATTTAATTCTCTATTACACTTCTGAATGCATGACCCATCCGTTCAACCATTTTTTCTTCTGTCAGATTTTCCAGGTAGATACGTCTGCTTTCTGCTCCCATTTTGTTTCTCAAATCTTTATCGTTTGCCAAAATAATTATTTTTTCGGCTAACTGATTAATATTTTTCTTTTCTACCAGATAACCATTCTTGCCGTCATGTACACTTTCGGAGATTGCTGCATGGTCTGTAGAAATTACAGGCAGTCCGGCAGCCATAGCTTCAACGGTAACCCATGGATGACCTTCGTTTCGATAGTATGTTGGAAAAACAAAAATATCAGCTTCGTTCAGAATGCTGAATTTCTTATCACCTTTCACAGGTCCATGATTTATAACAGGAAGTTCAGGATGCTGTTGTAAAAAATTTTCAAAATCGGTTTTTACATCTGCTTCACGCCATTCTCCGGCAAACACAAATTCTACATTTTTATTTTTTTCAAAAACTAATGGTGCTGCATACAATGCTTCTAAAACACCTTTGGTGCGCACATAGTTCCCTAAAAATAGTACTTTAACTTTACTGTTGTTTCGCTCATTGTAGTTAACCGGAAAATTACCACCATTGGGAATAACAAAAATTTTTTCATCCGGAACAATCCAGTTAAATAATTTACGAAGGTTATTGCCAAGCACAATCTGACCGTTTACTTTTTTGTGTACAAAACGAATAAAAGCTTTCATTGTTTTTCCACTTTCATTATACCAGTTCAGAAAATATCCACCACGAAGGTGTGTAAGCACTTTAATGCCAAAAAGCTTTGCGATGAGAATATAACCTGCATCGCGTGTGTAGCCTACGTTGGTTTGCCCTGCCGGAACATATACAAGATTTGGACGATAGCGAATACAATACCAGAACAATTGAAAATATTGTTTAAAGGCCAGATAAAAATTTGTAAAATCGAGTTTTGCTAATGTATTGATGTCGCGTTTATCTGAAAGGTCGAGATGAATTAAATTAAATTCATCTTTGAGTTTTGAGTTGAGAATAATTTCGCAGGCAACAGAAGGGCCAATGTAGGGTGGAGGTAGTTTTCCCAGAAAAACGACCGTATATTTTTTGTCGCTCATGATGATTTAAATTTAAGATAAAAGGATGGAAAAAAGCGTTGCATTAAGTAAGTGATGGTTATGCCACTACATAACATCAGGAAAAAATCAATAGGTATGCGTGCTCTGGTGAACCCAATAGCAATGGCATGTGCACCGGTGAAAGCAAGTAAGATAAGTAACAGCATAAATGCCTCAGGCGGATGTTTTTTAAATAATATTATCAATCCAAAGGGAAAGAGTAGTAACAATGGCAGGTATGAAATAAGATAAACGGATTTACGTCCTTCATTGCTTCCGAATTTCACACTTTTACTATCAGGGTTGCGATTCCAACTCCAAAGTTTTTCTGCTTTAAGCCAACCCATAGAAACAAATTCAGGGAAATTGTTTTTTATCCAATTTACAGCCTCTTGCTGATAGGCTGCAGCTGCTTTTACTGCCTCATCAGGTGTACGTGCGGCAAGTGGATACTGTGCATAAATGGGCACTGGCGGGCTTAATCTATAAATTTCGTCTAATGATTTATTTGCTTTAAGATATTCGAATGACAAAGGATTGTTGCCTTGCCACATGCCGAATGACCCATGAGTGCTGATTAATAATTTTCCTGTTAGTGCATAGTTTCTTACCAACCAAGGTGCCATTGCCAGAAGACTTCCTGCAACAATTAGTGAGCAACTGATAAATGCCGCTGTTATATTCTCGGATTTGAAGTAGCGATAGAATACATAGAGAAACAAACCTGGAAGAAAGGTAATGATAGTTGCTCTTGTTAAGAATGCCAGACCAATAATAATTCCGGCAAGTACAAGTTTTTTCGAAGAAAGTTTTTCTGTAAGCAATAAATCAATAATCAATACAAGAAGAAAAACAAAAAGTGTAGTGTCGTAAATAGAAAACGAATAGGTAAAGAGATAGGGATATAAAGCATGATAACATGCAGCAAAAAAACCTGCAATGGGATGAAAAAGCCTGGTGCCGATTTTAAATAACAAGAGAGAGGTAATGAGATGCAGAGTAGCCTGAAGAATGGTCAGACCTAGCCAATTATATCCTGTAACAGCATAGCTGATGCTCATTAAAGCCGGATACAATGGCTCATAGTCAACAGAAGGAATTCCCTGAACAAGACTATATTCACCATTAAGATACAAATTGCTTGCAAGCGCATTAAGATAGGTTTTTGAATTACCACGATTCAGAAAGGATTCTTTAAGGTGAAATCCAATGGCAATTTTTGCAACGAACCCCGCCAATAGAAAAATTATCAGCAGTTTTTTTAAATTTATTTTTGTGTTTGCAGTCAAGAATGTAGAGGAAATGGAAATATAAAATCTTACCCCTTTTGGGCGGCTGCAAAAGTACAACTTTACAAGGCACGATTAGTGCTGAAAAGCAGTAAGTTTAGTTGGTAAATCTATTGATAGAGTCTTTATCAAGAAAATGGAAAAAAGTATCACTTCTTAATCCTAAGCGCAGCGATTCAACCGCTATTACTTCGCTGGGTGCAATGTTGCCCAGGTTCACATTAGATCCAAATTGCTTAATAAAATAAACCTGCTGCGATTTTTGAGGCGTTTCCCATATAATTTTATCGGCAGGTACTCTGGAAATTATTTTATTAATAAGCATTACGTGTGCTTTTCCATTTGGACGGTAAATGCCTACTGTACCACTTTCGCGGGCTTCCGCAATTACTTTCCAAACACCGGCTTCTAATTCACGTTCCATCATTTGAATCCACACGTTTGGACGGATAATTATTCCTTCTTCTTTTGATCCTACTTCTGAAATTACTGTTACGTGTTTGGCAAGCTTTTTAATATAATCACATTTTATTTTATGTGGAATTACGATGGAGCCATCTGATATTTCGGCATATTCCATCTTGTATTTAGATAAAACTTTCAGGTACTTGTCAAACTCATCTCTTATAAGAAATGCTTCTAACAATGTTCCGCCAAAGTAGATCGGTATCCCGGCTTCTTTATATAGAGCGATTTTTTTATCCAGATTCGGGGTTATCAGACTACTTCCGAAACCTAATTTTACCAAATCGGTAAATTCGCCTGAGGAGGAAATAAAATCTTCTGTTTCACGAAGGCTGAGGCCTTTATCCATAACCATGGTTAAGCCATTCTCACGAGGTTTTATACTTCGTGAAGGCACTTGACTCAATTCAAAATTCATTGTCACTAATTGTTTTGTTCTAAAATTTTCTGAATGTTAGAGTCATTCAAAAGTTCAGGGTATATCTCTTCAATAATTTCCCTGATATTTTCTTCGTTGTTGATGGCAGCAGATAGCAAACTGTAGGCTGTTTTTATGTTACCATTTCTGTATTGTAAAATGATATATCGCAAATGTACTGCAATGTCATTTGGAAAATATTTTACTGCAAGATAAGCATATTGAAGTGCTTCATCTGTTCGGTTTTGTTCCATCAGAAATTCGGGATACTCATACCAGATATCTAAAAAATCCGGGTCCATTTCAATCACTTTTCTATAAGCTTCATCAGCCTCTTCAAAGTTACCTAATTCGCGTTCGCAGTCTCCAAGCAAAAACCAATAATCACTAATATCACTGTTCAGTTCAATTGCTTTTTTAAGATAGTGAATGGCTTCATACCACCGCTCTTCTTCCGACAAAGTCATTCCAATGCCATACCATGAGCTGTGAAATGAAGGATTACTTTTTACAGCCTTTTTAAAATAGCTCCGTGATTCTTCATGATTTCCCAATTCAAAATAGCACTGTGCTATATTATCATAAACAAATGCTTCAGGGGTGTTATATTCAAAACTTTGCTTAAATGCCTGAATAGCTTTTTCATAATTACCTGCCAACATGTGACACTGTCCGCTTTGTATATAGGCCTCGTCCATGTTTTCGTCAATCAGAATACAATAGTCGTATGCATTGATAGCTTTTTCATACTCTATGCAACACTGATACATTTGTCCTAAATGAAACCAGAACAATGCATTGTAAGGATCCTGATCAATTAATGCCTGAAAATAAGTGATGCCTTCTGATGCTCTTCCTGCACGGTCAAAGCATTCGCTCAACTCATCGGCAGCAACTTCGTTTTTTTTGTTTTCGAAGAGGCAGTTTTTAAAATAATGTATGGCTCCGTGATAGTCGAATGTTTGCAGATAGGTTTGTGCAATATGAAAGCAAACATCTTCTTTAAACTCTGTGAATGACAAAAGTTCTTTGAATGTTTTACGTCCTTCCGGAAACATTCCTAAAGAATTATAGATAAGACCTTTAATCAGATAAAGGTCTTCATTTTTTGGGTTTACGGTAAGAAGCTGATTTATCATTTCCAGAGCCTCTTCAGAGTTGCCCTGAAGGTGAGTGATGTAGGCTTCTTTTGCTTTAAAAGCAGTATTGTCCGGATGAAGATTCTGACCATATTTTATGACTTCCATAGCCTTATCATAGTCAAACTTCTCTAAATAAAAGTCGGTAATTTTTATCAGCGAATCGGCATCAAAAAAGTAGGTTTCATGATTGCGCAGCATTTCTTCAAAGCGCTGAACGTTGTTACCTAAATTTTCACCTTGATCATCAAGTCCATCATAGTCATCGTCATGCATCATAAGCTTATATTGGTTCTCTCAAATTGAGGTCAAAGGTAAAAAATATGAATAAACCTGCAGTGCCTGTCGGGCAGACAGTCAACAGCAGGTTGTTAAATACTTGACGGTAAGAAATTTAGTCCAATGAATGCAGTACGAGGCCACTACGAAGTTTTGGCTCAAACCAGGTTACCTTGGGTGGCATAATAAGATTATTGTCGGCAATATCAATAAGTTGCTGCATAGTTACTGCATAAAGTGCAAAAGCAACCTTCATTTCTCCGTTATCAACTCTTCTTTTTAATTCACCAAGACCACGAAGTCCGCCAACAAAATCAATTCTTTTGTCCTTGCGCAGGTCGGTGATGTTTAACAAAGGTGCCAGAACTTTATCTGATAAGATAGTGACATCAAGAACGCAAATAGGGTCTTTATCATTGAAAGTGCCCGGTTTGGCATTTAATTTATACCATTTGCCTTCCAGATACATGCTAAACTCGTGCAAAGCTGCAGGACGATATTCATCACTTCCTTTTTCTTCAACAACAAAATTTTCTTTCAGCTTGTCAATAAACTGTTTTGCATCCATTCCGTTCAGGTCTTTAATAACCCTGTTGTAATCCATTATTTTTAATTGATTGTCGGGGAAATGCACTGCCAGAAAAAAGTTGTACTCTTCTTTTCCTGTGTGTGAAGGATTTTTTTCGCGTCTTTCTTTGCCAACCAAAGCAGCAGCAGCTGTGCGGTGATGCCCATCTGCAACGTAGGTGTTTTTTAGTTTTGCAAACTCTTCTGTGATAATATTTATGTCAGAATCGTTGTTCACTATCCAGAACTGATGTCCAATGTGATCGTCAGTTACAAAATCATATTCGGGAGCAGCAGAGGTAATATGCTCAACCAACTCATCTAATTTTCTGACTTGTGGATAGGCAAAAAATACAGGCTCATAATTCAATCCGGAAACACGTACGTGGTTTTTACGGTCTTCTTCTTTATCCGGACGTGTAAGTTCATGTTTTTTGATAACATCATTCATGTAATCGTCAACAGCAGCACAGCCTACTATGCCATATTGTTTACGTCCGTCCATGCTTTGTGCATAAATATAGTAGCAGTCTTTGTTGTCTTGAAAAAACACTCCGTCTTTAAACATGGCTTCGAAATTTTCTTTGCCTTTTTTATAAATTTCAGGTGCATAGTGATCGAAATCGTCCGGAAAATCAATTTCAGGTTTTATAACATGATAGAATGATATTTTGTCGCCTTTAGTTTCTGCACGTGCTTCTTTTTCGTCAAGTACATCGTAAGGGCGACAAGCAATTCGCTTTACTAATTCTTTTTTGGGTCTTATTCCTTTGAATGGTTTTAATGTTGCCATACTTTTTGCTATATTTTAATTCTGATATTATTTTTTAGTAAAATATTCAACTACTTTTTCTGCAAGTTCAATCCCTATGCGCTCTTGTGCTTCTTTTGTTGAACCACCAATGTGTGGTGACAAGGTTACTTTAGGATGTGTGCAAAGTGTTTGGTTGATAATTGGTTCGCCTTCAAAAACATCAATGCCTGCAAATGATATTTTTCCTGAATTAAGTGCTTCAATCAAATCGGCTTCTGAAATTACTCCACCACGTGCTGTGTTAACAATGCCTGCACCATTTTTTATGAGGTCAAGTTCTTTCTTCCCGATAACCGGTGCGCTACCTTTTGGAAATGGCACATGTAGCGTAATAAAATCACTCTCAATAAGTAGTTTAGTGAAAGACACACATTTAAAAGTAATAGTGATTTTCTTCTGTCCTAATGCAGGGTGAAAATCCATATCTACTACAACATCTTCATTGTTGAGTCTATGAAATAAAACGTTCATTCCCAAACCAACTGCTATGGCAGCTACGCACTTACCAATTTGTCCGGCACCAATAATACCTATTGTTTTTCCCTTTAGTTCTATTCCTGCGGAGTATGATTTCTTCAGTTTTTCAAATGTTTCTTTGGAAGAGCAGGCTGGCATGTTGCGGTTGGCATCATACAGCATTCGCACTCCGGTGAACAAATGTGCAAACACCAATTCTGCAACTGATTGTGATGATGCAGCCGGAGTATTTATAACGGCAAGTCCTTTTTCGCGGGCATACTTTACATCAATATTATCCATACCTACACCGGCACGACCAATTACTTTAAGATTTGGACATGCATCAATAACATCAGTGCGTACAGTAGTAGCACTTCTTACTAATATAGCATCAAAATTCTTAAGTGCTTCAGCAAGTTTTTCCTGAGGTACTTTATCTGTAGAAACCGAAAATCCTGCTGCATCAAATATTTTTTTTCCAGCAGCATCAATGCCGTCATTGGCTAATATTTTAATCATAACTGAAATTTTTTTTAACCGTTTGTTTTTGCAAAATCTTTCATCACCTGTACCAATACTTTTACGCTTTCAACAGGAAGTGCATTGTACATGCTTGCACGAAAACCACCTACACTTCGATGACCTTTAATACCTACAATGCCGGCTTCTTTTGCTTTGCCTAAGAAGGCTTCGTCCATGGAGGCATCTTTTAAAAGGAAACAAGCATTCATGGGTGATCGGTCTTCGGGTGCTGCAGTTCCAGTAAATAATGGATTGGTGTCAACCTCATTATAAAACATATCAAACTTCTGTTGATTAATCTTTTGCATTGCTTCTACGCCACCAATTGATTTTAACCACTCTAATACATGCATACAAACAAGAATCGCAATTACAGGAGGTGTGTTGTATAGCGAATCGTTTTCAAGATGCGTTTTATAGTTGAGCATGGTTGGCATCACTCTTTCGGATTTACCAACAATGTCTTTTTTAATGATGACAAGTGTTACTCCTGAAGGGCCCATATTTTTTTGTGCACCTGCATATATCATGTCAAACTTTGAAACATCAACAGGACGTGAAAAAATATCGCTGCTCATATCGCATATTACAGGAATAGGGCTTGCCGGAAAATTTTTTACCTGAGTGCCGTGAATGGTTTCATTGCTACAGATATGCAGATAGTCGCAATCAGCAGGTATCGTATATCCTTTTGGTTGATAGGAATAGTTTTTGTCTTTACTTGATGCAATCACTTCAACTTCGCCAAAGAGTTTGGCTTCTTTAATAGCTTTGTTACTCCAAGCACCCTGATCAATGTATGCAGCTTTCTTTTTAAGAAAGTTCATTGGTACCATGGCAAACTGTGTGCTGGCACCACCTTGTAAGAAAAGTACTTCATGCGTATCAGGCACGTGAAGTAACTCCTTTACCAGCGACTTTGCTTTTTGAAGAACAGCATCAAAATCTTTGCTGCGATGCGAAATTTCCATCACGCCCATTCCGCTGTTGTTAAAATCTAAAAGAGATTCTTGTGTTTTCTTTATTGCAACTTCCGGTAATACACCAGGACCGGCACCAAAATTATGTTTACGCATAGTTAATATATTAAATTGTTTTTTAACTGATATTTCGGAAGGCAAAATTAGCTCTTTAAAGCCAATTAACTACTTCCGCAACTCAGAATCTTTTACAGGGGTAATTTTCTGGCCATCAGTGTTATGGCTATTTCTCATATCAATATCACTTTTGCCTTGCCATTTGCCTTTTTTCCAAATAAAAGCATCATAAGTAAAATCAGGTCCATAAGTTTCTTCAGCACCTTTTAAAGTAGCTTTTGGTGGACTTAAATGATCGAAAACAATTTTTTTTCCTTTTGAATAGTACTTTAAACTCATGACTGCCTGAGCATTGTATTGAAATATAACCCGGGTACATTTTTCAGCACTCATCACAGGTAGCATATTTGCAGGGGCTTTAAAAATCTTTTTACCAAAGACAGGTTTGTTTTTTTGAAAATGCAAAACATCAATTGTTTTGACAGTAGTCCTGTTGTCAACACCTCGCCAGCCAAGGAGCGTGTAGATGGTTTTTTTATTTTCTTTTACTGGGATGATGCTGTAATAAATAGCTGCAAAATAATTATCGGTATTTAAAATTTTGTCTGATGCAGTGTATTTATCCATAGCACCATCTGTTAACGTAAATATTTTTATTGCTTTAGATTTTTTGTCTTTTACCTGCATCATCCCATGAATGCTGTAAGTTTGAGTTTCCATATTCGGTTGTATCCACTGATAAAACCTGATTAGGTTATCGGCTGATGTAATCGTTGAAATAGAAGGTATTGTATCGAATGAAGTGTTGAATGATTGTTCGGTAGCAAGAAATTTTTGCATGGCATCAGTGAGTCGTAACTGATATTGCTGCCTTATTGAATCGCTACTGCCTTTAATGACACTGTCAGCAAACATTTGAAGTTGTGCAAATGTGTTGCCGGTAGTATAAAGTAAAATAATAAAAGTAAAAGCTATTCTGACCATGTTGTATTAAACGAAAAAATCTGCTACATATTTAAAAGCGTGCAGCAGATTTTAAACAATTTCAATCAATTATTATTGGTGCATGCGTGATTTCTTTTCAAGCAAAGCTTCTTTTGTTTCTCTAACGTTTTCATCGTCAACACAGCAATCAACCGGGCAAACCGAAGCGCACTGTGGTTCGTCATGAAAGCCAACACATTCTGTACATTTATCCGGAACTATATAGTAGTGGTCCAAATTAACAGGTGTTTGAGGGGTATCGGCATCAATGGCTGTACCATCCATTTTGTTAAACATGCCTTTTACAGTGGTACCATCAGAAAAACGCCATTCTGCACCACCTTCGTAAATAGCATTGTTGGGGCACTCGGGTTCGCAGGCTCCGCAGTTAATACATTCGTCAGTAATTATAATAGCCATAATTTTGTGTTTTTATTTGAAGTGTTGGTGCAAATATAAATTTATTTTACAAACAAGTTTTAATACCAAAAAGTTAGTACAAACCTGTTTTACTTTAATTTTAAAAAAAAGTTTTATGTCGCAGACAGAAAATATTGTAAATACCTTTATCCGTGTAGGGCAAAGAATTAAGGCATTTTGTGAGCAGTATCCAAATGGATCACTGGAGGGTATTGTTGATACCGCTAAGGTCAATAATCCCTGGTTTACCGCACATAACCAAATTAAGTCGTTGAAGGCTATAGCTTCTATGTTGCAACCTGAATCTTTACAACAGTGGATTAGCTGCTATAGTTTAACAGAGCAACTACCTAAAAGTATTGGTGTGGTGATGGCGGGAAATATTCCTGCTGTGGGCTTTCATGATTTGATGACAGTTTTAGTTTCAGGTAACAAAATTCAGATAAAACCCTCATCATCTGATAGAATATTAATGGAGTGGATAGCCGCTATCATAAAAAGTGAGAATGCAGAACTAGGTAATCGGATTTCTTTTGTGGACAAATTGCAAAGGCCCGATGCAGTTATTGCAACCGGCTCAGATAATACAGCACGATATTTCCATTATTATTTTAGTAAGGTGCCACATGTTATCAGGAAAAACAGAAACAGTGTAGCTGTCTTGAAGGGTAATGAAACAAGTGAAGAATTGTTTGCATTGGGAGATGATATATTCTCCTATTTTGGGTTAGGTTGCCGCAATGTATCAAAGCTAATGGTGCCGGTGGGTTATAATTTCGAGAACTTTTTTAAAGCAATTGAGCCTTATGGTAATGAATTGTTATTACATAATAAATATATCAACAACTACGATTATTACCGGGCAATATATTTAATGGAAAGCGTTCCTTTTCTTACCAATAATTTTGTGCATTTGTTAGAACAGCAAAGTATTGCCTCTCCGGTTTCAGTAATACACTATGAAACCTATGACAATCAAAGTTTACTGCAACAATTGCTAACCGATGAAGCTGATAAAATACAATGTATCATTTCGGCTGATAAGATTACAGGAAAAGAAATACCCTTTGGTAAAGGGCAAAAGCCATCGGCAAGTGATTATGCCGATGGTGTAGATACCCTGCATTTTTTAATTGAACAATTTTCTGAGCAAAATAACAGCAATGCTTAATTTCGGATAGGCAAGAAAGAAAATTCTTTTCCATACTCAAGCATTTGAGGAAGAAAATCATTGTTGTATTCAACTTTAACATCAGTGATACTATCGCCTTGCATTACCGGAACTAACCTGGGTTGAATAAATCCCATATAAGGTGCAATGTTTAATGCTTTATATCTTTCGTGAACTTCTTTTAATAAATCCTGATCTACTTTTACGCCAAAATTTTCTACTAAATTTTTCCCTGAAGTATAATCACCTTCGGATTTTATACGTTGAATCTCTTTTAGCAACTCTCCAAACAGTGTTCTTAGTTTGTCATAGTCGTTTATTTTGAAATAAGTTTTTCCATTTCTGGTAATGCGTTCAATTACATTATCCTGTTTGCCTTTTTCGTAAACCCATGATGCTACAAGCTGACGGTTGCGCATGTGCGACTCTTCAAGATTGTTACCGGGATTAATGCGGTTCAACTGTGTCATCAATCCATTAAGGATATAAGAATCAAACTCTGCTTTGCCTACTTCGATAGATGGCATCACACCAATGTCTATTAATTTTTTATCGGTTATGTAATATAGTGCTACCAGATCGGCACGTGCTTCTTCCAATGTGCTTGCATAGTTTTTTAAGGTTACATCTGTACCCGCAACACCTTCATTAATTTTTCCCGATGCATGACCAATTACTTCATGCATGTCGGTATGAAGATCACCGGCTAAGGCACCATATTTTTTAACCCGTTCAATCACCTGAGGATTTTCGCCAAACTCATCAATCATCGGGCTTTTGGCACGAGCATAATTATAAGAAGCAACTATGTTTCCTAATGAAACAGATTTAGAGCCCACTTTCTCGCGAATCCATTCCTGATTGGGTAGGTTAATACCGATAGGTGTTGATGGAGCAGCATCACCACACTCGTTAATTACTGTTATCACTTTTGCCGAAATTCCTTTTACATTTTTCTTTTTATGTTCAGGCAAAATAGGAGAGTGGTCTTCAAACCATTGTGCTTCTTTGCCGATTGCTGCAATACGTTTAGTAGCTTCCAGGTCTTTAAGACTAAGCACCGATTCGTAAGCCCCTTTTTTATGCATTGGGTCGAGATATACTTCAATAAATCCATTGGCAATATCAATGCGGCTTGCAGTATCTTTAACCCACAAAACACAGTAATCATCATAATCTTTTAAATTGCCGGTTTTATAAAACTTAACCAATGCTTCAAGGGTAGCTTTTTGGGCATCGTTTTCTGCAACGGTAACAGCCTTTTCGAGCCAATAAACAATTTTATCTATGGCAGCACCATACATGCCTCCCGATTTCCACACCTGTTCTTCAATTTTTCCATTTACCTTCATCACTTTGGAGTTTAATCCCCAAGATGGTTGCTCTTTTACACCGGGAAGAATTTTGTTTTTATAAAACTGCTCAACTTCTTTTTGTGTTACATTTTCGTAAAGATTACTTGACGAAGCCTTTACATTATCAACATCTGCTGCAAGCGAAACTCCTTTGGCATCAAGTTTCGGGTCAAATAATATTGGTTTTAAAAATGAAATAAACTCTTCAATTTTTTTCCCTTCATTAGGCATTTTGCTGTAATCGCTTTTTGAAATTAATGTGTCTAAAAAAGCCGGATCAAATTCAGGAATCATTTTATCAGTTGAGTAATGATGATGAATGCCATTACTGAAGAAAAAACGCTTGGCATAGACCATAAATTTTTTGTAGTTGTCTTCGTTTTTATCGCCCTGATATGTTTCAAGAATTGTTTCTAAAGTTTTTCTTATCTGAAGATTGTAACGGTTTTTCTGATCATAAAAAATATCACGCCCCGACATTCCTGCCATATAAAGATAGTAGGCTAATTGTTTTTGTGGGAGACTGAGTTCTTCAAAACCCGGAATAGTGTAACGGAGCATTTGAATATCGGCAAAGCGATCTGCTACAATTTCAATTTCAGGTGTTGTCTTGGCTGCAGTGTTTGCGTTTTCTTGTTTTGGTGCTTGTTTGCATGATGTTAGTGCTAATACACCTGATGTTGCTGTTAGGATTACAAGTAAAATTCTCATTTCTTATGGATTTAAAAATTAAAGCAGACAAAGTTGCCCAAAAAAGTTAACCATTATCAAAACAAAAAGTTAAGAAATGCTGAACAAAACAACAATGACTTTAATCTTCCTTAACAAAAAGTATATTAGAAAAAGGCAGAAAATAGTTTGGCAGACATTTAAAGTTTTCTCCGGTTTTTATGAGGTTAATTCCTTTAAAACTAACGTCTTCCAAAGATGGTTTGAGCCTTACTTCAAAGTAGGTATTGGCATTTAACTCATCTTTTATTGTGCTTGCTACATCAGGATATAACTCATGAACTAAAAATATTTTTTCGCAATTTTTTGTGTCAATGTTTATCACGCCATCTTCATTAGCTTCAAATTCTTTTGTCAGATTGCCGAAAGTAACAATTGCTTTTACCTTTTGTGTCAGATATTGGTTTTCGTCACGAACAACAACTTTATAAGTCTTACCACTGATACGCTGTTCTGTAATTTCAAAATCTGCACCTCCAATTTTATCACTGTTTAATTTAATGGTGTCGCCATCAAAGGTGTAAGTTCCTTTTGCTTTGCGGTCAACAGCGCCATAGGAATAAAAAAACTCGAATGTATTATCAGGAAGAAACTGAAAGGCAGCGGCCATATCCTGAATGTTATGTAGGCGGTAAATGCCGTTTAATGAACTTTGTGCATTCATGACACTGCTGTATGAAAGAAATAAAAATACAATAATGCGCTTATCCATGATTCAAAAGTAATGAAAAAGTGTGGAGCTTGTGACTTTTAAATTGAAATTTGACTCGCAAGCAATTCATAGTTCAAAATTTTAAAAAATCCCTGTAACTTTACCGGCATGAGTGCGTCTTATATTTAAACACGAAACTATTTGTGACGGCATTGGAGTACAATACCTGTGTAGATCAATACGCTGACGGCATATACCGTTTCATTCTGCATAATATAAAAGATGAGGATGATGCACGGGATGTGGTACAGGATACATTTGAAAAATGCTGGCGCAATCATGAAAATATTCAGTACGAAAAAGTGAAATCTTATTTGTTTACCACAGCACATCATACCATGATTGACAGAATCAGAAAGTCGAGCCGTCAGGAGTTGTTGAGTGAATATCATGAGGAGCCATCACATAATAAACACTATTCTGATTTGAAAAATGTATTGAAAATGGCTTTAGATAAACTACCTGCCATTCAAAAGTCAGTGATATTATTACGCGACTATGAGGGTTATGATTATAAAGAAATAGGAGAGATTACCGGCCTTAGTGAATCGCAGGTGAAGGTATATATTTATCGTGGCAGAATGGCGTTGAAAGAATTTATTGGCAGTTTGAGTAATGTAATTTAACAATGATTAACAGAAGCAACTACGAGGTTTGGTTTATTGATTATGCTGATGGCAAACTCAGTCATGAGCATATTGCAGAATTGTTGTTGTTTCTTGAGGAAAACCCTGACCTTAAGAATGAGTTTGGCTTTTTTGAACCTGTTGAGTTACCTGTTGATAAAGTGGAGTTTCCTTTTAAAGAGAATTTAAAAAAGACAAAACCTTCAAAGGCGGAATTTGATGACATAGCTGTGCGGTTTTTGGAGAACGATTTATCTGCGGAAGAAAAGATAAAGTATGAACTGTGGATAAAAGATTTTGCTGATCTTAAAATCTCACATAATCTGTTTGCACAGACAAAGCTTCATGCCGATAAGAATGTGATTTTTCAAAATAAGAGTAAGTTAAAGAAGAAAGCGGGCCGTGTGGTTTTTATGCCATGGATACCTTATGTAGCTGCTGCTGCATGTGTTGTTGCTTTTATGTTATTCTATGCTAACAGAAGTGAGCCTTTGAAACAGCAACAGGCAGAACATAAAACTAATAATGAGCCTGCACAACAGCATATTTCACCACCAATAAAGGTTGAAGAAACGAAGACGGATAATAAGAATACAATTGCTTTAACATCAAATAAAAATAATAGTAAATCGGCTGGGATTGTAAAACAGAGACAGCAGAAGTCAAATAGCAATGTAAGTCGGGAAAATACGTCAATAACAATTGCTCTGATAGAACCTAAGGTATCAATATTAGAAACAACTGTTAACCCTGAACCGCTACAAATTACCCATATAGAAAACTCCTATGCATTGGTGATGAAGAACACAGACAAACAACCCGACAACATACAAGGGGTTATTAAAGAAGTTGCCTTGAAAAAATTAAATGCCCTTGCTGACAATGTTGTGGGGATGCCGGTTGATAATAGTAAGCAAAAAACGCTTGCAATATTTGGAAAAATAGTTAACAGAATAACTTTTAAGAGAGTAAATATTCAAACAATTTATTCTGATGATGGCAGGCTTATGGCTTATGCTGTGAGTGCAGGTCATTTTAATTTCGAGCATGAAGTAGTTAAATAACTACTTTTAAGAAATGAACAGTTGTTGATTAGTTCGTTGCTGCTGATATTGATAACATTATGCCTTAAATTATCGCTATTATCTTTTCCTTAAAAAAATATTTGGCAAGTTCAGATAAAATAGTAGCTGCCTTTTCTTAGAGTAAAAATTAAAAAAGTTGATTCTGCAAATAAAATCAAACAAAAAAATTTTCAACGTGATTTTTGTTCAAAAGTGTGTTTGATTGTTTAAAAAATCAACCACAGTTCAATGATATTTTTAATTTGATTTGTAAACGGAATTGCAAGCGGTATCAGCACCCTTAGATTTCAGAAAAATAATTTATTTACTATACAAAACAAATAGCAGATTATAAGAGGATAATCTGAAGAGGAACTTTTTACCAATAAAAAATATAATGCAAGAAGAACTACTTTTAAGAGAAAACAAAGAACGCTTTGTACTGTTGCCAATCAACTACCCAAAGGTTTGGGAGATGTACAAAAAGCATGAACAAAGTTTTTGGACAGCAGAAGAGATTGACCTTCACCCTGATTTGGTTGACTGGGAAAATAAACTCAATGATGATGAGCGTCATTTTATAAAACATGTGCTGGCATTTTTTGCAGCAAGCGATGGAATTGTAAACGAAAACCTTGCAGTAAATTTTATGAGTGAGGTTCAGATTCCGGAAGCACGGTGCTTCTATGGATTTCAAATAATGATGGAGAATATTCACTCAGAAACCTATTCATTATTGATAGATGCCTATATAAAAGATCCTAAAGAGAAACATTATTTATTTAATGCCATAGAAACTGTGCCTTGCGTAAAGAAAAAAGCTGACTGGGCATTACGTTGGATTCAAAATGGAAGCTTTGCCGAAAGGTTAGTGGCATTTGCTGCTGTAGAAGGAATTTTCTTCTCTGGTAGTTTTTGTTCTATTTTCTGGTTGAAGAAAAGAGGATTAATGCCGGGGCTTACATTCTCCAATGAATTGATTTCGCGTGATGAAGGTCTGCATTGTGATTTTGCATGCTTATTATATAGTATGCTTCAAAACAAAATGACACAGGAGCAAGTGCACACTATAATTAAGGATGCGGTAAACTGCGAGCATGAGTTTGTTACTGATGCATTGCCTGTTTCACTTATTGGTATGAATGCCAAACTGATGTGTCAGTATATTGAATTTGTGGCTGACAGGCTGTTGGTGTCTTTAGGCTATTCAAAAATTTACAATGCTGCCAATCCTTTCGATTTTATGGAAATGATATCATTACAAGGTAAAACCAACTTTTTTGAGAAGCGTGTAGGCGAATATAAAAAGGCAGGAGTGGCTCAGTCACAGGAGTCTCAGAAAATCAGATTTGACGAAGACTTTTAACAACTAACTGTTGAAAGCCGGTAGAAAATATTTTTTTCTGCCGGCTTTTTTATCTGTTAATTTATACTGCCTGAAATAACATTAAACAACTAACATTTTAACGCAACCACCTAACAAGAAAAATCACATGTATGTAATTAAAAGAGATGGCAAGAAAGAGTCGGTAAAGTTCGACAAAATCACTGCACGAATTCAAAAACTTTGTTATGGACTTGATCCGCACCATGTAAGCTCACTCAACGTTGCACAACGTGTTATTGAAGGTGTTTATGATGGTGTTACAACTTCTGAACTTGACAATCTTGCTGCAGAGGTTGCTGCAACCATGACAGTGAAGCATCCGGACTACGCTTTGCTAGCATCGCGTATTGCTATTTCAAACCTGCATAAGAATACGAAGAAGTCTTTCAGCGAAACCATGAAAGATTTATACACCTACATTGATCCAAAAACAGGAAAACAAGCTCCATTACTTGCTGATGATGTTTGGGCTGTGATAGAAAAAAATGCAGAGTTACTAGATAGTACAATAATTTATGATCGTGACTTTGGATATGATTTTTTTGGTTTTAAAACATTGGAGAAATCTTATTTGCTGAAGCTCAATGGAAAAGTTGTTGAACGCCCCCAACACATGCTCATGCGTGTGAGTGTGGGTATTCATAAAGAAGACATTGAAAGTGCAATGGAAACCTACAACCTGATGAGTGAACGTTGGTTTACACATGCAACACCAACATTGTTTAATTCAGGTACACCAAAGCCACAACTTTCAAGCTGCTTTTTACTTACCATGAAAGGCGACAGTATAGATGGAATTTATGATACGCTAAAGCAAACTGCACTCATATCACAGAGTGCAGGAGGTATTGGTTTGAGCATACACAATGTGCGGGCAACAGGTTCTTACATCAGAGGTACAAACGGGACTTCAAATGGTATTGTTCCAATGCTGCGTGTTTTTAATGACACAGCACGTTATGTTGATCAGGGCGGTGGAAAAAGAAAAGGTTCTTTTGCAATTTACCTCGAGCCTTGGCATGCAGATATTTTTGAATTTCTTGATCTGAAAAAAAATCATGGTAAAGAAGAATTACGCGCACGTGATTTGTTCTACGCTATGTGGATACCTGATTTGTTTATGAAGCGTGTGGAGGCAGAAGGCGAGTGGAGTCTGTTTTGTCCAAATGAATGTCCCGGCCTTGCCGACACCTATGGAGCAGCATTTGAAATCCTTTATACAAAGTATGAAAATGAAGGCCGTCAGCGCAAGACAATAAAAGCGCGTGAGTTGTGGAGTGCTATTCTTGAATCGCAAGTAGAGACCGGTACACCATACATGTTGTATAAAGATGCCTGTAATGAAAAGAGCAATCAGAAGAATCTGGGGACAATAAAAAGTTCTAACCTATGTACAGAAATAATTGAATACACAGCACCGGATGAAGTGGCGGTTTGTAATCTGGCATCAATTGCTTTACCTCGTTTTGTAAACAACGGTACATTTGATCATCAGAAGTTATTTGACATAACATATGTTGCTACAAAAAATCTGAATAAGATTATTGACATAAATTATTATCCTGTTCCTGAAGCGCGCAACAGCAATCTTCGCCATAGACCTATAGGCCTGGGTGTGCAAGGTCTTGCTGATGCGTTTATTTTATTGGGTTACCCTTTTGAGAGTGAAGAAGCACGTTTGCTGAATCGCGAAATATTTGAGACAATATACTATGCAGCTTTAACTGCATCGAAAGATCTTGCAAAAATTAATGGACCTTACAGCAGCTATGAAGGCTCTCCAATTTCAAAAGGCGAGTTTCAGTTTGATATGTGGAATGTAAAACCAACAGACCGCTGGGAATGGGATGTGCTGCGCGAAGAAATCCTAAAACATGGTGTTTATAATAGTCTACTTTTAGCCCCAATGCCAACAGCAAGCACTTCGCAAATTCTTGGCAACAATGAATGTTTTGAACCCTACACCAGCAATATTTATACCCGTAGGGTGTTAAGTGGTGAGTTTATTGTTGTTAACAAACATTTGCTCCGCGATTTGGTAAAGTTGAATCTGTGGAATAGCGAAATAAAAAATAAAATTGTTGCAGCCAATGGCTCTGTTCAGGAAATTGCGGAAATACCGGAACAGATAAAAGAAGTTTACAAAACGGTTTGGGAAATAAAGCAGCGAGCAGTAATTGATATGGCTGCCGATCGTGGTGCATTTATTGATCAAAGTCAATCATTAAATCTTTTTATACAAGACCCAAACTTCGCCAAACTTAGCAGTATGCATTTTTATGCCTGGAAAAAAGGATTGAAAACAGGCATGTACTATCTGCGGACTAAAGCAGCTACTGATGCAATTAAATTTACAGTAGAAGGACACAGCAATCATAATATTGTGGCTACTACACAAATAAGTAAGGAAGAGGTTATGGCAGAAATAAGTTGCAGTATTGATAATAAGGATGACTGTTTGGCTTGCGGATCTTAAATAAACAGAACAATGAAAATTGAAAATACCTCTTTCATTTTTGAATGGGGTATTTTTTTATGTTAAAACTTAATTTTTTTTACCTCCACGCCATTTCCTGATGGGAATATTGTTCTAAATCTGTCAACATTAATTTTATTTTTTCTTCCCACATCATTTGCATATACATGTCGTTACCATGATTGGTTTGTCTGTCATAATCATCCTGCATACGTCTAAGTCTGTTGATGTATTTTTTATAAATGTTTTCCGGATTGTGACGAGCAAACTTTTTATTGTTCAATGTAAAGTACTGACGTAACAGGCGTGCATGAATTTCAGCAATATCGAAATGCATTTGTTCATGCGATAACACTTCATCACGCATGGAATGCGTATTGACCCACGATCTGGTTTTATCCATTTGTGCTTTTACAATAATGTTTATTCCATCATCATCCTCTAAATAGCTGAAGTAAATACCGCTCGATGTTATTGCACCTGTTCGACTATGTGGTAAATTTCTTTTTTCAAAATCATCCCAGGTTAATCGCTTCTCCTGCCAGTCAACTAATTCCTGAGCTGAAGTGGTAGTTGCAAAAGTTACCAATGCAATAAGACAAATAGT
Organism: Bacteroidia bacterium; assembly: GCA_037045145.1. NCBI lineage: Bacteria > Pseudomonadati > Bacteroidota > Bacteroidia > Bacteroidia bacterium. The sequence goes on from JBAOIA010000011.1 coordinate 1,067,949, forward strand.
TTGCCTGTACATAAAAACACCGTTTTACAGAGAACGATGGATTATTTGACTTATTACATGTGTGAAATACCAGCCAATTGAACTTTAACCGTAATTCAGATTAATGGTATGGGTCAAATTCCGGCCAATGAAGATTAATAAGCTTGGCAGTAGTTTCTTTGTAATTTAAAAATGCTTTTTTACCGATAGCATTTTCATAATATGACTCCAATTGTGTCATTACGTCTTTTGTTTCATTTACCATTGCACGGCCTTTAGCAGTAAGTTTGAGTAAGGCGCTGCGGTTGTCATCAGGATGTTTTGTAACCTCAATAAGTTTCATGCCTTTTAGTTCATTTACAAATCTACTCATGGCTTGTTTGCTGACTTTGGCGGCAGCAGCAATTTCTTTGTTTGTCTTACCATTTTCATTAATATTCATTAACACAGCAAAATGTGATATCTTAAACAATGGATATCCACGTTCTGCAAGACCTGCAATAGCCCATTCGTCAAATGCACGTTTGTATATAGAAATTAAACGTCCTATGTTAAACCTAGCATTGTGGGTAATATTTTTTTTCTTTCCTGCCATGATGCAAAAATAAAAAAAAGTCAACATGTTTGACTAAATAGTCAACAATGTTTACTTTTGACGCCCAATTCAGGAAAATATGGAATCTCAGGAACAGGATAAAAAGAAAATCAGTCCTTTATTTATCATTGCTATTGTCGTTATAGCCGTTGCAGTTTTTTTAGGTATTAAAAATCTTATTCATAACCTCAGGTATGATATTACAGACAATGCACAGATAGAAGCTGCCGGTATTCCTGTCATCAGTCGTATCAGTGGCTACGTTGACAGCCTCAATGTTTCAGACTTCAGTCAGGTTAAAGTTGGTACACCATTATTAAGTATTGATTCAAGAGAATTTGTTTTGGCAGTTCAACAAGCTGAAGCAGACGTTCAAAGTGCTGAAGCAGAACTGTTGAATGCAGAAGCAGGCAAAAAAAATGCTGAGGCTGCTCTGAATGTGGCAGAAACCAACAAAGACTTACAAAAGATTAAAACAGATAAAGCCATGTCTGACTATAATCGTGATAGTGCATTGTTTAGTGATGGAAGCATTACACAAAAGCAAATAGATGACAGTAGGATTAATATGGAAGCAATGCAAAAGGCTTTAGATGTAACATCCGATCAGATTAAAGTGGCAATGGCCCAGCAAGCTACTGCACAGGCACTGGTAAAACGTGCCGATGCGCTTAAAGAAACAAGAAAAGCAATGTTGGATCAGGCGAAACTCAAACTTTCTTATTGTAGTATTTCAGCGCCCGCATCAGGTAAAATAGGTAAATGCAATATCAGTACAGGTCAGTTTTTACAAGCAGGTCAAACGTTGTTCACCATTGTTAACAATGAAAAATTTTGGGTGATTGCCAATTTTAAAGAAACACAGCTCAAAAGTTTAAAAGAAGGTGGTGAGGCCAATCTTATAGTTGATGGATTTCCTGATGAAAAAATTACCGGTCGGATAACATCATTAAGCGAAGCTACCGGAGCACGTTTTGCTTTGTTGCCACCGGATAATGCTACAGGAAATTTTGTGAAAGTAACACAACGTGTACCAGTAAAAATTGAAATAGAAAATTTTAATGAATACAAAAACCTGCTTCGTGCAGGAATGAGTGTTACTGTTGAAGTGAAAAAATGACAGCGCCTGCTTCATACCCGACTGGGTTTAAAAGAACAGTCATTGTGCTGACAACTATTTCAGCAGCCATAATGGAGCTGATTGACACATCTATTGTTAATGTAGGCTTAACAGATATAAGTGGAAGTTTAGGTGCGACTATTGAAGATACTTCTTGGTTAATAACTGCTTATGCGATTGCAAATGTTATTATTATTCCCTTGACTGGTTTTTTAGCAAAGTATTTCGGAAGAAAAAATTATTATTTAACCAGCATTGTAATTTTTACAGTTGCTTCTTATCTCTGTGGGGAGTCGAACTCACTTATTGAATTAATAGCATGGCGTTTTATTCAAGGCATTGGTGGTGGTGCCTTGTTGTCAACATCGCAGAGTATTTTATTTGATTCCTTTCAACCTGAAAAACGTGCAATGGCATCTGCTATGTTTGGAATGGGAATTGTGCTTGGTCCAACAATAGGTCCTACACTTGGTGGTTATATCATAGAGCACTCAAGCTGGCCATTGATATTTTTTATAAACATCCCCTTTGGTATTGTCGCAGTGCTGCTCACCTGGATGTATATTGATCGCAAACCTGATGAGATAAACATCAAAAGGAAAGAGATACATATAGATTATACAGGAATATTGTTGTTAGCTATTGGAGTTAGCTCTTTGCAGTATGTTCTTGAACGAGGTCAGACGGAAGACTGGTTTAATAGCAGCAACATTATTTATCTGAGCATACTTTCTGTATTTGGAATAGGATTTTTTATCTGGCATGAACTGAGACATCCTCATCCAGCAATAGATTTAAGAATAATTCAAAATCGGAATTTATTTGCCAGTAATGTTCTCACCTTCGTTTGTGGCTTCGGACTTTTTGGTTCAGTATTTATTTTTCCTGTTCTTGTTCAACGAGTGATGGGTTACACTGCCATGGAAGCCGGATTAGGCATTGTCCCAAGTGCTATTACAGCAATTTTTATGATGCCTTTTATAGGCAAGGGTATAAGTAGTGGTATAAGACCTATATATTTTGTCATGACAGGGTTTGTGATTTTTATATTGCATGGCTACTTTTCATCAATGGCCAATCTTGATTCCTCACGCCAATGGTTTATTGTTCCTCAAATACTGCGGGGCATAGGTACTTCATTCCTCATGGTGCCTTTAATCAATCAGGCTGTCATTGGTATTTCTCCACAAAAAATGCCTTATGCAATTTCATTAACCAACATGTTGCGGCAGTTAGGCGGTTCGTTTGGGATTGCAATTATGAACACCTATGTTGCACAACGTGCTGTTATACATCGCACTGATTTGGTAGCTAATTTAACCGCTAATGACCTGGAAACTACTGAAAGACTAAAGCAGGTTGCAGCTTTTACAATGAGTAAAGGTTACTCTCCGCAACAAGCAACACAGGCAGGTTATCAAATTATTGAAGGCATATTAACAAAGCAAAGTTATCTTAAAGCATACTTAGATGGTTTTTTGCTGATTAGTGTTTTCTTGATTTGTGCTGTACCATTCATATTTCTTTTAGATACAAAAAAACAATCGGCAGCAGCATTGGCAAAAGTTGCTGAAGAGGCTCATTAAAATTAATAAAATGTTGAATAGGAAAACAATTTTGATAGTTCTGGTTGGTTTAATGCCAACAATTGTGAGAGCTCAGCTAAGCATTAACAGCGATTTAAAAACATTGATTCAAAAATCAATTTCATATTTCCCTAAGTTGAAGGAAACAGAGTTGAGTTTTCAGTCAGGTAAAGAAAAATTAGAAATTGCCAAGTCGGCATATTACCCAAATGTTTTGCTCAATGCAGGGTATAATTACATTGATCCTGTAAGTAGTGTTTCTTTTCCAGTTGCTCCGGGTGTTACCGAAGCTATGCAGTTTCAGCCATACAATAATTATACAGCAACAGCAGGATTTACTTATCCGGTGATTGATTTTGGACGAGCCTGGTTTTATGTAAAAAAATCAAATGAGGAATTGGAGCAGAGTAAATTGAATATAGAACTTAGCAAGTCGCAACTTGCTGCACAGGTTTCTTCGGTTTATTACAGTATGACTTATCTTACAAAGGCGGTTGCAGTTGAAGATACTGTGTTGCTTGCTATGCAATCATATCAGAATGTTATTGCCAGTAGATTAAGAAATGGGGATGCCTTAATTCTCGACTCAATAACCACCGGTAGTGCCATTAGCGAAGAAAAAAACAGAAAGTTGTCACTTCAGAATTTGTTGGCAAAACAAATTGCGCTTTTGCAATACACAACTAATGAAACAACGATCATTTTGCCGGAGAAATTTGATTTTCCACAATGGTATAGTGATACAGATACTACCAGTCAAATTGAATCGAATTTTGAATACAAAATAATTGGCAGTAAACTTAAAGCACAACAGTTTGATATAAAAATGAACCGGTCAAACCTTTTTCCTGTTGTTAGTGTTAATGCAGCCATGGGTTATAGAAACGGTTATCAACCGGACATTGAAAAAATGATTTTTGGCACACAAGCAGGGCTAAGCATTACTGCACCAATATTTTATGGTAAGAAAGCCCGCAACAGCATAAGTCTCTCAAAACTATATTTAAAACAATTGGAACAGTCGCAGGAGAATGTAAAGAATACTTTTAAGAGAGATTTAAGCAATGCTTTGAGTGATATTTCAACACTTGATGCACAGATTGTAAATTCATCTCAGCAGGTTGTTCAATCGCGTGCAGCAGTTGAATTGGCTCAATCGCGATATAGGAATGGATTGTCAACCTACACAGATGTTTTGAATGCCTTAGCCAATAGACAGCGTGCAGAGCTATCTAAGTTGAATCTCGAATATCAACTTTGTTTGGCGCGAATAGAGTTAGCTAAAATTACAGGAGTTGTTTACTATGAGTAGCCCTATTGTTTGAAATATGCCGGCATACTTTTTTTCGAATAAAATTGTTAAAAAGTTAATTTTTTAAGAATAACTCTACTTTACTTTTTATTGGTAAATATGTATTTTTGACCATCTAATTTCAATAAGATTTTTTGGGGCGGGGGATAACTCAAATCAATAAATGGATAAACCAAAGGGAAAACTTATTGCCATTGGTGGCAATGAAGATAAAGGCACAGAGTCCGAACCTAACTTTGAACAGAAAAATAACTTAAACTTTTTTGCACTGCAAATTCTTAGTCGTATTTGCCACGAAATGGGTGGAAAAAATGCAAGAATAGAAGTCATTACCAGTGCCAGCAGTATTCCTGTAGAAGTTGGTGAAAATTATGTTGATGCATTCGGAAAATTAGGATGCACAAATGTTAATGTGATAGACATCCGCAACAGAGAAGATGCTACAAATCCCAAATACATTGAGCGTATAAAAAAATGCGATGGTGTAATGATGACTGGTGGAAATCAATTACGCCTCAGCACCATTTTCGGTGGAACAGAAATTCTTGAAATATTACACCATAGATATCAAAATGAAAATTTTGTAATTGCAGGTACCAGTGCCGGAGCAATGGCAATGAGTAATACTATGATTTATCAAGGAAGCAGTTCCGGGGCTCTAATAAAAGGCGAGGTGAAAATTACAACAGGGCTTGCATTGATGGGTGATGTTATCATAGATTCTCATTTTGACAAGCGTGGCCGTTTTGGTCGTTTGGCTCAGGCTGTTGCTAGCAATCCAAGTTGCATTGGCATAGGTCTTGGTGAAGATACAGGAGTGTTGCTCTCCGAAGGTCATTTACTTGAAATTATCGGTTCGGGATTGGTGATGCTTTTTGACGGTCATCAAATCCGTCATAACAACATTGCCGATTTACAAGATGGCGTTCCTATCAGTATTGAAAATCTGATTGTTCATGTACTCACAAAAGGTAATTGTTACGACTTAAAAAGCAGGAAGTTTTTTTCTGAATTGGTAAAAGAAGGTAAACCAGTATAGTTGAATTTCATTTCTTCTTACACTTTTCTTACGGCACAATATTATTGGCACGGCTATTGAAAAGCACTTGATATAACAATAAACTTTAATTGCTTATGGTCTAAAACAAAAGTGAACCACAAATAAAAGCAACCGGTATGTGCCAACATCGGTTGCTTTTTGCATTTTAGGCCTGCACATCTCTAAAAGTCACAGTGGTTATTGTTATCAACAAGTAAAGAATTTTTAAATTGTTTTGCTAATTTTACAAGCCACAATAACCAAACCGGTTATTGAATTTAAAATTCATACTTAGTTTTTTCATGCCTCGTTTCTCTCATTTACATAATCATACACAGTTTTCACTACTCGATGGAGCAGCAGAAATCAAATCACTTTATAAAAAGGCTGTAAAAGATAACATGCCTGCACTTGCCATCACCGATCATGGCAACATGTTTGGCGTTTTCAATTTTGTGGCCGAAGCAGCAAAATACAATACCAATGAAACTCCCAATGTAATAAAACCCATTGTTGGGTGTGAGTTCTATCTCGTTGAAAACCGTCACAAGAGAAGTTTTACTAAAGACGATAAAGATGTACGTTACCATCAATTGTTTCTTGCAAAAAATACTATCGGCTATAAAAATCTTGTGAAGTTGACTTCGTTGGGATATATGGAAGGTTTGTATGGTAAATATCCGCGAATTGATAAAGAACTTGTACTTAAATATCACGAAGGACTTATTGCCACAACATGTTGTCTGGGTGCCAGCGTGCCTAAAACAATTTTACGTAAAGGAGAAACCGAAGGAGAAAAAGAGTTTTTATGGTGGCTCGATTTATTTGGTGAAGATTATTATGTAGAACTGCAACGTCATGATATTCCGGAGCAGAATACAGTTAATGAAGTCCTCATAAAATTTGCTTTAAAACACAATGTAAAAATTATTGCATCAAACGATTCGCATTACGTAAATCGTGAAGACTATAATGCACACGATATTTTACTTTGTATCAACACCGGTGAGAAACAAAGTACAGAAAAGTTTAAAGATGGCGATGAAGATGCGTCAATGCGTGATAAGAGATTTGCTTTTTATAACGATGAATTTTATTTTAAAGAAACATCGGAAATGGAAACACTCTTCAGTGATGTTCCGCAAGCTATTGACAACACCAATGAAATTGTTGACAAGATTGAGCCATTGAAACTCAAACAGGATATCCTTCTGCCACACTATCAGATTCCACAAGGTTTCCAAAGTCAGGATGATTACCTGAAACATATTACATGGGAAGGCGCGCGAAAACGTTATAGCGAAATTACCCCTGATATTGAAGAACGCCTAAACTTTGAATTGTTTACAGTAAAAACAATGGGTTTTGCCGGCTACTTTTTAATTGTAGCAGATTTTATAAATCACGGAAAAAATATTGGTGTGTTGGTTGGACCCGGTAGAGGAAGTGCAGCAGGCTCTGCTGTTGCCTATTGTATTGGTATTACTAACATTGATCCTATTAAATACAACTTACTGTTTGAGCGTTTCCTCAATCCCGACCGTAAATCAATGCCTGATATTGATACCGATTTTGATGATGAAGGTCGTCAGAAAGTAATTGATTATGTAGTGGACAAGTATGGAAAAAATCAAGTAGCACAGATTATTACTTATGGCACCATGGCAGCGAAGATGAGTATTAAGGACGTGGCACGTGTGCTTGATTTACCTTTGCCTGATTCTAATGCATTGGCCAAACTTGTGCCTGAGCGTCCCGGCATTTCATTGGGTCGTTTGCTTACCGCACCAATTGATGGCGAAAAAAGTTTGAAGACAAAAGAAAATCTAAGTGCTGATGAAATAGAAAGAGTGAAATCGCTGCGTGCAATTCTTGAAGACGGAACGTTGCAATCATCTGTGTTGAAAGAAGCAATGGTACTTGAAGGCAGTGTGCGCAATACCGGAATACATGCAGCAGGAATTATCATTGCACCAACAGACCTTACAGAAATTATTCCTGTAGCTACCTCAAAAGAAACGGACTTGCTGATAACACAGTTCGAAGGAAAAATTATTGAAGATGCCGGTGTTATAAAAATGGATTTTCTTGGTCTTAAGACCTTGACAATTTTACGTGATGCAGTCAGGCTGATAGAAAAAAATCATGGAGTAAAAATTGATCTTGATGATATACCGCTGAATGACATTCGTACTCTTGAACTATATCAACGTGGAGAAACGAATGGCACTTTTCAGTTTGAAAGTGCAGGCATGCAGAAGTACCTGAAAGAACTCAAGCCCGATAAGTTTGAAGACCTCATTGCCATGAATGCACTTTATCGTCCGGGACCTATGGAATATATTCCTGATTTTATTTTACGTAAACAAGGTAAACAAGCCGTAAGTTATGATTTGCCGGACATGAAAGAACATCTGGAAGAAACCTATGGCATTACTGTTTATCAGGAACAGGTGATGTTGCTCTCACAAAAGTTAGCCAATTTTACCAAAGGCGATGCAGACACACTTCGTAAAGCCATGGGTAAAAAGCAAATTGAAGTGCTCAATAAAATGAAGAGTAAATTTATGGATGGAGCCAAAAGCAATGGTCATGATGAAAAAGTACTCGAAAAAATATGGGCAGACTGGGAATCTTTTGCCAGTTATGCATTTAATAAATCGCACTCTACTTGTTATGCATTTGTTGCCTTTCAGACAGCCTACCTCAAAGCAAATTATCCGAGTGAATACATGGCTGCTGTTCTCACTAACAACCTGAATAACCTTGATAAAATCACATTCTTTATGGACGAATCCAGGCGAATGAATATCCCTGTATTAGGTCCTGATGTGAATGAGAGTGAAATGCAGTTTAGTGTAAATAAAAATGGTGAAATACGATTTGGCTTAGCTGCAATAAAAGGTGTTGGCGAAGCCGCTGCGGATAGCTTATTGAGTGAACGGAAAAAAGGGGGTGCTTTTAAAGATATTTTTGATTTGGTAAGCAGAGTAAATTTGAGAGCAGCAAACAAAAAATGTTTTGAAAACTTAGCTATGGCAGGTGCATTGGATTTTGACAAATCATTTCATAGAGCACAGTATTTTGTTGTTGATCCAAAGGATAATCAAACACAATTGGAAAAAATTATACGTTTTGGAAATGGCAATCAGGAATCAAAAAATAGTACACAGCACACATTGTTTGGTGATTTAGGTGGTGTTGAAGCCTCCAGGCCTAAGATTATTCCGGCAGAACCTTTTAGTAACCTTGAACAGTTAAAAAAGGAAAAAGAAATAATCGGAATCTATCTTTCCGGTCATCCACTTGACGATTATAAAGAAGAAATAAAAACATTTTGTAATATCTCTGTCGAACAACTTGCCGATCTCAAGCTACTTAATAACAGGGAGGTAAATTTTGCCGGTATTATTACCAATGCAAATCATAGAGTCAGTAAATCAGGAAAGCCTTTTGGGAGTTTTATTATTGAAGATTACAATGCTTCTTTTGAGTTTGCTGTATTCTCGGAAGAGTATGCCAAGTTCAAACACCTGCTAAATAATGATGCTTTTGTTTTTATCAAAGCAAGGGTACAGTCAAAATACTATAATGAGAATGAATTTGAATTAAAAATAAATTCAGTTTATTTTCTTGATGAAGTGGCAAATAAAATGGCAAAAGGAATCATGATAGCGCTTCGTTCAGACTCAATCAACGAAATGAAAATAAAGAAGATAAAAGAAATTTCTAAAAACAGCAAAGGTAAACTGGCAGTTAAATTCAGAATTCGCGACAATGATCCGAATTTGAGTATTGATGTTGAGTCTAATCAGCTAAGATTGGAATACAATAAAGAGTTATTCAAGCAATTGAATTCAATTTCTGAGCGTGTAACACTCTTTAAATAGCATCTTTAGTGACAGGTGTAATCCATTGTTTGGTGAAAAAAGGGTTTGAGGCTAAAAAAATGAAAAAAAATCAATTTCTTTAAAAATCATAAAACTTTAAACCACTATTATTGTTCTGAAATATCACATAAAAAACATAGCATAATTATGGCAATAGAAATTACAGACAGCAACTTTGAAGAAGTTGTAATGAAATCAAGCAAGCCTGTATTGGTTGACTTTTGGGCTGAATGGTGCGGACCTTGCCGCATGGTTGGGCCAATTGTAGAAGAATTAGCAAAAGAGTACGAAGGAAAAGCAGTAATCGGTAAAATTGATGTGGATAGTAACCCCAATGTATCAATGCAATTTGGAGTTAGAAATATCCCCACACTATTGATTTTTAAGAATGGTCAGATTGTAGATAAGCAGGTTGGTGCTGCTCCTAAAAACATTCTTGCAAAAAAGCTGGATGCACAGTTAGTGTAAATTTTCAAATTAGGTATTTTGCCGGTTAATCATCAGGAAGTTCAATCCCTTTCTCATCTGGAATTGCTTGCCAAGCAGGTGGTAGAGGGATTTATTACCGGCTTGCATAAAAGTCCTTTTCATGGATTTAGCGTAGAGTTTGCCGAGCACAGACTTTATAATACAGGTGAGTCAACAAGACATATTGACTGGAAACTTTTTGGAAGAACAGATAAACTCTTTGTCAAACGTTTTGAAGAGGAAACCAATCTGCGCTGCCATATTGTGATAGATAACTCTGACTCCATGCACTATCCTGAAGTGAAAGGAGTAAAGGGACTGCAAAATAAAATCACCTTTTCTGTGTATTGCGCTGCTGCAATATTATACATGATGAAGCAACAACGCGATGCCATAGGCTTAACAACCTTTTCGGAGCAGGTTGATGTACAAACTCAGGTAAAATCAAGCACTATACACCATAAACTTGTTTTTGCGCATCTCGAAAAGTTATTAGAAAGTAAAGCTGACGTGAAACGAAAAACTGCAACTGCTGATGCATTACATCAATTAGCAGAGAGTATTCACAAACGCTCGCTGATCATTATTTTCAGTGATATGTTTGAAAACACGGATAGCAATGAAGCTTTGTTTAAATCGCTTCAACATTTAAAACACAACAAACATGAAGTGATTCTTTTTCATGTTACTGATAAAAAGCATGAACTTGATTTTCAGTTTGAAAACAGACCATACCGCTTTGTTGATGTTGAAACCGGAGAAGAGATAAAGGTGCACAGTAATCTGGTGAGAGAAAAGTATATAGAAGCTATGCAAGCATATAAATCCATGCTTGTACATAAATGTGCACAGTATAAAATTGATTTTGTTCAGGCCGATATCCATGATGGTTATCATCAGGTTTTGTTAGCTTATTTGCTTAAAAGAGAAAAGTTACATTAATACAGAGATTTTCAGAGTAGTTTTTACAGTGTTTTTTCGGAACATTTTCTAAATTTTAGCGTAGAAAACGGGATAAAACTACAGTTATGTTCCGAATTAGTTATTTAATCATGATGTTGCTTTTTATAAACATCAATGTTAATGCCGCAGTAACCGTTTCGCCAGCAACAAGTGGAAATTGCCTTAATGTCACGCCAGGGGCTTTTCTACCCATAGGTGATATTGTTATTACTGAAGGTGCCAATAGCGATTTTTCAATTCAATCCAATAAAACATTAATCCTTAGCGCACCTACCGGATTTATGTTTCAGCCCGGATCAGGAAATATTTCTTTTTTGGCGTCAAGAAATATTTCCGCAGCAACCATTTCAGTGACATTAACAACTATAACAGTAACTATTTCTGTCAGTGGAATCCCAAAAGCTGACGAGCTGATAATTTCAAATATTTATGCCCGTGCAACTGCAAGTAATGCCTCCGGAAATATACTGCGTAAATCCCCTGGGGGTGGCACTGCCACAATTTCAGGCGATGCAGCAGGTGCAGGTATTAATCATGGCACTTTGTCGAGTGCCGGCACAGGTCAGACTGTAACTTCTGCTGCAAATGGTTCGTGGAGCAATCCATCAACATGGCAAGGGGGCAAAATACCGTTATGTACTGATAATGTTATTATTTATCATCAGATCAATGTTGATGTTGTGACTCCTGCTTTAGCTTCGTTAATCATAAAATCCGGAGCAAAGCTTACTGCTAATTTACCGGTAACTGTTAATAGTAACCTCACCATTGAGGCAAATGCAAGGTATGTACACAACAATAATTCTAATGCAGCCCTGACCATTTTTAATGGAACAGAAATTATTGACGACAATGCTACCATTGAAGTAAATAACTGGAGTGCAGCAACCGAACCATTTATGAGCGGTGTCAGTTCAACAGTAGGAAACCTAATCTTAAACTACAATGCAGTATGGCAACAGGATGGTCTGTTTGCGCCATCAAAAATAAAGGGTGATTTGTCTGTTACGAACGGTCAGGTTGTGATGGATGATGGTACCGGTATGTCAACACTTTTAAATCTTAATCATGTAAGCATATATAAAACAGGTGCTGTGATTTTTGCACAAGGAGCGAATAGAAATTTGACATTAAATACATTGTCGTTTACTGATAGCAGTAAAAGTAATGCAATGACCGCCCTTATGTTTAGATCTTATGGTACTCTTGTGTGGAATAATACAGGTAATGTTTATCTCGGTCATGATTTTAGTGCAGTTGAAGGTACAACCGGCTATCACTCATTTGGTGCAACAGTAAATATTGGAGGAGATCTGAATGTTGTGAAAGGGAGAGTGGATTTTTTCAGATACGTTAATGGTAATGGCGTTATACAGGTTTCAGGAAATACATATTGTAATCTCACTTCCGGAAACTGGTTTAGACTGGCAGATTATAATGCAATAAATCTTGATTTTACTACCAACAATTTTTTTATCAGCGGAACAGAGAGTTGCTATTTACAAGGCTCTGATGGCTCGACAAATTTTAATATTAACGGTGATTTTACGTATACTGCAAGCAGTTTATTTGTTTTCAGTAATAATTTTACAAATACTGCGCTGCAACAAATAAATGTTTTGAAGGATTTTTCTGTTTCCAGTGGAAATGTCGGATTGGCATTCACAAGCGGAAAGCTAAATACTCATATTGCAGGAAATGTAAATGTTAGTGGGTCATCAACACAATTGGTTTCTCAATTTTATCCCTATGGAACAGACTCTGTGAAATTTGTAATTGAGGGTAATTGTAATTTAAACGGAGGCATGTTTAATGTCTCATGGAATAGAGGCCCGGTAAGTTTTATCTCAAACGGAATACTCAGTCAAACGAATGCAAATTTTGAAGTTGTGTTTCATCCATTTCCCGGCAATTATGCTGCATGTTCCGTTTTTATTGACAGCCTTAATTTTTCAGGTGGAACATTCAAGGTTTTTGATAGTTATATAACCGATGGGAAAGTGATTTCTGTAACTACAGGATCAGATGTAAATATTCATTTTCAAAATTCAAGTGATAAATTTATTTTAATTAGTAATACATCATGGTTGAATAATCCGGAACTAAATCTTACCGTAAATGGTAATCTTAAAATAAGCGGAAACAACAGTGCAATTTTTGCAAGTAATGTTGGCGGTGGAGACGAAAATATTGTAATTAACGGTGATTTTGAAATTCAGGGAGGTATTAATTCAATTGGTGGATCAACTTCGTTAGGGTCGAAGCCACACAATATTGCAGTATCAGTAAATGGAAATTTAACACAAACCGGTGGTCAGTTGTATTATTCGGTAAATCAAGGTAATGTTGATTTTAATATTCAAAACAACTTAATTCTAACAGGCGGCATACAGCATTTGACATATCTGGATGCGGCTGCAAAACTTCAAGTAAGTGGGAAGTATTTGCAATCAGGTGGCACTTTTAATTTTCATGGTAGCACCGGTAATACATCACTATCTGATAGTGTTTTTGTGCAAGGAAATTTTAGTCAGAGTAATGGAGTTTTGCGATTCGATAATGCACAGGGGTCTGCTAATATGAGTGAAAATGTATTAGACTTAAATTCTGATAGTGTATTGTTTTCAGGTAACGGAATTATTACTCATGCCAACCATCTGACAACAAATAATGTATTTGGAAAAATTTTATTTAATAAAACCGGAACTTCATCATTTCAACGTTCAACATCAACGCATGATATACAACAAGTAAAAATGATTGTAGGATATTCAACAACGTTTGATGTGAAATCATCTTTACAACCTTTGTTGATTGCTTCACATGCTTCTTCATCAGCAGCGGTGAACAATGTGCTTACAATAGATGGTGTGCTTGACATGGGATTACAAAGGGTAATGGCTCGTCAACAGGGTAATTACTATTCACAACTTTCAGTTGGTGCAACAGGTAAAATCAAAACAATGAACCCTATGGGCTTGTATTCAACATCAGCTGCATCAACAATCAATGCCTTTATTGCAGGTAATAACAGAATGAATTTTTGGCTCGATACTCAAAGTACTATTGAATATAATGGAACTCAAAATCAGAATATCACAGGCATTCCAAATGGTATAGCCAATGCCATTTCAAATAAATATGGTAAACTGCAAATTAACTTTAACGGAGTAAACAATATTAACTTCGTAAAGCCGGAAGCCGACAGTGTTGTTTTTGTTCGCTCAGCATTAATGCTTACCTCCGGTGAGTTGAATCTTAATACAGATCATATTGCCAATACAAATGGATTGTCAGTTGTATTGGAAAATGGCAGTCAAATTGTTCATGCTTCAGGCTACATCAGAAGTGAAACCATTGATGTTAGTGCCAGAGTGCATCTTTCACCACAACAGAGTGTAAATTATGAAATTCCTTTTGGTTATAACAGTGCAACTTATATCCCATTCAAATATCAATGTACCAGCGGATGTGATTGGGTTTCTTTGGCAACATACAGAAGTCTGCCTGATAATACACCATTTCCTCCGGGTGTAACACATGTTCGTTCCATTTCAGGTGCTGATAATAGTTTACAGACAATTGATCGCTATTGGTATGTCAGAGCTGTGGGAAATCCTATTGCCAATTTGAAATTCACTTATGCACCTGTTGAAAAAGGGTCAATAGCTACACCACGTGCTCAACGATGGATTGGTAACGATGCATGGGAGTCATTTATGGGTGTGCAATCTAACCCTGCACCTAACGAAACAGATGTTAACGGAATTTCAGGCATAAGTACTTGGTGGACACTTAGCAGCCTGTCAAGTCCATTACCCGTTGAAATATTAGGTTTTAGTGCCAATTGTCAGAATCAGAGTATAGTATTAAACTGGTCTGTTGCAACTCAGCTCAATAACGATATCTTTATTTTAGAGCGAAGCAGCGATGGAAAAAATTGGGAAAATCTTACATCCATTAAAGGAGCAGGAACAACCAATACACTGATGAATTATGAATTCAAAGATGCAGCACCTTATGCGGAGGTTACTTATTACAGATTGGCACAAATTGACTCTGATGGAAAAAGAAATGAGCTGAAGACCATTGCAGTAAAAGGCTGCGATTCGGAACCTATTAAAATGCTGTACTATACTTTCAGTGAACACAAAACGGTTATAAAAATTCAATCTTCTTACAGTGACAGAATAGAGATTTTTCTATTTAATGAAAATGGACAAACAGTGGCACGAAAAGTGCAAAACATAAGCAACAACATACAAGAAATTGAAATAGATTGTCCGCAACTTAATACAGGTATTTATATGTTAAGCATCAGGGGTTCCTTTAATAATATAATTAAAAAAATATTTAAAAATTAATTTTTAATTTTATGGCCGAAGAAATATTAAAAATGACCGCAACTACTTTTGAAAATCTCTCGCAACCTAATGCTGCAATGGATGTGTTTCCAATTAATTATTCGGAGAAGCATATTGCAGAACTCATTCATGAAATCAGACGAAGGGTATTTGTTATTGAACAACATATAGACCCAATGATTGAGTTCGATACGTTTGAGCATGAAAGCCAACATTATTTGGCTTATGTTAAAAACATTCCGGCAGGTACTGCCAGGTGGCGTCATACCAATGAAGGAATTAAGCTAGAAAGATTCAGTGTGCTAAAGGAGCATAGAAACTCAGGCTTAGGCCGAATGTTGGTAAACAGATTATTAAACGATGTGAAGCCAATTGGCAAAAAAGTTTATTTACATGCACAAACTACTACGGTTAGGTTTTATGAAAAGGCAGGATTTAAAGTTGTGAGTGAGCTATTTTATGAAGCCAATATTCCACATTACAAAATGGAGCTTGTAATTTCATGACATATATTTAGAGTTTTTTAGGCTGTTATGGATATGTAACAGCCTTTTTTATTTTCCCTTTTTCATACCATTCTGTTTTTTCTAACACACCTGTAGTTGAGTAGTAGTTCCAGGGTCCTTGCCAGTAAAAATGCAGTATGCTATCATTTTCATTGATAAGAAATGCTTTTCCGTTTGACTTGATTTTTTTGTTGTCATAATATGTTTTTATATCTATGACATCTCTCTTTTTACTATATTTTTCTTGTTTTATCAGATTACCGTTTGAATCGTAATATTTCCATTTTTTTACTTCTAAGCCATGCTTGTATTTCCCTTTACGTTGTACGTCACCCTCATCATTCCAATAATGCTCCCAACACCCATGCCGATTTTCATGATTGTCTAATTTGTTGATTTTAAAAATCTGACAACCGGAGAATATAATACTAATGATTACACCTAGTATGAACTTTTGTGGCTTCATTGTTTACCGGTGATTATTTGCGCAACCTTGATAATATCTGAAGTTGGAAGTAAGCACGAATGGTTTCTGCATACATAAATAAGGTCATCAGTTTCATTTTTATCGGCAGTAAATTCAATTTTATTTTTTAAAATTACAGGTGCAGTGACTTTCATTGGCAGATAATGCTCATTAAGTTTATTTTTATTCCTAATTGCATTACTTCCGCCAAAAGCAACTTCGTAGAATGGTTGATTTGTCCTTTGTAAAAGTAAGGCCCAATTTGCATAACCAAAACCATAATCAGGAATTTGTTCAATCACCTTTTCGAGCATTTTTTTTGAACGCAACAAATAGTCTTCATTGTTGAGGTATTTTGAAAGTAAGAATAGATTGTTCGCCATTACTGAATTTGCACAAGGAATAACATTATCCTGCAACTCTGTTTTTCTGAACTTTAGGACGGAGTCATTTGAAGTGTAGTCATAAAATAAAATATTATCATCATGACTAAAATATTGGATAGCATAAGTAGTTAACGATTGAGCTTTTTCAATCCATTGAAAGTCCCATGTACATTCAAATAACTTAATGCATGCTTGAATAAGAAGGGCATAATCTTCTAAGTGCAGGTTGCTGGTTTGTTTTGTTCCAGAGCTACGAAGCAGGTACCCTTTTTCCTGAAACAGATTTTGTTCCAAATAGCTGAATGTTGCTAATGCCTGCAACTCATATTCTTTATCATTAAGATATAAAGCTGCATCAGCTAATGCCGATATCATTAAGGCATTCCATGAAGTGATAAGTTTTTTGTCGCAAACAGGATGGATTCGTTTATCTCTTGCTATTTTCATTGCTGACTTTATCGCATCAATAAATTTTTGCAGCTGACTTGGCTCCAACATTCGAAGATTATAATCATTGAATATGTCTTTGTTGCATTGCAGAACGATCTCATCGTTTTCCATTTTTGATTCAGAAATTGAAAAATAACGACATGCAAAATCAAAAGCAGTATCTTTTGTTATATTTTCTAAATTCAGTTGATTTATTATTGCTCTGATTTCAGCCTTTGTCCAGAAATAGAATTTTCCTTCTTCACCATCACTGTCAGCATCTATTGCTGAATAATAATATCCACTGTTGTCATACATTTTTTCTTTAAGGAAGTTTATGGTTTCTTTAGCGGCATTTTTAAATGTAAGATCATTATATGCTTTGTATGCTTCGGCATAAACAATAATAAGTTGGGCATTGTCATACAGCATTTTTTCAAAGTGCGGAACTTCCCAACGATTATCAGTAGAATAGCGTGCAAATCCACCTTCAATCTGATCAAAAATACCTCCATTATACATTTTACTTAAAGTTAGTCTAACGTGTTTTTTAACTTCAGTATCATTAAAAACATGACCATATTGCATTAAGAAATTCAAGTTAACAGGCATTGCAAATTTTGGTGAACGTTGAAGGCCCCCATGTGTTTTGTCAAATAAAGCAGACCATTTAGCAATAGCATTTTTTAAAATGTCAAAATCCGGTTTGGGATTTATAGTTTCAAATTTTTCTAATTGCATCATGCCCTCCTGTAAGGAAGAAGCATATTCCAGAAATTTTGATTTATCTTTTTGATACATCATTGACAGTTGTTCCAACACCTGAAGCCATTGTTGCGGATTGAAGTAGGTGCCGCCATAAATTGCCCTGCCATCTGGCAAGGTAATACAATTTAACGGCCAGCCACCTTGTCCTTTCATCAGTTGCACGGCAGTCATGTACACTGCATCAATATCTGGTCTTTCTTCACGATCAACTTTAATACAGACAAAATTTTCATTCATCACTTCGGCAATTGTAGTGTTTTCAAAACTTTCTTTCTCCATCACATGGCACCAATGGCAACTTGAATAGCCAATACTGATTATGATTAACTTATTTTCAGTCTTCGCTTTTTCAAATGCTTCAACTGACCAGGGTAGCCAGTGAACAGGATTGTGAGCATGTTGTTGTAGATACAGACTGTCTTCATGGATAAGCTTGTTAGTTGGTCGAACAGTATCTTTCATGGTTTTTTATGTATAAAAAAGTTTAAATATTAGCGTGATATTGATAAGTTGTTTCACTTACATTTGTGCGGTTTTATGTTGCGAAGAGTATTAATATTTTTGTTAATTGTTTTTCTGATAGACCTTTATGTTTTTCAGGGTATAAAGGTATTGATTAAGGATTTGACTCCATCCATGTCAAGATTGGTTTCCGGTATTTACTGGTCGTTTACGTTGTTTACATTTTCAGTGTTTATTACAGGGCTGATTATTGATTGGCATACGTGGCCTAAGGCAGTAAGAGTTTATCTTTTTGCTGCTGTTATGATAATTGTAGTAACAAAACTCTTTATTGTTTTGTTTCTGTTGATTGATGATTTGACAAGATTAGTCAGATGGGGGTTCTCGGGTTTGTATCAACGATTTTATGATTCTCCTCAGGTTGTAAATACGGAAGAAAAGATTGTAGTAACAAGGTCACAGTTTTTGATGCGAATGGCATTTGTCATCTCATCAATTCCATTTATTTCATTGTTATATGGAATGGGCGATGGCAAGTATAATTATCAGGTAAAACGAAGGAAAATCAAGTTCCCAAAATTACCTTCAGCATTTGAAGGCTTTAAGATTATTCAGATTTCTGATATTCATACAGGTAGTTTTTTCGACACAAAGCATATTGAAAAAGCTGTTTCAATGATTAACTCATTGAAAGGTGATGTGATATTTTTTACCGGTGACTTGGTGAATGACCGCTCTGATGAAGCTGTACCATTTATAAATACATTGTCAAAGATTGAGGCAAAACATGGTGTTTTTTCTATTCTTGGAAACCACGATTATGGTGACTATGTGCAATGGCCAAGCCGGGAAGCTAAAGTTGAAAATTTAGAACAGTTAAAAAATATCCATAAGGAAATTGGGTGGAAACTGATGCTTGATGAACATACATTTATTTCGGAGGGTGATGCCAAGTTGGGTTTGATTGGAGTGCAGAACTGGAGTACACATATGCGTTTCCCAAAATATGGTAATCTGCCCAAAGCAGTTGAGGGAATGGATTTTGCTCCTGTTAATATTTTACTTACTCACGATCCTTCACATTGGCATGGGGAAGTGACCAAAAAATTTCCACAGATTGATTTGACATTAGCAGGGCATACACATGGTTTTCAGTTTGGCGTAGAGATACCTGCACTAAAAATAAAATGGAGTCCTGTTCAATATGTTTATAAAGAATGGGCAGACTTGTATGATGATGTAAATGGTCAGCATTTGTATGTAAATCGCGGACTTGGCTTTCTTGGTTATCCGGGCAGGGTAGGTATCCTCCCTGAAATTACAGTGATAGAATTGTCACAAGGATAACTATTCCTGAAAATATATTCGTTTTACGCGTTGTGAAATCACTGATAAAATTTCGTAAGGAATTGTATCTGTTTTTGCAGCAAGTTCGGCAACGGACAAACCGTTACCAAAAATAATCACTTCATCGCCTTCACGTGCCTGACAATTTGTGATGTCAAGCATACACATGTCCATGCAGATATTGCCAACAGTTGGCGCAAATTTCCCATTAACTAAAAAACTAACCTTCCCATTGCCCATTTTCCGGTTTATTCCATCGGCATAACCAATGCCTATTGTTGCTATCACTTTGTCACTTTCCAATATAGCCTTTCTGTTATAGCCAACACTTTCACCTTTTTTTACATTTCTTATCTGTGAAATGGTTGATTTCAATGAGGCAACATTTAATAATTGACGTTGCTCAGATGGTGTTCCTATGCCATGAAGACCTATGCCCAGGCGAACCATACTTAACTGCATTTCAGGAAAACGACTGATGCCTGATGAATTCAGAACGTGTTCCAACACATTGTGCTGAAGATGTTTTTTTATAGCATCAGACATGTTTTTGAATCGCTGAAACTGTTCCAGTGTAAAAGAGTCGAGTGCTGCTTCATCTGTTCCGGCAAGATGTGTAAAAATAGATTCTACCTTAAGATGTTTGCTGTTTTTTAAACGAACTACAAGTTCATTCAGATCGTCTGCTTCAAAACCAAGCCTGTGCATGCCTGTATCCATTTTTAGATGTATGGGGAATGGATTTTGATTGTAAACTCGGATTCGCTTTACAGATTCACTAAACTTACTCATAATTCTAAAACTATAAATCTCCGGTTCCAGATGATATTCAATCATTTTATCGAAAGACTGCTCCTGTGGATTCATCACCATAATAGGAACAGTTATTCCATTTTTTCTAAGTTCAATGCCCTCATCTGCATAGGCAACTGCCAGATAGTTCACTCTGTGAAATTGTAGTGTATTAGCAACTTCGTAACTGCCACTACCGTAAGCAAATGCTTTAACCATACACATGATTTTAGTCTCCGGTTTGAGCTTTGCTTTGTAGAAGTTGTAGTTATGAATCATTGAAGTCAGATTTATTTCCAAAACAGTTTCATGACCCTTTTGTTGTAACAATCTTGAAATCTGTTCAAATCCATAAACCCTGGCACCTTTTAATAATATGATTTCATTTACAAATAAACCGGGAGAATACTGTTCTATAAATTTCTCTGTTGAAGCAAAAAAAACTTTTTCTGTTTTAAATATTTCTGCATGTCGCGAAATTGCCGGTCCTATGCCAATAAGTCTGTCAACTTTTTTTGAGTGAATCATTTCTGCCACTTCTCCATACAGTTGATCTTCATTACGTCCGCTTTGAAGAATGTCTGAAAGTATAACAGTCTTACGTAAACCTGAATTAGTTAGTCCTGTATTATTATTCTGTTGAAAACGATTTAGAAAATCTAAGGCAATCTGCAGCGACCCTAAATCGGAATTATAACTGTCATTAATGATGGAGCAATTGTTGATCCCTTGTTTCATCTCTAATCGCATGGCAACAGGACTTAACAAAAGCATTCTTTCAGCAATTATTTCTTGCTCTATTTCCAAAAAAAGCAGCATAGCCCAGCAATGAATAGCGTTTTCAATAGAAGCATCATCAGTAAAAGGTATTTCTATCCTGATAAACTTCTGCTGAAAGATTCCCTGAATGGTACTGCTGTTGTTTTGTTTTTCTATTCTGCCAATCTGTAAATCGGATTTTATTCTTCGAGACCATGTAAAACATTGGAGCCCGTTTTCGAGATACCTCGATTGCATTACAGCATTATGTATTCCTGAATAGTCTTTACAATATATCAGGGTTTTACAATGTTTGAATAGCAGTAATTTTTCTTGTATTTTAACATCAAGTGTAGAAAAGTTTTCGCTGTGGGCCTCACCTACATTACTGAAAATTCCTATTTCAGGCTGAATAATTTTTTCTAGCCTCTGCATCTCGCCTGATGTTGAAATTCCGGCTTCAAAAATTCCCAGATTATGCTCATTATTAATTTGCCAAACAGATAAGGGAACTCCTGTTTGTGAATTAAAACTTTTCGGACTTCGAACAATGTTGAAATCAGATTGCAATAATTGACAAAGCCATTCTTTGATAATAGTTTTGCCATTGCTGCCTGTTATTCCTATTGTTTTCAGGTTAAATTTTTTCCGATGAAATGAAGCAAGTTTTTGTAACGCATCAAGCGTGTTTTCCACCACAATAAAGTTGGCTTCTTTATTTTGTGAAACAGGTGTATCGCTTACAACAAAGTTTTTTACGCCTTTTCTGATAAGGTCATTAATAAATAAATGACCATCATGACGGTCGCCTTTAATAGCAAAAAATAAAGATTCACCGGCTACACCACTTTGACGGCTGTCTGTTAGCAGATAGCGGAAAGTCTGACAATCGTTTACATTCAAAACCATCTTTCCATTTAAAATGGATGCAGCCTCTGTAATGGTGTACATAATTTAATATTGAATAGCTTACAAAATTAAGTTTTGAAAAGGCATCAGATTAGTAACAACTACCTTTTATGATAACAAGTTCTGCACAGCGGAATGTAACTTTCTTTTTCACCTAAAACAATGAGGGAATCATTAGAAATAGTACGGTATGAAAATAAGGCAAGGTCACCACAATCCATGCAGATGGCATGTACCTTTGTAACAAAGTCTGCTATTGCCATAAGTTTTGGAATAGGTCCAAAAGGTTCACCTTTAAAGTCCATATCCAAACCTGCAATAATTACCCTGATTCCCTGATGCGCCAGTTTAAGACAAACATTAGGCAGTTCCATATCAAAAAATTGGGCTTCGTCAATGCCAACAACATCAACATCGTTTGTGAGCAAAAGTATTTGAGAGGATGACTGAACAGGCGATGAAGGAATATAGTTGGAATCGTGTGAAACAATGTTGCTTTCATGATAGCGTTGATCAACAGAAGGTTTAAATATTTCAACCTTAAGTTTGGCAATACGTGCACGTTTCAGCCTGCGAATCAACTCCTCAGTTTTGCCACTAAACATACTGCCGCAAATGACTTCAATAGCTCCCTTTTTTCTCTCTGTAAATTCTGTTGGTCTATGGTTCATATCTTAATGGTTTCAAAAATAGGTAAAATCTGTTTGCTTTAATTTTTAATAGGTTAACATTTATCTGATAATTTTTTTTAAGAAATGCTTGAATTCAGAAGGCTTGCTGTAATTTTGCATTACTTTTTCTTATGGTTTCCATTTCTGTAGTCATCCCGACCTATAACAGGTTGAATTTTGTTGTAAAAACAATTGAATCATTTCTGAATCAACAGTCAGATGATTTTGAACTTCTGATTGTTGATGATGGCAGTACCGATAAAACAGAGGAATATTTTACTTCTTATAAGCATCCAAAAGTAACATATCATAGAATAGTTAATAGCGAGCGCGGGTTTGCACGCAATTATGGAGCATCAATTGCCAAAGGTAGGTATGTTAATTTTTTTGATTCAGATGATTTAGCCTATGATAATCATATTTCTACTGCGCTGCATTATATTAAAAAGTTGGACAACCCTGAAATTTTTCACCTGAACTACGTTTATCAAACAATTGATGGACAGGAGTTGGATGCTCTCAAAGCACATTCCGATAATATTGGTGAAATGCTAATCAAAAAAGGAAATGTTTTAAGTTGTAATTCTGTAATTATCAGAAAAGATATTGCAGCAAAATTCCCCTTTTGTGAGAGTCGCCTTCTTTCAGGTACTGAAGATTATGCTTTATGGCTTTCCTTGTCCTCGCGTTTCAAAATACATTATGTGCCTGAAATTACCAGTGTAGTAATTGACCATGAACAGCGTAGTATGGCTTCACACGACATTATAAAGATGATTAACAGAAACATGTTTCTGTTAGATCATCTGCAAGCTGACCAACATTTTATGCAGTATATAGGTAAACAATTTAATCAGATTCAGTGTGAATGTTTTTCTTTTATTGCATTACATCTCATGCTTGAAGGCAAAAACAAGGACGGTTTTTATTTTCTTTCAAAGGCGTTAATTGTTGATTGGCGTTTTCCTTTCCGCAGAATTCGTTTTATGGCTATTATGAAACACATGCTTAGGTCATTTTTCCGGACACAAAAGATTAAGGTTCAGGAAGCGGCCTGAAACCAAGTTTTAAATTTTTACATTAGCCTCCGTAAATTTTTTATTTATTGTTGTGATGCGTAAATTATTTTACTTGTTTCTGTTTGTTAATATTTCTGTTTCAACTGTTTTTTCTCAGGGTATTGTATCCGGTGTCGTAAAAGATAAAAATCACAAGCCTGTAGCTTATGCCAATGTATATGTGAAACCCGGTTTTGTAGGGACCACCAGCAGCAGTGATGGTATATTTGAAATGGAATTAACTCCTGGCAAATACACACTATATTGTCAGAATCTGGGCTATAAGCAATTCAGTAAGCAAATTGAAGTTGGTGCAGGTAAACAACAAATTGAGATTGAACTTACAGAGGAGCTTTACGCGCTAAAAGAGGTAGCCGTTACCAACAATAAAGAAGACCCTGCCTATGAATACATCAGAAAAGCTATTGCTAAAAGAAAAAGTTATCTGAATGAAGTTGATGCCTATACATGCAATGTATATATAAAAGGAGTGCAAAAATTAAATAAGTACCCTGAAAAATTTCTTGGTAAGGTTGTTGATTTCGGAGGTATGGTTGATTCAACAACAGGCATATTTTATTTAAGTGAATCGGTTTCAAAATACAGCTATGAAAAACCGGGAAGAATAAGAGAGGAAATGATTTCATCTCGTTTTAGTGGCAACAATAAAGCCTTTAGCTACAACAAAGCTTCCGATATGCAATTTAATTTTTATGAAAACCGAGTCATGTCAGAAGGTATCTCTTCCAAAGGATTTGTGTCACCAGTTGCCAATGATGCTTTCTTTTATTACCGCTATAAACTACTTGGCTCGGTTGTAGAGAACGACAGGCTTATTCATAAAATTGAGGTAATTCCAAGAAGACAAAACGACCCTGTGTTCAGGGGTGTTGTATATATAGTTGATGATTTATGGCGATTTCAGTTTGTTGATCTTTTTCTTACTCGCGATGCAGGCATTGAGTTTTTAGACACTCTCAGCATAAAGCAGTCGTTTGTTCCTGTTGAAAATAATGTTTGGCTGCCTGTGACTAATTTATTCGATTTTAGTTTCAGGATTCTTGGCTTTCAGGGAGGCGGTAATTATGTAGGTTACTTTTCTGACTTTAAAATAAATCCTGTTTTTCCAGCTAAAACATTTTCTGCTGAAATTCTGAAAATCAGTCCTGATGCCAACAAGAAAGATTCTGCATACTGGGATAGTATTAGGCCAATACCGCTTACGAAGGATGAAACATCAGACTATTTCAAGAAAGATAGTTTGGCTACAATACGAGAAAGTAAACAGTATAAAGACAGTATGGATAGAATTAATAATAGATTTTCGGTTTTTAATTTTTTGCTTGCCGGATATTCTTACCGACATAGTTACCGAGAAATGACTTATACCATTAAACCCATTGCAAATACATTTTCGTTTAATACTGTTGAAGGCTGGAATGTTGCATTAAACACAGAGTTTATTAAACGATTACCTAACCGAAAACGCCTGACAGTTTTTACCAATACACGATATGGATTTAGTAATACGCATTGGAATGCAAATGCAGGTTTTAAATATTTATTCAACCGCTTTAGCGATAATACAATTTCTGTTGAAGGTGGCACTGCTGTTAATGAACTAAACAACACAAATCCTGTTAAACCTTTAGTTAACATGCTTTATACACTATGGGCAGAACGTAATTATTTAAAAATTTATGAGAAACAATTTTTAAAAATTGCTTATGGAAGAGAATGGTTTAATGGGTTTAATGCTACTGGAGAAATTGAATATGGTCGGAGAAACGTTTTGTCAAACACTTCAAATTATACCTGGAAGAATTTTAAAAACAGAACCTATACTTCCAATAACCCATTAAGTCCGGACTACGATATAAAACTATTTACTCCTCACCATTATTTTAACACACAGCTCACATTAACCTACTCGCCATTTACGAAGTACATTACAAGGCCGGATGGAAAAGTAAGAGAAGAATCAGGGTGGCCTTTGTTTTTTGTGCAGGTCAATAAAGCATTCAGTAATGTAATGAGCAGTAAGACAGATTATCTTTCATTTGAAACAGGATTCAATCATCAGATAGATTTCGGTATGTTGGGTTATTTAGTTTACAATTGCAGGTTTTATCGTTTTGTCAATCAAAAGGCTATTGCTTTTCCCGACTTTTTTCATTTTGCAGGCAATAAAACAATCGTTTCTGATTTCAGAGCTGAAGATTTTGCGTATTTGGATTATTATAAATATTCGACCACAAGAAATGCTTTAGCTATTCATGCAGAATACAATCTAAATCGTTTTATCACCAACAAAATTCCGTTGATCCGAAAGTTGAAATTGAATGAAGTTGTAGGTTTTCACTTCCTGAAGGTTGCTGAATTAAAAAGCCATTATGAATTAACTGTTGGATTAGAAAAACTCGGGGCAATACGGGCAGATTTTGTTTGTAGTTATGATGGCAAGGCCAGTCCTTTTTATTCATTCCGGTTTGGACTTAAGCTTAGGCAATAAGAATGTAAAGGGTAATGTCAATTGATAAAAATTGAATACATTTGGCATTCGTTGCGGTGATGAAGAAGCAAGTTTTAATTTTTATTTTTTGTCTCGTTTGCGCTCTTGTTAAAGGTGATGCAAAACAATTTTATTCTGTATTTGACCGAAAAGATTTACCTGTTTTTTCAAGACCATTTTTTGTAACTGTAACTGCTGACCCGGTTGCATTAAAGTCTGCCGAAAAATTGTTAGACGATGCAATGATGAACAAACGACAATTGGAAATTTTCCAATTCGCCAATAATGCCGGATACTATAATCTGCTCAATGGTGATTTTATTCAGGCTTTGAAATTTTTGCAAATAGCAGTTAATCATAAGCCGCAGCATAAGGATGCAGCATCAGCTATGGCACAGTATGCATTTGCACTTGATGTTGCAGGCCGTCACGAGCAGGCATTCACTATTTATAATGAATTGCTTGAAAAAGATTTAACCAACTCAGCACAAATAAAGGCCTACGTACAGGCAATGGCAGGTTTGATTTTTCTTCAACATGCTGATACGGTTTCGGCAAAGACATTACTCGGTAGTGCATGGCATTATTTTTCAGACAAAAACTTTTTGCTTCAACAATATTATCTGTTTGAACGTATGGGAGACATTGATCTTGTTGCCAAACGATTTAGTAGTGCATCAGTTAATTATCTGCAACAATTAAAGTATGCCACCAAGTTAAATAATAAAACATTTCAGGCATTGGCTACTCGAAATTTGGGATTATGTTATCTCAAACATGATGATTATTTGAAGGCTGTAACTTATTTCAAACAAAGTTTGGAGTTTCGAGATAACGTTCTTTTACAAAAATTGTTAAAAGACACATATCTTAAAATTGTCACTATAAGCAGTTTTAATAATGATTTTACAAAAGCCGACCGTTATCATGAGTTATATAGGCAGCTAAAAGCCAGCGAAACAGTTGTGAAAGAAACAGCAGCATTGCAGGCAGAAAAAGAAAAAATTCTGTTTTTATTAAGTCAATCGGCCAGTAACGAAAACAATATAGTTTCGAGGCAGGAGTATGAGCTTAGTCAACAATTAACTACCCTTGACATTGAACGTCAGAATAAGGAGAAAGCTTTAGAAGAGTTAACTCTTGCCGAAGCGCAAAAAAAACTGAAGGAGCTGGAGTTGGATAAAATTGCAGGAGAAAAAATAAAACAAGAAGCCGAACTTGCAAAAAAAGAATTGCAAATCAGCAAACAAAAAGAGTTTAGAAATATACTTTTAGGTATTTCGGGATTGATTGTTTTGGGAATCATATTTTTGATAAACCGCTATAGACTTAAAAGAAAATCTTTAGAACAACTCAGGCAGGCACATCAGGAGTTGCGACAGGCGCATGAACAACTAAAGCAAACACAGGAGCAGTTGGTGCAATCCGAGAAGATGGCATCTTTAGGTCAGCTGACGGCAGGCATTGCCCACGAAATTCAAAACCCACTGAATTTTGTAAACAACTTTTCTACTTTAAGCATGGACATGATTGATGATTATATAAAAAACAAAGATGAAGCTTTACTTGATGAGTTGAAATCGAATCTCAAACGTATCAATCATCATGGTGGAAGAGTTTCCTCTATTGTTAAAGGTATGTTGTTGCACAGCCGAAGTAAAACAGCCGAAAAA
Source organism: Bacteroidia bacterium (assembly GCA_037045145.1). NCBI lineage: Bacteria > Pseudomonadati > Bacteroidota > Bacteroidia > Bacteroidia bacterium. The sequence continues at coordinate 1,096,003 of JBAOIA010000011.1, forward strand.
GAGCTATCAGATATTAATATTCTTGTTGATGAATCTTTGGCATTGGCTTTTCATGGCAAGAAATCCACAGAGGCAGATTTTTATTGTCACATTGAAAAAGATTTTGATGTAACAGCCCCAGCAATTAAAGTTTTACCTCAGGAGTTGCGAAGGGTAATTATCAATCTTATTAATAATGCATTTTATGCAGTTCATGAGCGTACTGTAAAATCAAATGCCAATAAGCAGGAAATAAAATATAAACCTCAGGTAAGTGTTACAACTCATGTTGCCGGACAGTTTCTTGAAATTGCAATTACTGATAATGGCACAGGAATACCTGATGCCATCAAGGATAAAATTTATAATCCGTTTTTTACATCAAAACCAACAGGTAAAGGTACAGGGCTTGGTTTGTCAGTAAGTTTCGACATTATTGAAAAACAACATGGAGGAAAATTAAAATTTGAGTCAGAACAGGGTGTTGGAACAGTTTTTACAATTTCTTTGCCGCTGATTACACCACCTGATTTAAAACAAAGTAATGGAGATATTAAGAAATCTGTTATATAATATATTGTTCGTTTTAATGCCATTGGCTGTTTTTTCACAGTCAGACACATTAAATCGTGCAACCAATATTGTAGGCTGTCAAAGTGGAGACTGCGTAAATGGCACAGGCGTTTACCTGTATAAGAATGGTAATCGTTATGAAGGTGCTTTTAAAAATGGTAGCCCGGATGGTAAAGGTGTAATGAATTACAGAAACGGAAATCGTTATGAAGGAGATTTTACACAAGGTAGGTTGAATGGGAAAGGTAACTACAGTTACAGAAATGGAAACAGCTATACAGGTGATTTTGTAAATGATCAATTTCATGGTCGTGGCATTTATATTTACAACAGCGGCAACCAATATATTGGCGATTTTTTTGAAGGCAGCAAGCATGGAAGTGGAACTTTTACATTCAACGATGGAAGTACCTACACAGGACAGTTTGTAGATGACATGGTGCAGGGTAAAGGAACCTGGAGATATGCAAATGGCGATTGGTATGAAGGTGATTTTGTTAACTCAAAAAAAGCAGGAAAGGGCACTTATTATTATAATGACAGTAGTCGCTATAGTGGTGATTTTATTAATGACGTTTACAATGGTTCGGGTATTTTCATATTTGCCGATGGCAGTACTTATATAGGCCAGTTCAGAAATGATTTATTTAATGGACAAGGTACCTGTTATTATTCAAATGGCGATGTCTATACCGGTGAATTCAGAGATGGATTGTACAGTGGAAGTGGTGTGTATGCTTATGCCACAGGCGATCGTTACAAAGGAACTTTTTTAAATAATGTATTTAATGGCGAAGGAACATATATTGATGAGACGGGTGAAGAAACAGTTACCATGTACGAAAACGGAAGGGCAGTGGGAGAATCGAAAGTAATAGACAAGGAGAACGTAAAACCTGAGCCTGAAGAAAATAAGAATGTGACAAAGATTCCTGAGGAGAAAAAAGAAGAACCTAAAGTTTCTGAGCCAACCATTGCCAAAATCCCTTGTCCTATCTGTAAAGGTAAAGGAAAAATTCTACAGCCGGAGGTTAAACGTAACCGCTCTATTGTTAAAGATATCAGTAATGGTTTAGGGCCTAGAAATTTTGTTACCTACACAGTGTCAGAAGTAGTTAAGCCGGCAGCATGGGCAAATTGTAAAGTTTGTCATGGTACGGGAATTAAACAATAAATCCTATTTTTGAACCCATGCTTTCAAAAGCAATTCAAAAAGTCACCCACCTTTTTTGGCTGTTTTTCCTAATAGCCATCAATGCTTTTGCACAAAAAAGTGATGTGTTCAGGCATCTTAATACTGTAAACGGACTATCGCACAACAGAATTACCTGCATCATTCAGGATAAAATTGGCTTTATCTGGATTGGCACAGAAGATGGACTAAACCGCTATAACGGCTATAAAATTGATGTCTATAAGCACAATCCATCTGACGAAACTTCTGTCTCCAGCAATGGCATCCGTTGTTTGTTTGAAGACCATAATGGAAAGTTGTGGATAGGTACTGATGATGGACTTAGTTTTTTCGATATTGAAACCGAACATTTCGGTAGTTTTAGAACAAATACCAAAGGAAACGCCATAAGTAGCAATCAGATTACCTGCATGGAAGAAGATGCTTCAGGAGTTTTGTGGGTTGGCACAGCTGGTGGCGGCATCAACCTCTTAAATACTTCAACTGGTAAATGGCAAAATTTTACTGCTAATAAAGCAATTCCGAATTCTATTTGCAGTAATAATATTACGGCTATAGTAAAGGATAAGAATGGTGTAATGTATATTGGAACGGATAACGGACTTGCAATTGCCGATCGTAATCAAACCGGAAATTTTACAATCATAAACCATGACCCTGCAAATACAAACTCTCCTTTAGAAAACAGCATTACCTGTCTTTATGCCGATTTTCAGAATAAGATTTGGATAGGCACCCTCAATAGTGGTATGAGTGCTATGCGAACAGACAACCGCTCTTTTACTCATTACACCAATTTGGGCAAGTTTGAAAACAACTCTGTTTTTGGAATCAATAAAGACCTGGATGGAAGTATTATTGCCGGAACAATTGGAGGAGGTTTGATAATTTTTGACAGTAATGTATCTACATACTCGTCTTTTACACATAGCAAAACAGACCCTTTTTCTATCAGTAGCAATAGTATTTGGACAGTATATCGTGATAAAGCCGGCATAATTTGGATTGGAACAGACAATGGTCTTGATTACTACAAAGAAGACCTGATGCGTTTTAAAACAGAGTTGCCCTTGCCTGATGATCCATTGAGTAATGTAATTCCTAATAAGAATGTTTTTTGTTTTCTACCCCAAGAGGATAATGTGTGGATGGGTGTATTAGGCACAGGTGTAGTTGTTAAAGAACCAACGGGCGGCATTAAACAAGTCTATAGTACGGCAAACGGACTTGCAGACAACAGTGTGTTTTGCCTAATCAAAGACAGAAACGGAATTGTTTGGGCAGGAACTTATGGCGGGCTGACATCTATCAATCCACAATCGGGAGTTGTTCGAAGCTATAAAATTGCTGATGGTTTAACCAATAGTAATATCAGATCACTTGCCGAAGACGAAAACGGAAATATTTATATTGGTACCTACGGGGGTGGCCTTTGCGTACTTAACAGACAAACTGATAAAATTTCAAGTATTCGTAAAGAAGATAATAAAGGACTAAGCAACAATATCATTACAGCATTAAAGTATGACGGCAATGGCAACTTGTTTATAGGCACCTATGGAGGTGGATTGTGTTTGTTGAATATATCTGCAAATTCAATAACTGCATTTGAATCAAAACCGGGAAGCAATACTACAATTAGCAGCAATTATATCAACTCAATTTACAGTTTTTCAAATCAACAATTGCTGGTAGGCACTTATAGCGGTGGAATAAATATTTTCAATTACGCAACGAAAAGTTTTACGGCACTTACAGAAACCAACGGAATCCCCAATAATAATGTAACTAACATTATTTCTGATGTAGAGAAAAATATTTGGTTTACTACAGGAAATCAAATCTGCAAAATGAAACTTGCACCTTCAGACTCTATTCTCACCATGAGAATATATGACGAACAAGATGGTGTTTTTAATCGTTTCAATCCGGGGGCATTTACACAGACTGCAGATGGTAAAATTTACTTTGGTGGCATCAGTGGTATTAATCGATTTTTACCTTCAGCTATCCGCGATAATCCTTACATACCTCCGGTAGTTATCACTAAGTTTTATCTTTTTGAAAAGCCCTATTTTATGGACACGATAATTATGTCCAAAAATATTATTGAGTTAACTTACAATCAAAATTTCTTTTCATTTGAATATGCTGCTTTAAATTACATTCTACCCGAAAAAAATCAATATGCCTACATGCTTGAAGGTCTTGAAAAATCGTGGACATACTGTGGCAGTAAGCGTGACCGCCAATACACAGATCTTGACCCCGGTACTTACAAGTTCAGAGTGAAAGCATGTAACAACGATGGAATCTGGAATCAGGATGGAACGTATATCATCATCATCATCAAACCTCCGTTTTGGAAAACCTGGTGGTTCTATATTTTATCGGGTCTTACTTTCGTTGGATTAACCATAACCTACATTCGTTGGCGTACACGAACGCTCATGAAACAGTATGAGATTTTGGAACAAAAAGTACAGGAGCGAACAGCCGAATTGCGGGAAGAGAAAGAAAAGTCAGAGCAGAAATCATTAGAGATTGAACGCGCCCTGAAGGAGCTTAAAGACACACAGTCGCAACTGATTCATGCAGAGAAGATGGCTTCTTTGGGTCAGCTTACTGCTGGTATTGCGCATGAAATTCAAAACCCTCTTAACTTCGTCAATAATTTTTCTGAATTGTCGCAAGATCTTATTGATGAGTTGAATGCTACCGAAGATAAAGAAGAATGGAAGTCAATTTCTCATGATATAAAAACCAACCTGGAAAAAATAAATGAACATGGTAAACGTGCAGAACGTATTGTTAAGAGTATGCTTATGCATAGTCGTTCGCAAACAGCGGAGAAAGTATTAACAGACATCAATAAACTGGCAGAAGATGTTATGAACCTTGCCTACACAAGCCTTCGTGCAAACGATAGTAATTTCGGCTGTAAGAACATGATTGAGTTAGATGCTTCACTCCCAAAGCTCAGTGTTGTTCAACAAGATATAAGTCGCGTTCTGTTGAATATTTTCAATAATGCATTCTATGCAGTAAATCAATTACGAAAAAAGTCAGATAAGACATATCATCCTGAGGTTCGGCTTAGAACGTGGAAAGCCGCAAACAAAGTTTATATCAGCATTAGCGATAATGGCGGTGGAATACCTGATGATATTGTAGATAAAATATTCCAGCCATTCTTTACAACCAAACCTACCGGTGAAGGAACAGGATTGGGTTTGTCTTTAAGTTATGATATCATTACCAAAGGTCATTATGGTATGCTTAGTGTGAATGTTCATAAAGGTAGTGGATCTGAGTTTGTTATTGAATTGCCCCAACTATAAAAAAAATATCATGCAAACAAAAATTCTGATTGTAGATGATGAACGTGATGTTGAACTGTTATTCAGGTTGAAGTTCAGACGTGAATTAAAAGAGAAGCATATAGATCTTCACTTTGCATTTAGTGGCGAAGACGCTTTAGACTATCTACACAACATTAATCCCATGGATGTTTTGTTGATCTTGTCGGATATTAATATGCCCGGCATGAACGGACTTCAGTTGGTTGAAAAGGTTAAAGCCGAATTTCCGGCTATGCGGATAATTATGGTGTCTGCCTATGGTGATGATAAGAATTTTAATGAAGCCAAATCGAAAGGTGTTGATGATTTTGTGACTAAGCCGGTTGACTTTAATGACCTCAAAATGAAAATGGCAAGAGTGATAGCAATATAGTTATGGCAAAAAAAATACTGGTAGTTGATGATGAACCTGATCTTGAACTTTTAGTCAAGCAGCGGTTTCGTTCTCAGATAAGGAACAACGAATTGCAATTTGATTTTGCTCATAATGGCGAAGAGGCACTACAGAAGCTAAAAGAAGATGTTGATATAGATTTGGTTTTTACAGACATCAATATGCCTATAATGGATGGACTGACCTTGTTGAATCAGATTAAAGAAAATAACATTCAACCTAAAGCAGTAGTGATTTCTGCTTATGGTGATATGGATAATATCCGTAAAGCCATGAACAGTGGAGCTTTTGATTTTATTACCAAACCCATTGACATGACCGACCTCGACACCACTTTGCGAAAAGGGTTGAGTGAGGTTGAAATAATTAAACAAGGTTTAAAAGCGCAGGAAGCACTGCAGCAAACCATTATAGAGAAAGAAATTGCTGTCCTGGAAAAGGACAAGGCCGAAGAATCAAAAAGACTAAAACAGCAGTTTCTGGCTAATATGAGTCATGAAATAAGGACTCCAATGAATGCCATTATAGGTACGGTCAACCTGCTTCATAAATCTGAACTTGACGAAAAACAGTCAAAGTATATTGGAATTATAAAAACAAGTGCCGACAATCTGTTGGTCATCATCAATGATATTCTTGATATTTCAAAGATTGAATCCGGCAAGTTTACTATTGAAGAAATTCCTTTTAACCTGCACGAAAAAGTAAGCCATGTATATGAGTCATTAAGAGTTAAAGCTGAAGAAAAAGGTCTTGGATTTAATGTGGATTATAATCAAGCACTTTCTGAAAATTATATTGGCGACCCGGTAAGGATAACACAAGTGTTGATTAATCTTACTGGTAATGCCATTAAGTTTACTGAAAACGGCTCAGTAACAATTAAAGTGGCTCCGGTAGAAGATACATCAAACGGTATCAGCATTAGCGTAGTTGATACAGGCATTGGCATTGCGCAGGATAAAATTCAACACATTTTTGAAAGTTTTACTCAGGAAAGTGCAGATACTACAAGAAAATTTGGCGGAACAGGCCTTGGTCTTGCCATCAGCAAACAACTGATTGAATTAATGAATGGCCAATTAATTGTTGAAAGTGTACAAGGCAAAGGTTCTTCTTTTATCGTAAAATTGCCATTGTTAGCAACCAATGAAATGCCTGCTGATGGTAAAAACATTGTTCCGGTAAATTCTGAAATAAGAAAAGATCTGAAAATTTTGCTTGCAGAAGACAATCAGTTTAATCAAATGGTAGCTGAAGATACCCTGCGTATGATGATACCTGATCTTACATTGGATATTGTAGATAATGGTGTGCAGGCTATTGAAAAACTCAAATCAGGTGCTTACGATTTAGTGATTCTTGACATACACATGCCTGAAATGGATGGATATGAAACCACGCATTATATTCGTACGCAAATGCCGTCACCGTTAAATAGTGTACCTATTATGGCAATGACGGCTAATGTTATTGCAGAAGAAATTGACAAATGTTTTGCAGTAGGAATGAATGCCTATGTAAGCAAGCCCTTTACCCATGAAGATTTAATGGATAAAATAAAGGCACTCACAAGAAAATAGTTTTATAGGAGTCAATTTTAAGTTGACTCCTATAAAAGTGTTGATGTCTATTATTCAACGGCAATGCCAAATGGCATTCTAGCCTGAATTTTATCTTGTTCGGAAATTTGTCTGAGATACTTCATCAGCTTCACACTTTCTTTCATATAGTCAGGCATCATCATACTTTCCGATTCACCTTTCATGTCTTCAAGTATTTCCTGTATTGGATCTTTTTGTTCAGGAAGTTCTTTTATTCTGTAATTGTCCAATCCTGCTTTTTTTGCAGCAAGGGCAACTGCATCATTCAGTCCTCCATAAATGTCAACCAAACCAATTCTCTTTGCATCGGTAGCACTCCACACTCTGCCTTGGCCAATACTGTCAACCATTGCTGTTTCCATTTTTCTGCCTTCAGCAACCCGTCCAATAAAGGTACTGTAAACATCTTCAACACTGCGTTGAAGAATATTCCTTTCAGCAGGTTCAAGAGGTCTTGTTGGCATACCTAGGTCAGCATAAGGTCCGGTTTTGTAGGTGTCAAATGTCAATCCTAATTTGTTGTTTAGCAGTTTTTGTGCATTAAAGAGCAACCCAAAAACACCAATGGATCCTGTAATAGTAGTAGGTTGGGCTACAATAGTATCGGCTAAACAGCTGATGTAGTAACCTCCTGATGCTGCAAGGTTGCCCATGCTTACAATAAATGGCTTCTTCTCCTTGGCTAATTTTGTTTCGCGCCATATCACATCCGATGCCAGCGCGCTGCCTCCGGGAGAATTAACTCTTAAAACAATGGCCTTTACTTTATCATCCAAACGTGCTTTCTTTATTGCTTCGGCTATCTTATCAGAACCTACCTGATCGGCTTCGCCACTACCACTAACAATATCACCAACGGCATAAACTACGGCAATGCGGTCAGTGGTGAATTTTTTGTCTGACTTAACAACGGCTTCATTGTATTTGTTCAGACTGATATAGTTAACATCATTTTCCTGAACACCGGATTTTTCTGCCAGAATTTTTTCTAACTCATCTTTATAACATAATTGGTCAACTAATTTTAAACGAAGTGCGTCTTTTGCATTTTCTGCAGCTAAACTGTCAGAAATTTGCTCTAATTCTTCACGGCTTATTTTTCGTGACTCTGCAATTTCACCACGAATAGTTTCCCATATAGAATTGATAAAAGTAGCAACCTGTTCTTTGTTTTCAGGACTCATTTTATCCAAAATAAATGGTTCGATAGCACTTTTGAATTTTCCATGTCTGATAATTTCAGGCTCAATTTCAAGTTTATCCAATGCGCCTTTCATAAACATTAATTGTGCATAGAGTCCTTTAAAATCTACTGCACCTTCAGGGTGTAGATATATTTTGTCGGCAACACTTGCCAGATAATACGCTTTGGTTGAATAATATTCGGCATAAGCAAAAATAAACTTACCTGATTTTTTAAATTGTACTAATGCATTTCTGATTTCTGTTGCAGTTGCATAGCCGGCTTCAAAACTATTCAGGTTAAGTAAAATTCCTTTGATGTTTTCATCTTTAGATGCTTTCTCAATATTGGCAATTATGTCATTAAGACCGGGTTGTTTACTTGCTTTTAATGTAGTGAGATTCAGATTACGAAACGGATTGTTGTCGCTTCGTTCTGCAATAGGCATTTTAAGTTCTATCCTTAATACAGAATTGTTTTTAACAGTTACAACGTCTTTTTTAAATGCATTGCCAAGCAGTACTGCAAACAAAAAGAAGAATAAAAGACAAAAAAGTATCAAGCCTGTAAGCGTGGCTAAAACATATTTCAGAAATTGTTTCATTTTATGTTCTTGTATGTGTTTGAAAATTTAGTTTTGCAAAGCTATAAAATCAAAATGGCTTCACCTCAGAATATTGCAATTATACTTGCAGGTAGCAATTTAGGTAACAGACTGCACAATCTGACTGAGGCGGCAATGTTTCTTGAAAAACTATCTGAAAAAAATACTGATTCATCATCGGTATATGAAACCGCACCTTGGGGCAATCAACAACAACCACCTTTTCTGAATCAAGCATTTAGAATACATACCTCTATAACCGCAAAAGTGCTGCTTGCCGAACTGTTATCATTTGAAAAAAGTAGTGGGCGTGTTCGGGTACAGCAATGGGAGCCGCGCAGTATTGATCTCGATATTATTTTTTACAACCATGACATCATCAGTTCACCCGAGCTTACTATACCACATAAACACTTGCATGAAAGACGATTTGTGCTGGAGCCACTTGTAGAGCTTATTCCCGATTTTATACATCCGGTTTTTGGAAAAAGAATTGCGGAACTGCTTGATACGTGCAAAGATGAATTGAAAGTCACAAAATTTCCTGTATATGCACAGAAATAAATTTCTAACCATTGAAGGAAACATTGGTGCAGGTAAAACCTCTTTGGCTAAGATGGTTGCCGAGGAGTTTAACTTCCATTTAATATTGGAAGAGTTTGCAGAGAATACTTTTTTGCAGCAGTTTTATGACAGCCCTGAAAAATTTGCTTTTCCACTTGAAATGTCATTTATGGCAGCACGATATAAGCAACTGAAAACATTTTTCAACAAAAACACACTGCCATTTCCTATTGTATCTGACTATATGTTTCAGAAAACACTGCTGTTTGCCAAGTCAAATCTTAAGAAAAATGAATATGGTCTTTTTGAACAGTTTTTTCAGATGCTCAACGTAGGATTGCCCCTGCCACAATTAATTGTGTATTTGCAAAAGGAGATACCCACGTTGCAAAAAAATATCAAGAATCGCGGACGCGATTACGAGCAGAATATGAAAGACGAGTATCTGCTTAAAATCAATAATGCCTATGGTCGTTTTATGAAAAAGCCCAATGCGGCTTCCAATATCCTAATTATCAATACAGAAGGTCTTGATTTTGTGCGCAAAAAAAGCGATTTTCATAAAATTATTGAAACCATAGAAAAGGCAGGTTTTAGGTTCTAATCGTCAAATAGTGTCAATAAATCTGTTTATTTCCTTCATAATTAATTTTAATATTTAAAATCATTGTGTTATACTTGCACCACAAAATTTTGTAAAATATTAAACCACTCTATACGATGAAAGTAAAAACCTTACTCGTTTCAGCTTTTTTAATCTCTGCTACGCAATTTGCGTTCGCTCAGGAATCTGCCAGATATGGCCTTCCAAAGAACAAAGATTTTGACAAATGGTCAGCAGGTATAACTGTAGGATTGAACTGGTTCCAGGGCGACCTTAACGAAAAAACCGGAAACAACAACAGCATTCTTAAGAATATCCAAGACCCTGTTTTCGGTCTTAAAGTTGGCTATCAGATTAGCCACTCTGTACAGGTAAACGTTCGCGGTAATTATACCAATCTAAGCGGCAAGAAAAACAAAACAACTTTTAGAGTTCCTAATGCAGTTACCAGCCCTCAGATTACCAGAAACATCAAGTTTAAGTCGCCAATTTATCAAGGTAGCCTTAACCTGAATTACACCATTGGTAACATCAGCTTCTTACAACGTAACAAGCGTTTGCACTTCTATGGTGAAATTGGTTTGGGTATATTTAGCTATGCACCCAAGGTTACTGATCTCGACAACGGAACCGTTTATGTAAAAAAAGGTTCGGTTGCTGAAGGATTTTTACCTTTGAGTTTAGGGTTTAAATATCAGATCAAACGTTTTGATATCGGCTTACTTGCCACATTCAACAAGACGCTAAACGATAAAGTAGATCAGGTATATGACTCAAAAACTGAGAGCGACAACTGGTCGTTTTTCCAATTAGGATTAAACTACACATTCGGCAAAAAGCAAGCTATGATGGAGTGGGTTAACCCAATGGAAGTAGTATATAACGACTTGTCTGATATGAAAGACAGAATTGATGTAATGTCAGGCGATAAAGACAAAGATGGTGTTTCTGATTTGTTCGACAAAGACAACTCAACTCCTGAAGGTGTTAAAGTTTATGGTGATGGTACTGCTTTAGATAGCGATGGTGATGGTGTTCCTGATAATTTGGACTCTGATCCTTATTCTAATAAAGGAGCAAAAGTTGACGCCAATGGATTAGAGGTTGATACTGATGGCGATGGTGTTCCTGATAGCCGCGATATGGAGCCGAACACACCTAAAGGAAACTTAGTTAACTTCCAGGGTATGACAATTGCACCTGCCGGTTCTTATGGAAATGATGGTATCACTTCTAATAGTGCTACAGGTTGGTTGCCTTCAATCTTCTTTGATGTTGACCAATCAGCCATAAAATCAGCATACCACGACAGATTGAATACAGTTGCACGTGTGATGATAAAAAATCCAAAGTTGAAACTGAATGTTGTCGGAAATTGCGATGTAGATGCATCAGAACAATACAATGATAAATTAGGTTTGAAACGTGCAGAAGCTGCTATAAACCATCTTGTAAAAGTTTATGGTATTGATGCTTCAAGACTTGCTGCCACATCATTGGGTAAGAAAGAACAACTTGCTAAAGGCAACAAGCGTATGAACAGAAGAGTTGATTTTGAAGTAGCAAAATAATTGGAATGATATTTAAAGGAAGGCCGGACTTTAGTCCGGCTTTTTTTATGGCTTCATTTTCTGAAACAAATCATAAATTATTATGCCTGCACACACTGCAATGTTTAAGGAATGTTTAGTGCCATGTTGCGGCAATTCTATTGCCCCATCACACATTGCTAATGTATCATTGCTTACACCATCAACTTCATTCCCGAAAATTACGGCTAATAATTCAGAAGGAGCAGGCTTAAAATCAGGCATAGCTATACTTTGGCTTGTCTGCTCTGCAGCAAAAATCTTATAACCCTTTGCTTTAAGTTCAGTAAAACAGTCTTTAATATCAGAATAATATTGCCAGTTTACAGACTCCGTAGCGCCCAATGCAGTTTTTAAAATATCTTTGTGAGGTGGTTGTGCCGTGATGCCCGTTAGAATAATTTTTTCTACCGGAAAGGCATCGCAGGTTCTGAAAACAGAACCTGTATTTAGTGCACTTCTGATATTTTCAAGAATAATGACAACAGGAATTTTTTGTATTTGCTTAAACCCCTCTGTCGAAGCGCGACCCATTTCGCTGCCGGTTAACTTTTTCATTTTTTACAATTGAAGACAAAAGAAAAAAATAAAAGCGAAACTCCGCTCATGCAGCAATACAATGCCATAAAAGCAAAGTATCCTGATGCATTACTGCTCTTTCGTGTAGGCGATTTTTACGAAACTTTTAGTGAGGATGCCATAAAGACATCAAAAATTTTGGGCATAGTACTGACAAAACGCTCCAATGGCGCTGCATCAGAAATGGAGCTTGCAGGCTTCCCTTATCATGCACTCGACACCTATCTACCTAAATTGGTTCGTGCCGGACAGCGTGTTGCCATCTGCGATCAGTTAGAAGACCCAAAAACAACAAAGACCATTGTCAAAAGAGGGGTGACAGAACTGGTATCTCCCGGTGTTACCTACAATGATAAAATTCTTGAAAACACACACAACAATTTTCTTGCCGTAGTTCATCTTACAGAAAACATTTCAGGTGTGGCCTTTGCAGATGTTTCTACAGGTGCTTTTTTTACAGCACGTGGCAAAGATGCGTACATAGAAAAACTACTTCAGAATTTTAAGCCCAGCGAAGTGGTATTGCAGAAATCCATGCAAAAAGATTTTGTTGCACGCTTTGGCGATGGCTTCTACACCTACACACTCGATCAGTGGGCTTTTCAGAAAGACTATGCAGAAGAAGTTTTACTCAAACATTTTCAGACCAATTCACTCAAAGGTTTCGGCATTCAGGAAATGGATGAAATGATTGTGGCCTGTGGCGTTGCCTTGCATTATTTCGGACAGATGCAGCAGCAAACATTGTCGCACATTACAGGCATTGCACGTATTGACGAAGAACAATATGTTTGGCTCGATAAGTTTACCATACGCAATCTTGAACTGGTAGCCTCGCCACATGAAAATGCACGCACCTTAGTTGATGTAATTGACAGAACTGTCACACCCATGGGTTCGCGGTTGCTCAAGAGGTGGATACTGCTTCCTTTAAAAGATATTAAAACCATTCGAGAGAGGCATGATGCCGTAGCAGCATTTACCTTAGATGAAACATTAAGAGGAAAAACAGCAACAGCACTGCGGCATATAGGCGATATTGAAAGAATGCTTTCTAAAATTGCATTGCGCAGAATTTCCCCACGCGAATTGGTACAACTCAAACGTGCCTTATCTCAGATTCAACCTATTAAAGATAACCTTGCTGCTGCCGGCAACAGTACGTTTAATGTTTTGTCTGAACAGCTCAATCCCTGCAACCTGCTCATTCAAAAAATTCAGGAAGCCATTATTGATGATGCACCACCACTTGCATCAAAGGGAGGATTCATTGCTAAAGGCTTCAGTCAGCAACTTGACGATTTAAGACAAATAGCATTTTCAGGAAAAGATTATCTTCTTAAAGTACAACAGCGCGAAGTAGAACAAACCGGAATTTCCTCTCTTAAAATTGCCTTCAACAATGTGTTTGGTTACTACATTGAAGTCACCAATGCACATAAAAACAAAGTCCCCGAAAGTTGGATAAGAAAACAAACACTCGTAAATGCCGAGCGCTACATCACTCCGGAACTCAAAGAATACGAAGAGAAAATATTGGGTGCCGAAGAAAAAATTGCAACTATCGAGAATGAAATTTTTCAAGAGCTAATCAGTTTTACACAAAACTATATTCAACCCTTGCAAGTCAATGCATCTGTTTTGTCGCAACTCGATTGTTTGTTGTCGTTTGCCAATGTTGCATTAGAAAACAACTACACACGTCCTGTGGTAAACGACAGCCTTGTTCTTTCCATTACAGAAGGACGACATCCTGTACTCGAAAAACAAATGCCTCCTGGCGAGGCCTATATTCCAAACGCTATCTTTTTAGATCAGCAAACGCAGCAGATAATCATGATTACCGGCCCTAACATGTCGGGTAAGTCGGCTCTGCTCAGGCAAACGGCACTCATAGTACTCATGGCACAAACCGGAAGTTTTGTTCCTGCCAAGAGTGCAGAAATAGGCTGGGTTGATAAACTCTTTACCCGGGTAGGAGCAAGCGATAATATTTCTTCAGGCGAGTCAACCTTTATGGTAGAAATGAATGAAACGGCAAGCATTCTCAACAACATTACGCAGCGCAGCCTGGTGTTGTTAGATGAAATCGGTCGCGGCACAAGTACCTACGATGGCATTTCTATTGCATGGTCTATTGCCGACTATATCCATGAGTCTAAACATGCGCGTGCCAAAACACTGTTTGCCACACACTATCACGAGCTCAATGAAATGACCAACACCTACAGCAGAATAAAAAACTACAATGTAGCCATAAAAGAAGCGGGCAATAAAATACTTTTCCTGCGGAAATTAGTTCCCGGTGGCAGCGAACACAGCTTTGGTATTCACGTAGCGCGAATGGCCGGTATGCCGCCACAGGTCATCAATAAAGCCGAAAAAATGCTTGCTCTGCTTGAGAAAGCACATAGCAACACAGAGTTGCTGCGTAATGCCGGACATCAGGCCGACAAAGACGCCATGCAGCTAAGTTTTTTTCAACTGGACGACCCACTTTTAGAGCAAATAAGGGACGAAATACTTAAAACCGATGTCAATACCCTCACCCCTGTGGAGGCACTCTTTAAACTGAACGAGATAAAAACGCTGCTTTCAAAAAATAAAAAGTAAAAAATTTGTTCTTATTTTATTTTTTATAATTTTGCAATCCCTTCTAACGAAGTCGGGGATTTAAGTGTTGAAATATCAAGCAATTATGCGGAAGTAGCTCAGTTGGTAGAGCGCGACCTTGCCAAGGTCGAGGTCGCGGGTTCGAACCCCGTCTTCCGCTCTCAACAAAAGTTACCGACACACAAGTAGCTAACGGTTGGCCTGTGTTAAACCTTAGCTGTTATTTTTCGGTAACTTTTTTTTTGAAGTTCCTTTTTATCCGGATGGTGGAACTGGTAGACACGCAGGACTTAAAATCCTGTGGACCTTAAACGTCCGTGTGGGTTCGATTCCCACTCCGGGTACTTTTTTTCTCACTAATTTTATAATGTAAAAGCGTTTGTGTGTGTTCTCCGCCTGCGGTGGACCACTCCGGGTACTTTTTTTTTCACTAATTTTATAATATAAAAGCGTTTGTGTGGGTTCTCCGCCTGCGGTGGACCACTCCGGGTACTTTTTTTCTCACTAATTTTATAATGTAAAAGCGTCTGTGTGTGTTCTCCGCCTGCGGTGGACCACTCCGGGTACTTTTTTTCTCACTAATTTTATAATGTAAAAGCGTCTGTGTGGGTTCTCCGCCTGCGGTGGATCACTCCGGGTACTTTTTTTTCACTAATTTTATAATATAAAAGCGTTTGTGTGGGTTCTCCGCCTGCGGTGGACCACTCCGGGTACTTTTTTTCTGAATACTATTTTTTTAGACGCCTTATTAAATAACTTTTTGGAGCACAAGCTTCAGAAACTTCATCAGTGTTTCTGTCCTGCTGTCGCCCCGGTGCATGGCACCGCTCCCGCACAAAAATCATACAGGTCTCCATCAGGGCTATTCGCAGATGCATAGAACATTTTGATGCTGTATATTATTTGGGCTTCACACTTTTCACCTTATCACTTTTTACTTTTACATTGTACGTTAAGTATTTTATTTTCTGCATACCCTGTGCCATAACTATGTCCCCCACCTGCGTGAAATTGTCACCAACCTTTTGACCATTAAACCGAGATTATGCATTAGAAAAAGAATAAGGAGCGGTTATTTTAGGTATCGTATCAAAAAGAGCATCTAACCAACGTCTTTTTTCACCGGTCGCACTTATTTTTAATGTTGTTATTCTGGCATGTTTTGTAATCCATGCGCCTAATGCAAAGCATTTAAACCGTAAAGTACTTAAAGTGGCTTGAGACTTATGCTTGAGCACTAATTGACGGAACAAAGCCATTAGATTATATGCCATTAAAATGCTTCTAAATGCAGCTTCTGTTCCCCAAAAATTAGTAGCACAAAATGTTTCTAATCCGAAGTCATATTTTAACTCCTTAATTCTGTTTTCTGCATCGCCTCGTTGCTTATACATCTCCCATATTTGCTGAGCCGGTAAATCTAAATTTGTAACATAAAGACTATATCGGTAAGAGTAAATCTGCTCATCAAAAAGCAATAAGCGACCTGTTGCTTTTTTTAGTTTGGTAATATTCTTTCTTACAGCGACCATTCTGCGAGGAGCTTTCCATTCAGGTGATTGGTAATTAAATTCGCAAATTTCTATTCCGTCTTTAATGCTCACCCATTTTGTTAAGCTTCTCAGTTCTCTTTTTATCGTTGGATAAAATTTAACCGCTACCACATAGTTAAGATTTTTTGCTTCGAGTTCGCTCAAAAAATCTTGACTATAAAAACCACTATCGCAACGCACTAAACCTACTTTTTTGTTGCATAATATTTCTAAAGTTTCTGCCAAAAATGATTTCGCACTACTGGTTGCTCCTGTATTTCCTTGTCGCATCCAAGCATTAGCTATCATACGTACTTCCGGTATAAACGCCAGTAGTGGATGGTGAGAATTGCGGCCGGGTTTCTTTGCGTTATACCCTTTCTTGGCTCCCTCTTGCTCTCCATAGCGTGTTATAACTGTACTGTCTAAGTCTAAGGTTACATTATTGAATTGTATCTGATTAAAGAACCATTGAAATAAAGGAACAAAGGTTTCTGTATTCCTTTTCCAGTCAAACTTGTGAAAAAATCTACTGTAGGTACTCTGTGAAGGAGCTTGTTTCCATCCAAAAATTTGTTTCAGTACTTCGTCAAAGCGCAAATAGGCTGAATGACTAAATCTACCTGCTCCAATCCAAATACTTGTCCAAAAACACTCTATTATTTGTACCGGATCATAGCCCCGATTAGAGCCTTTATCAGGTAAAGGAAGCTTTGCTAATTCATCCTTTATTTTACTCCCGTCAACTAAGTCTTTCATCATCTTCATGCCGCCCCAAGCACTAACTTGATGGTCGCTAAATTCTATCTTATCTATAACACCCATATGGTGGAAAGTTTTAAACCCCTAAATATCTGGTATTATTACCGTTTATTCAAAATTAATTTACCCTAATGCATAATCTCGGTTAAACAGCTATTAAGCCATAAAAGTCACTTGAAAGCAGTTGGTCATTTTGATAATTCGCACAAAAATCATTAACTTTGTTTATTAGATAACCCCCACTCCTAAAGGCGCAAAGCCAACATACGGTTGTTGTATTGGCGGAGGGTATAAGCGAGTTATCTGCAACCCTATGGCGATAGTGCTAACATCAAATAGACGAGCAATTATGAAAGGAAAAAACAAATTCACGACAGCAGAGATTGATGAAATCAAACGACTCATCAATAAGAAAATTGTTGCAACTAAAGACGAACAGAAACGTATTCGTGACAGAATTCGTGACATCGGCTTTTACTTTTCGGACTACAGTTCAAAGAAAGGTTATACCGTTGCTGACTTGGAAGAACTCATTCGTGCTGGAGTAATTAAAGTTGTTGACGATAGTTATAATTCAGCTTCACCAACAGTTGTCAAGAAAAATATTCAAAGACTTACTACAGCCTCTTCGGTTCGGACAACTTCAACTTCTCATTCAAAGAAATCTCTTGCTCCTCTCGTTTGGGACAACACAGAGATTTTAATTTTAGGAACAATGCCAGGCGATCGTTCACTTGAACTTGGAGAATATTATGCACACCCACAAAACAGGTTTTGGAAAATTATTTCGACAATTACTAACAATACATTGCCATTAACCTATTTAGGCAAAAAGGAACTTTTAATAAAAACCAAAATTGGAGTTTGGGACGTTGCCCACAAAGCAAATAGAAAAGGTAGCCTTGACAGTGCAATTGAAGACGAAGAACCAAACGACTTGGTTGGCTTTATTGAATGTCATAAGAATTTAAAAATTATTGGTTTCAATGGGACAAAATCCGAAGCACTTTTCGACAAGTATTTTGACAGGAAAAATGATTTAAAATATATTTCTTTACCAAGCACAAGTCCTGCAAACACAGGTATTGAATTTGACAACATTTACAAATTATGGCGACAAATTTTAGCCAAGTAATTAACGAACAACTAAGAACCACTGGCTATAACAAATAAATTGGCAATATAGCTTGAAAAGTGCTGTAATTGAGATTATGTTCGAGAGTGAACGGTAAGAGCTCTTTTCAATCCTGTCATTCGGTATGCTAAAAGTCAACCATCGTTAATTGGCATGAAAAGAGTAGTAACTTTAACAGACCACATTGTAGCATTAGACAGATTTAGACTTTTAATGAAAAATGAAGAATTATTATTATATACTCGGAGTAACACAATCATCATCTTCAGACGAAATTAAAAAAGCTTATAGAAAGTTATCTGTCAAATTTCATCCTGACAAAAACGATGGAGATATCTTTTTTGAAGAAAGGTTTAAAGAAATACAAGAAGCTTTTGAAATTCTATCAAATGAACTTCAACGTAGGTACTACGACATTCAATATTTAACTTTTTTTACAAAACAAAATTCGAGTTTTAATTTTAAGAATTATGAAGAACAAATACGAAAGGAGTATGAAACATTAATTCAAAAGGAAAGAGAATTGTTAAAAAACAAGGAAAATGAATTAAAGAAAAAAGAGGAGCAATTAAAATCCAAACAAAAGGATTATGATTCAAAAACTTCAGACTATGCAAGTCAATCAAAGAGAATATGTGAAGACCAATATAAATCAAAGTTTGAAGAATTAAAAAGGGAAAAAGAAGAAATTGAAAAATTGAAATCAAAGCTAAATAGGAAAAATATTGAAAAAAAGCAAAGTTCACATAAAAGCACATTACTAGTACTCTCGATTACGTGTTTACTTCTTATTATATCAAGTATATTTTTATATAATAAATCACAATTTAAATTACCTGAAAATAGCAATCCTATAAATTTGGACTCTGAAAATGTCATTAATATTGACTCTCCTCCTAAATTAAGTAGAATTGAAACAATACGTGCAGCTTATGCAAAAATTAATGGCTGTAAAAACTGTACTGATAAAGAATATAAATCATCCTGTGGTTGGTTAAGTTTAAGATATGAAAAGGACATTCTAAATAAAATAACAATTTCGGAAGACGTTGTAGGTGACTTTACAATTGCTCGTGAATTTTATCTAAATAATATGGATTTGCTTTTTATTTATGAAATAATTGTTGATAGAGATGGAATTAAAACCGAAAATAGATATTATTTCGAAAACAATAAAATAATTAGACAAATAACACCCAATTCGAAAAGTCAATTTAGTTTTGTTTCTAATGAGACTGATTTGATTTATATTCTTAATGAAATAATCGAGAGAAACAATAATGGCAATGGATATGACGACATTCTTAGAGAATGTGGATAGTGTATAATTAATAAATTGTATGTTGTTTGAACAACTTTAGAATTTTGTTTAATAATTTTACATTAGGTATAATCCACTAATCGGTTTCGCTTATCCACCAAAATATGTTGAATAAGCGAAACAATGTAGCGGGTATAAACAAGTTATATGCCATTTTAGAACGACATCGAGCATACAAATAACAGCAACAAAATGAAAATTGAAAGAATAAAAATATCAAACTACAAAACGCTTGACAACATTGACATCAGTGTAAATACATTCTATACTGCAATTTGCGGAAAAAATAATGCTGGAAAATCTTCATTAATTCAAGCTGTTAGAAGTATTCTTGGTTTCGACCTTAGTCCATTTGAAGATGCTTCGGACTTTGAAGTAAATCATAAAGACGATTATACAATTTGGAAAACAGATAAAACTCAACCAATTGAATTTTGCATTCACGTTAGACTTTTCAACTTAACAGACAGCGGACTAATAAAATTCATTGAGACATTTGCCAAATCAGAAAATACTGACAGTATACCTAAACAAGACAACTATTGTTTAATAATTTCTGTTCGCTTTCATAAAGAGAAGAATGTACCCGAAATAGAAATCATTTTTGAAAATAAGAAATTAGAAGAATTTCCTGCAAGAGAAGTTCTATCAAAAATTAGAAACTCAAAAACACTTCTCTTTCACAACTCAACTGAAGTTACAAGAAACTATGGAAGGTTTCACGGTTATTTTGACGACTTCACACAGGCTGAAAGAACTTCAATTAAAGGCAAAAGAGAAGTTTTACAAAAAGAATTTAAGAAAATTTCAGAAAGACATAAAAAAGATTTGACGGACTTACTTGGTAGATTAAATGAAAAATATGATATCAATTTAACTGTTCCTGGTTTCAACTTTGACCGTGTCCCTTATGAAATTTCTCTTGGTGAGAAAGACTTTGATATCCCATTGGATAGCTGGGGAAGCGGAACTAAAAATCGAACTCTTATTCTTAAAAGTTTGTTCAATGCCAAGAAATTTTTAGAAACATCAGAGAACTCATCAAAAATTGCACCTATCGTTTTAATTGAAGAACCAGAAAGTTTTTTACACCCGTCTGCACAAGCTGAGTTTGGTAAAATCCTTCAAGACCTTGCGACCGAATTTCAAATTCAAATCATTACAACAACACACAGTCCATTTTTACTTTCAAGTCTTGATGACCCAACTTCAAATATTTTGCTTGAAAGAAAGGTTGATAAAAAGAAATTGAGAGAGACAGTTAAAGTTGATACTTCAGGTCCTGATTGGAAAAAACCTTTTGCATTAGCACTTGGAATTGAAGGTCCAGAATTTGACAATATTAGAAATGTGTTTTTTAGTCAATCAAGCACTTTGCTTTTGGTTGAAGGTGATACAGACAAGGAATATTTGGAACTTTTACGTAATGAAGAACACGGTAAAAACAAACTCGATTTTGACGGAGAAATTTTTCCATACAATGGTTTTGGGACACTCAATAACACCGTAATGATGAAGTTCCTTAAAGAAAAATACAATAAACTAATAATTACTTTTGACTTAGACGCCTTTAGTCAAGTAAAAAACAGCTTGACAAGTTTGAAATTTGAAAGTGAAAAAGATTATTTCAAAGTAGGACAAGACAAAGGTGGCAAAAGAGCAATTGAAGGTTTGCTTCCTGACAGTATTTGCAATGCAGTTTGGACAGCAAATACCGAATTAGTTCATCAGCTTCAATCAGACAATAAGGAAGAAGCAGCATCGGCTAAGAAACAACTAAAAAACTTATATCTAGGAGAATTTAAAAGTAAGGCAAAAGCTGGAAATGAGTTTTATGGAGAGTTCTATAAATTGACAGCAAAACTGAACAAGGCATTTCGTGACAAATAGAAAAACGGCATATAACAGCAGTTTGGCAAAATGGCGGGTTTAGTGCTAAATTCAATTTCAGTAATTCCATTGAACATTTGTGCAAAGTTGAACATTTGTGCTTCGATAAATAAACTCCGCCACTTCGCAAAGCTGCAAAACGTCAGGCTGTGAAAAAAGTCATTTTCTTTTAAAATACTGCTTTTAAAATTAATGTAGAAGTGCTCTTCTCTGTTTTAAGATGGCTTGATTTTATGCAGCGATATTTTCTTGGAAAAAATTAATGGGCGTATATTGGCTTATCAGCCGCGGCTGATGAAGTCTACTTTTAATTGAAAAATATCCTCCTGGATACTTTGGTGTCCAATTTTTCAGCACTTCCATCAGTCTATCAAAGCCTAAGATGTTCTTGGCGCGTTTTATATTGTAAACAGTCATGATGAGTGCCAGCTCTCCATTCACTTTTTTTAATCCTCTCAAATTGGTGTAATACAAATTCCACTGCCGTTTGATTGTGCCAAAGATATGTTCGTTTAGCTCCTGCCGTTTGCGGTATAACTCTGCGTTGGATTCATAGTTCGTTTTGTTTCTCTCTACCGCTTCGGCATATTCACTGCGTTCTATTTCCCTTCGACCATCCTGTCTGCCGGTGCAGAGGTGTTTTACAGGGCATGTATTGCAAGCTGTACTTCGGTACTTTTTAAATTGATAGGAGATGTCTTCACTGCGCTTTTTTGTATGCAATTTGCCTGTGGTATGCAGTGTTTCGCCTTGCGGACAGGTGTACGTATCGGTTTCCTGGTTGTACTTAAAGTGTTGAATGAGGTACTCAGGTTGTGTGCCACCTTCGTTGCTGTTCACTATCTCTTGCCTTGCTACTATTGTTTCTATTGCTGCTGCCTGACATGATTGCAATTCTTTTCCGGTGTGATATCCTTTGTCGGCTATAACCGTGAGGGCTTCTGCTTTTATATTCTCTTTGGCTTCGCTGCTTATATCGTACAAGGCATTTTTATCGTTGCGATTGATGGTGTGTGTGGCTACTACCAAGCTGTGCTGTGCATCTACGGCTGCTTGTACATTGTAGCCTACTTCTACCACTACACCTCGAACCAATAGGGCTCTTGCATCAGGGTCAGTAGTGCTTACCTGTGGCTCTTTATTCTCTTCTAGTTGCTTGGCTAATTGTTCGTACTTGATCTTATGTGTTTTCAGCTTGGCTAATTTATCTTCTACATCACTAATGGATAGACTCTGGACTTGGTTTTCTTCCCTATCGGCTTTATCTAACTGCTCTAAATATTGTTCTGTTTTTTCTTCGATATATGCCAGATGCCTTTCAATCTTTTTGGGGTTATAGTTATTCTTTTTACTGTTGCTCCCTCTTATTTTGGTGCCATCTACGGCAATCACATTACCACCAATCAAGCCCGCTTCTTTCAAAAACAACACAAACAACTTAAATAAGCTTTTTAGTGCCACAGCATTAATCTTTCGGAAGTCGGCAATAGAATGATAGTTCGGACAAAGTCCTTTGAGCAACCACTGCAACTCAATATTACGAACAGCTTCTTTCTCTAATTTACGACTGCTTCTTAATCCGTTTAAATAGGCATATAGATACAGTTTTAAAAAAAGTGCATCTTCAAAAGATGCTCTCCCGGCTTTTTTCTTTTCCCTCTGAATGAGCGATTGAATACCGAGTTGTTTTAAATCCAGCTTATCTACAAATGCATCTATAAATCGAATCTCATTGTCTTTTGCTATCTGACTTTCAAGGTTTGAAAAAGTGATTTGTTCTCGGTTGATACCTTGTATTTGAGGCATTTTTTTTATTTATTTCCCCTTAAAATTATTGAAATTATTTTACATTTGTAAATACTGAAAAAATATTTTTTTCACAGACTGACGTTACCAGTAATGCTATGGCGACCGTGCTAAACACAAACTTTCGTGCTGACAACGGACAACAAAATCCCAACGCTTCGCAAAATTAAAAGAGCTGCAAGCCGACACATAAACCCAAGCTTGCAAAAGAGCCAATTTTGCCATCGCACCGACAAATAATGATGTTTCATATCTTAATTGTCAGGTTTATCCTGACTGTTTAACTATGAATGATAACATTTTAACAAAACTAGACGACTATTTAAATTATCTTTCGTATCATTGTTGTCAGGTTTAACCTGACATTGTTACTATGAAGAATAAATATATTTCAACGCAGTCCAACGAGCTTTTGTCCTATTTCAACGGACAGAACAGGAATTGCTTTGACTATTCTTTGGCATACAAAGCCCTGCCCGACTCTAAAGCAAGTGCAGTCAGAGAACTACTAAGCGACATGACAAAAAGGGGGTTGTTGATGCGATTGAAAGAAGGCGTTTATTACATCATACCCTATGAGCAAAATGCGGAAACCTTTATGCCCGACTGGCATTTGGTTACAGAACATTTAGTGAATTATGCCAAACACTACATTGGTTATTACTCGGCTTTACAGATTCACAACCTGATTACACAGCCATCGTTGAAAGAACAAATCGTTGTATCAAAACAAATACGACCATCAGAAATAAAAATAAAAGAAGTTTCTTTTCAATTTATCTATCACAACGAGAAACACTTTTTCGGTTCAAAGAAAATTTGGATTGATAGTTTTAATAAAGTGCTCTGTTCTGATTTAGAAAAAACATTTATAGACTGCTTATTCAAACCCGATTATGCAGGTGGCATTGTGGAAGTAGCAAGAGCAATCTATACCTCAAAAGACAAAATCAAATACGACACACTACTCGAATACGCCAAGAAATTTGATTCGCAGGCGGTGATAAAGCGATTAGGTTTTATTTTGGAAATGCTTGACATCAACACAAAAATTATTGCTGACTTGCAAAATCTAAAAACGGCTTCGTATGTGTTGCTTGATACTGAATTACCCAAATCAGGCAAGCGAAACAGCCGTTGGAGCATTCAACAAAATTTGGAAACCGAAACCATTAAATCTGCTATTTACACATGATTAAACCCGGAGAAATACAGCAAAAAGCAAGAGCTGTTGGGGTTCGTGACCAGCAGATTGAAAAGGACTATATTCTTTCATGGATTCTGTTTGGTATTGCCAAACATGAGCAACTTTCAAAGGCAATTGTTTTCAAAGGCGGGACTGTTTTAAAGAAAGTATATTTTGAAGATTATCGTTTTTCGGAAGACCTTGATTTCACCTTAGTGAATAGCGAAACAACCAACGAGCTGATTTTTGATTGGTTCAAGGAAGTATTTGAATTCATAAAAGAGGAAGCCAATATTCCGCTTGAAATTATTGACAATAACGAGCATGAAGATGGCGGCATCAATTTTCACATCAGTTACATTGGTCCGCTTGGTGGACAAGGCAATAACAAACGGGTAAAAGTGGACATTTCTCGAAGTGAGCAATTGGTGTTTAAACCTGTAATGAAAGATGTATTTGTTGACTATACCGATTTGGAAGCATATCAATTACTATGCTACCAGCTAGAAGAAGTATTGGTTGAAAAAATGCGGTCGGTAATGCAACGAATGCAAGCCCGTGATTTTTACGACATCTGGTATTTGCTCGAAGAACATGGCATGGATGCAGATTTTTATCTCAACGAATTTGAAACCAAGTGCAAAAGCAAAGATTTATTGCACACTGATTTTTCGAAAAAATTAACCGAACGTTTGCCTCAATACAAAGGCAGATGGCAAAGCTCCATGAGTGAACAAATAAAAGACCTGCCCGACTTTGATCAGGTAGAACGTGAAGTAAAAAAACACATTAAGAAATTGAAATTATGACTCAAAAACAATTAGAAGATTACCTCTGGGGAGCCGCCAATATTCTGCGTGGCATGATTGACGCAGCCGACTTTAAGCAATATATTTTCCCTTTGCTGTTTTTCAAACGCATCAGCGATTTGTGGGATGAAGAATTTGAACTGGCAAAAGAAGAAAGCGGTGGCGATCTGGAATATGCCGAGTTTGCCGAAAACCACCGTTTTCAAATCCCTAAAGGCTGCCACTGGGAAGATGTAAGAAAGAAAACCGTTGATGTAGGTGCCGCCCTTGCAAAAAGCATTGAACGGTATTGAAAAAGCCAACTTTGAAATGCTGCACGATGTGTTTGGCGATGCTCAATGGACCAACAAACGCAGGATGAGCGATGAAAAAATGCTTGACCTGATTGAGCACTTTTCAAAAATGAATTTGAGTGTAGCCAATGTGCCCCATGACATTATGGGCGAAGGCTACGAATACCTGATTAAGAAATTTGCTGACGACAGCGGACATACCGCTGCCGAGTTTTACACCAACCGCACGGTGGTAAAACTGATGACCCAAATTACCGACCCCAAAAGCAGCGAAAGCATTTACGACCCTACCTGCGGCAGTGGCGGTATTTTGCTGAGTGCCGCATTGCACCTGAAAGAGCAAGGAAAAGAATACCGCACCCTGAAACTATACGGACAGGAACTCAACCTCATTACCTCTGCCATTGCCCGCATTAATATGTTTATGCACAATGTAGATGAGTTTTTGATTGTGCAGGGCGACACCTTAGACAGCCCGCAGATATTGGAGAATGACGAACTGAAAAAGTTTGATGTAATCATGGCCAACCCGCCCTACAGCGTAAAAAAATGGAGCCAAAGCAAATGGATGAACGACCCTTTTGGACGCAACATTTGGGGAACGCCACCGCAGGGTTGTGCCGACTATGCTTTTCAGCAGCACATAATGAAAAGCCTGAACCCCGAAACAGGCCGTTGCGTAGTGCTGTGGCCGCATGGTGTATTGTTTAGAGACAGCGAAGCCGAAATACGCAAACGCATGATTGAAGAAGATTATGTAGATGCCGTAATTGGCTTAGGCAAAAACCTGTTTTACAACAGCAGCATGGAAAGTTGCCTGCTGGTGTGCCGCATGAAAAAGTCGAAAGAAAGAAAAGGCAAAATTATTTTTATTGATGCCAAAGAGGAATTACGCATAGAACGCACCAATGCTTGGCTGGAGCCACAGCATATAAAAAAGATAAGCGATGCTTATTGGAAGTGTAAAGATGACGAAGGCTTTGCCAAAGTAATGAGCAACAAAGAAGTGTTGGAGAACAACGGCAATTTGAGTTTGCAATTGTATGTGAAGCAAAAAGCGAATGGCATTGAACACAATACCGAAGATCTGATTAGCCGATATTAAAGCAGGACAGAAACAAATCAACGCTTCCATAGGAAAACCTTATTTTCTCAACTTAAAAATATTGGTATTGACGCATGATTAAGTTGAAAAAAGATAATTGGAAACAGGTTAAAATCAAAGATTGTTGTGATATACTCGACAATCTTAGAAAACCAATAAGTGCAATTGAAAGAAGAGAAAAGAATTGAAACACAAAAGCCAAAGTGAATTATTTCCATATTATGGAGCAACTGGTATGGTTGGTTGGATTGAATGATTACTTAATTGATGATGAATATGTTTTAATTGGCGAAGATGGAGCACCATTCTTTGATAAGTCGAAAGATATTGCATATTTAATCAACGGAAAATCTTGGGTTAATAATCATGTTCATATTCTCAAAGCAAAGCCTAAAATTGCTTGCGACAAATTCATTTTGCATTATCTTAATTCCTTTAATGATTTTGGAGGTTTTGTAAATGGAACAACTCGTTTAAAGCTAAATAAAGGACAGCTTGAGAGAATTCCAATCCCCCTTCCCCCCCTTTCCGAGCAAAAACAAATAGCCGCCCTTTTTCAATCCATAGAAACGGCTATGGAGCAGGTGGATGGGCAGGAGAAGAATTTGCTGCAATTGAAAAATAAATTGCTCAGAGATTTATTCAGCGATAAGAAAGAGTTTGGAAATCATTTAACCGCCAAAGATTTTGAAACGGTAAGGTTTGATAGGATTGCTATCAATATTTCAGAACGTGTAGAGCCAAAGAAAACAGAGTTAAAAACCTATGTTGGTTTGGAGCATTTGGATGCAGACAATTTGGTAATTGAACGAACAGGAACACCTGATGATGTAATTGGCACCAAACTTAAAATATGCAAAAGGCGATATAATTTTCGGAAAACGCAGAGCCTATCTACGTAAAGTGGCGGTTTCACATTTTGATGGCATAGCTTCGGCACACAGTATGATATTAAGAGCCAATGAAAAAAATATCGAAAAAGATTTTCTTCCTTATTTTATGCAGAGTGATGCCTTTATGAACAGAGCCGTTCAAATTTCGGAAGGTTCGCTTTCGCCAACTATCAAAGTAAAAACATTGGCACAACAAGAATTCAATCTGCCCAAAAAAGAAAAACAAAAAGAATTGGTTACTGTTTTCAAGCAGTTTGATGGAACCATGCAACACCTCAAACAGCAAAAAGCAACCTTGAAATTGTTGAAGCAGAAATTATTAAATGAGATATTAGGATAATGAACGACAAACCAAAATACAATCCCGAAAAACACCACAGGCGTTCCATGCGTTTGCAGGGCTACGATTATTCGCAGGCGGGTTTGTATTTTATTACCATTTGTACCCATAACAGGGAATGTTTATTTGGCGACATTGCCAACGGTGAAATGATATGGAATGATATGGGAAAAATTGCCAATGAATATTGGTTGGAAATACCCAATCATTTTCCGAATGCGGTTTTACATGAACATATCGTTATGCCCAATCACACGCATGGGATTATTGAATTGACGGATTCGGTTGGGGCATCCCATGTAGGGACACGCCATGGCGTGTCCCTACCGGATAATACGGACAACACCGTAGGGACATCCCATGGGATGTCCCTACAACATGGCGTGTCCCCACAACATGGCGTGTCCCTACAACCACACCAACGGGAATTTGGTAAACCCATTCCCGGTTCGGTATCCACCATTATCAATCAATTCAAATCATCTGTAAAACGATGGTGCAACAAAAACGGATATGAACATTTCAAATGGCAATCACGGTTTCATGATCATATTATTCGTGATGAAAAATCATACCTGACCATTTCGGAATATATCATCAATAATCCTGTGCAATGGCAGGAAGATAAATTTTTCAAATAATGGCATTTAACGAACAAAATACAGTAGAGCATTTCATCATTCACCAACTTACCGGTGTGAACCTGAATAATATTGTCGGGACACGCCATGGCATGTCCGTACAAGAAGATGCCGTAGAATATGAAGGGGGCGTAAAATGGAAATACATTCAAGCTGATTTATTGCAGCGTGACATTACCGAAGTGTTCGTTGAGAAAGAATTGAAAGAAGCCCTTTGTCGCTTAAACCCTGCCATTGCCTTAAATCCCGATCGAGCGGAAGAAGTGATTCATAAACTCAGAGCGATTCTCATTACCGTAAACAATGTGGGTTTGGTAAGAGCAAACGAAGAATTTGCAAAATGGCTTCGCAATGAAGTTTCACTGCCTATTGGTAAAAACAACGAACATGTTGCCATTCGCTTAATTGATTTTGAAGAGCTGAACAACAACAGTTTTGTATTGTGTAATCAGTTTAAACTAAGAGCAAGAGAAACCAAAATTCCTGACATAGTGATGTTCGTGAACGGAATTCCTCTGGTGGTTGGCGAAGCCAAAACGCCTGTAAGGCCTGCTATAACATGGTTTGATGGTGCACATGACATCAATGTGGTTTATGAAAATTCCATTCCGCAATTGTTTGTTCCCAATGTATTTTCATTTGCTACAGAGGGCAAAGAAATTTTCATTGGTGGCGTAAGAACCCCTTTAGAGTTTTGGGCACCTTGGCGTTTAGAAAATGATAAAGATGAGTTAAGCCATTTTATCGGCTTACAAGATGTTGCCAAACAATTAATGCATTTGCTGAAACCTTCCACACTGCTCGACATTTTGCAGTATTACACGGTTTATGCTACCAACAGCAAAAAGAAAAAAATTAAAGTTGTTTGTCGCTATCAGCAATACGAAGGTGCAAACGCCATTGTAGAAAGGGTAAAAGAAGGTCGAATCAAAAAAGGTTTGATTTGGCATTTTCAAGGTTCAGGAAAATCGCTGCTGATGTTGTTTGCTGCTCAAAAATTGCGGAAGCAACAAGACCTTCATAACCCAACAGTAATGATTGTGGTGGACAGAGTAGATTTGGATACACAAATCACAGCCACATTTAATACAGCCGAAGTTCCCAACATGATTACCACCGATAGCATCAAAGAATTGCATACACTATTGGAACAAGACACACGGAAAATCATCATTACGATGGTGCACAAGTTTAAAGATGCTTATCCCGACATGAACACAAGGGAAAATATTATTGTGATGGTGGACGAAGCCCACCGAACGCAGGAAGGAGATTTGGGACGCAAAATGCGAAACGCTTTGCCCAATGCTTTTTTATTTGGATTAACTGGAACGCCCATCAATAAAGCCGATAAAAATACATTTTGGGCTTTCGGTGCCGAAGAAGATACCGAAGGTTACATGAGTCGTTATACTTTTCAAGACAGTATCAGAGACAATGCCACATTGCCTTTGCACTTTGAACCACGCCTTCCCGATTACCACATTGACAAAGAAGGCTTGGATGTAGCTTTTAAAGAAATGGCAAACGACCTGAGCGAAGAAGACCGAAACAAACTCAGTCAGAAAGCGGCTAACATGGCGGTATTTTTAAAATCGCCTGAACGGGTGAAAACCATAGTTGCAGATATAGTAGAACATTTCAAAGCACACGTGGAACCCGAAGGTTTGAAAGCCATGATTGTTACGCCAGACCGTTATGCCTGTGTGCAATACAAGGAGGAGTTAGACCTTTTGATAAATCCCGAAGCAAGCGAAGTGGTAATCAGTTCATCTGCCAATGATGATTTTGATTTCAAACAGAAGTATGCAATGGATAAGGACAAGCAAGAAAAAGTAGTTGAGAAATTCAACGATGCAGATAGTCCATTAAAATTTCTTATTGTAACAGCAAAATTGTTGACTGGTTTTGATGCACCGATTTTGCAAACCATGTATTTGGACAAGTCGCTGAAAGACCATACGCTGTTACAAGCCATTTGCAGAACCAACCGACTTTTTCCCAATAAAACATTCGGGAGAATTGTAGATTACTTTGGTGTATTTGATGATACAGCAAAAGCCCTTGCATTTGATGAAGAAAGTGTAAAACTGGTGATTACGAACTTGCAGGAACTGAAAGACAAACTGCCCGAGTGGATGGAAAAATGTTTGAATCATTTTGCAGGTGTTGACAGAACAATTTCAGGGTTTGAAGGACTTTCGGCAGCACAAGACTGTATAAACTCAAATGAAAAACGGGATGCTTTTGCGAAAGATTTCAGTAGCTTGACAAAGTTGTGGGAAGCACTTTCGCCTGACCCGGTTTTAAATCAATTTGAAAAAGATTACAAGTGGTTGTCGCAGGTTTATACTTCTGTGAAACCCTCATCAGACGACAACGGCAGATTGTTGTGGCATGCTTTGGGTGCTCAAACAACAGCATTGATACACGAACACATTCATGTTTCAGGTATCAATCACGACATGGACGAAATGATTTTGGATGCAGAAGTGATTGACGATTTGATGAACAAGAAAGACCCGAAGCAAGCAGAGAAAGTTTTGAAAATTCTTATCAGTCGCTTAAACAAACACGGCAACAATCCAACATTCAAACGACTAAGCGAAAGACTGGAAGCCATTCGGGACAAAGCAGAGAAAGGATTGATTAATTCCATTGAATTTATCAAAGAACTTTGCCAATTAGCCAAAGAAACGCTGCAAGCCGAGAAAGGCGTTGAACCTGAAAGCGAACAGAAAAACGCCAAAGCTGCTTTGACAGAATTATTCCTTGAATTAAAAACCGACACAACACCTGCAATAGTAGAACGTATTGTAAGCGATATAGACGAAATTGTTAGAGTAGTTCGCTTTGACGGTTGGCAAAACTCGACAGTTGGAGAGCGAGAAGTAAAAAGAGAATTGCGTAAAGTGCTTTGGACAAAGTATCAAATCAAAGACGAAGATTTATTTAACAGAGCTTATGACTACATTAAAGAATATTATTAGCCATAGGACAGGTGTAAGCACATTTACTCACAAGTTTTATGTTGTTTTAAAGGTGTTCGTGATTTAAAAATTGCAAACCCACACAAGCCCAACGCACAGACCAATTTTTGCGACAAGTGAGTGCAGAGCCAAACTTGTTTGAGCTGTGCCGAACGAAGCAAAAATCAGTGGAGCTAAAGCTTGCAAAAGAGCTTCCACCTTTCCAACACAGATAAAATTGAAACCGTTTACGGTTCACGAACACCAATAGAAAATAAATATAAAGTGAGTAATTAAAAAAAATCTCTCACCCTTCCGAAAACAAAAAATACGCAACCGAACAGCCGACACGACACAGACAGAGAAACGTAGTATTGACAATGGTTTGCAAGGACGGACGACAAGAACCACTACCGGTAACATTATGCCGAATATAAAAAAGCCCAATTACAAAAGAGCTCTGCTATGGTAGAACTTCAGGGCTTTTTGATATTTGGTGTGCAGTACGTCCACACTAAAGATTTTTATAATTTTTATTTTCGCATTGTACTAAAGACATTTGATTGTGTTAAATCTGATTTTTATAGAAAAGCATCTTTAAATCGAATTTCTTTGTCTCGGACTATTTGCCTTTCCAAGTCTGAAAGATGATTTAATGTCGGTTGACAACGCTTAGTGTGGACAAGGCTATGACCAATTTTTATTATCTAAACACACAACTTTATTCCTATATTTGAACATGTTTTTTGAATTTATTTTATTCTCAGACTACCGTTAGCGGTCTTTACAAGTGATAATTCAAAAAAAGAAGACTGACATTTTTATATAACGACACATAAATTATTAAGCAAAATGAATAAAATATATTTTCTTTTTTTACTTCTCATTTCATTGCCAGGTTTTTCTCAAACAGACACATCACTTGTTAAGTTTCGCAACCCGGCTTCGGTATCTACTCCAAAAGGGTATTCCCATTCAGTAGAAATAAATCTAGGTAATTGCAAAATGGTTATCATTTCAGGGCAAATTGCGCTTGATGACAAAGGTAATTTAGTCGGTAAGGACAATTTAGCAGCACAGACAGAGCAGGTTTTTGCCAACATTAAAAATATTGTTGTAGAAAGTGGTGGGACAATGGACGATGTAATTAAAATTGACATTTTTATGACCGACATATCGCAAGTGCAAACGATGAGAGATGTGCGTAATAAATTTCTTAGTCAACAAAAACCACCAACCAGTACACTGGTGCAAGTGAGTAAATTAGTCAGGGACGACTTGCTGATTGAAATTGAGGCGACTGTTATTATTCCTAAAAAGAATTAAAAGAATACAACGAACCACTAGCAAACAATATAGCCAATAAGGAGTTCAGAGGAATACGAAAGGTTGTAACTTGCTTCAACATTTCGTGTCCATTGATAGGAAATCTCCCGTAATCCCGCACTGGCCATATTGTTAAACATTAGGCAAAACAATCGCTCCAATGGGGCTATCAAGGTATGCTATGAACGTGGCTTAACTATGCATGTTTTGCCTAAGGGCCAGAGTTAACACATTTGAGAAACATGTGACTATTGTATCTATGTTTGCATTTTGGCGCCCCCCAAGGTTGCTGTTTGATGTGTTACGATTGTTTGTTGCTGATTGGAATGTCCTATCCACAAAATCCAATGCACATCAACCTCAATAGTGCCAAACTCACCTATAGCCTCAAACCGAAAATTAATATTAATCATTTGTTTAAAATAATTGTTCAATTCAACAATTTATTTCTACATTTGCCCCCGAAACGAATTTTAATGCAAAATGGCGAAAGGTAAAGAAGTAAAAACATTAGACACTACAACAGAAGAAAAAATAAAATCTGCTGCCCGAATTGTATTTCACAAGAAAGGATATTCTGCCACTCGGACAAGGGATATTGCAGAAGAAGCCGACATCAATCTTGCTTTGCTCAATTATTATTTCCGAAGTAAAGAAAAGTTGTTTGACATCATAATGCTTGAAACTGTTTTTGGATTTATGCAGACAATGGCAACGATACTGAACAACGAGAAAAGTACATTGAATAAGAAAGTTGAATTAGTCGCCTCTCATTACATAGACTTTATTATCAAAGAGCCGAATATTCCGATTTTTATGTTGAGTGAAATCCGCAACAACTCGGGCGGACTGTTAGAGAAATTGCCTATAAAACAAATTGTGATGAACTCTGCATTTGTCAAGCAACATAAGGAAGCCGTTATAAAAGGAAAAATTGTCGAACCAAACCCATTACATTTTTTAATGAATATATTGAGTTTAGTCATTTTTCCTTTTATCGCACAACCGCTTTTACAAGGCATTAGCGGGTTGAATGAAACACAGTTTAACAAGCTGATGCAAGAGCGTAGAAAGCTGATACCTGTTTGGATAAAAGCAACAATGAAAGCGAAATAATTTTTTTGCCACAATGTTAATCAAATGATTGAAACATAAACATAAATAGTAAAAACGCAAAGTTAAAAAGGATAAATTTTTAAATAGAAAGGTATAAATTTAACATTTGGATGATTTTCGGAAAAATATTAGTCCAAAGGCACTTCTATTCCATCCAAATAAATAACCGAATCCCATCCTACGGTTGCGGCCACTCCTGCAGTTGATGATGCCACGATTTCGCCATTTTGAACAAACCCTGATGATGCACTATTAATATGAAGGATTGTTATTTTATCAAGCATTCCAGAAGCTGCATGTATATCTCTAAATGGAGCAGAAACCCTTATTAATTTAGATGGTCTATAACCAACAGGAAGAATAGTGAATGGTAAAACAGTTGACAATAGCGTTTCTGGGACATTGACATAGCCTCTAAATTGAAGTGTCTTACGTTTAGTTCTTCGTACACTAATATGTGGTATTGCACCACTGTAAGCGGCAGATGATGATGCGCCATTAATTGGCGTTAAATCAACCCAATCCTCCTCATCATGCAGTCGCTGGCCGTCAAGCGCAAGCGATGTTCCCGGTGCGGCTGAAACTACCACCGCTTCGCGTATCAAATACTGATTAGTTGTACCGCCCGACTCCAGCGGCTCAGTGCCTGATGGGTCGGGTGTTTCCAACACCTGAAATTGATATATCTCGCCCGGATTAAGCGTGGGCAGCACTCCTGCCTGCACAGGCAATATCTCACCCGCAAGCACTACCGCGCCTGCCGAATAGTTAGCGCCTGTAACCTCGCAACCATATATGATGAGGCTGTCGGTATTGTTTATTCCAAAGCCTTTTAAAAACTCTTTAATTGCATCTTTTGTGGCGTTTTGCAGCCATTCAAAATCTTCCGCTTCAACTGCGTTTCCTCCAAAAGTCAGATAGTTTAACCTGTTCATGTATTAGTATATTTGAATTGAATATTTTTTACCTGCAAGGCGGTAGTAATTAACCACCGCTTTCATTTCGTTCGTGTCAAAAATTACATTTGACGGCACCCACACAATAAAATCATCCTGACTGTATATCTCAGCTTTGGTGATGATGACCACTCTACTTCTGCTATATTGCCAATCGGCATTACCAACGGCAGGTACGCTGTTGGTGTTCACATTAACTGCGCGATACACTCCTGTATCGTACTGTGCAAATTCACCAACTTGATAGGTGTGTGCCGCATTCCATTTCCGGTAGATGTAGTTCTTTGGTTTTATCTCAGGTTTGTTGTAAATATACAACCCGACAATGCTGTTCACGTTTTCAATATAAATAAGCCTTTGCGTAGGGTCAAATCTATCATTCAAAACATGCTCCATATAAATTATTTGTCCATCAAACGACATTTGATATAGCAGCCTGTTGACTGTCGCCACCGTCTGTGTATGCAGGACTTTAATGGGCGTAAGCAACGTGTCCATTAATCCTTTCCATTTATCCTTACGTTTAAACCATGGCAGGAATATCCTTGCGAACGATAGCCAGTTAATATTATACCCCATAAGCCTGATAAGTCAGTTGTGTATTAAGTGGGAAAAGCGGGTCAACTATCAAATAACCTGCATTCGGCAGATAACGCTCTACGATAGCATTGTAAGCAAGCAATCCATATTTCGCTTCCGCACTAATCTGAATCACATCTTCAACTCCGCTTGCAGCTTGTATGGCATCAACAAGCTCGCTCAGTTCAAAAACGCCATTGAATGGCAGATTTGAAATAAAATTATTAATGGCATCTTCCACAGGAAACACTGCCGGGTTTGAAAGCTGGCTGCCGTCAGCAGCAAGCACAAGCGGATTGTAATAGATCTTGTAAGCCAGTTTCAGTAAGTCAGGCAAGAAGCTGCTGCATATCGTATCCGTTCCTGCAAATTTTATATCATTGATATACGCATCAAATGCCGCAAGCTCTGCTGATGTCAGAGGAGTTAAAACACCTGAAACCAACTTCGCAACTTTTATCCTCACAAAGCCTCCACCTTCAACTACCGCGCAGCGTTTGATGATTTGTTTGGTTGCATCAATTACCGCATATTCGTATTTCAGCGTAGTTGGATTCCACACTAAACTATCGCCAAACTGAAACTTGAACGCCTCCTGCTGATACCACAGTGCCGTACCTGGGCGGCTGTATGCGGCAATATCTTCAAGCTGCTTTTTCATCAAATCCCAAAGTGTCTCATGTATCCACAACGCTACAGCCACAATGTAAAATATTAATCTCCACACCGCCACTTTGCTTGGTGTCGTAAGGTCAGAAAGCAGCGTTTGCTCATCATCTATTACTGGAGTCAATGAATTAATATGTGGCTGAGTGTTTTTCTCAGATACAAGTTGTTGATATATTTCCGATACTGTCCTGGCCATAGTTAATAATTTTGGTAATATTCTACCTGAAGCGATGGGCTTCCGATACCTATTGATTTCAATACAACAAAACCTCCGTCATTAATTACTAAATCAACTCCTCCGGGGCATTTTATAAGACCATGTACCAATGTTAAATTAATACCCACCACATTAATTCTTATTTTTCTATAAATAAACTCTGATTTCGGGCTAACAACCACCGCTCCTATTATATCATTAATTGTTAAATCTCCTGTAGAAGTGATTTCAAACATTCCACAAAAAGGAACATAAGAACTGCTATCAGATAGGTCAATGGTTGTCGATGCTACAGGTATATTTATTATATTTAAGCCTACCTTTCTGAAATTTGAATGTGTAGTTGTAATTCTAATGTTGTCCTGATGAAGTGTTTTGTCAAAAACCTGAAAAACAGAAACCCCATCTGTATAGGTAGTCAATGCTTCGCCTGATTCAAATCTGCAATTCACTAATCCCTTCAATGAATCTTTACAGGCCAATACATTGGTGTAATTGTTTGCAACAACATCTTCAATCGTTCCATCGTTCAAATCGCTGTTAATAATTGCCCTGCCTGAGACTTTACAACCCCTAATTATTCCAGCATTGTTGTAACAATGTAATACTCCGGAAGAGCATGTATTATTATAACACTTGTCATTACCCCAATCAAACACAGCAATTGCATTAGCATAATTATATTCAACCAAACTCGTAGAGCCAATAACATTACCTCTCTTATCTATACGTTTAAGCAATGTACCGCTTTGAACATCAAAATAACACTGATCTATCTCGGTTATATAGCTTGGCGACCCTAATGCCACCAATTGCCAATCAGTCGGATTAGTAGTCGGATTTCCAAAATTTCCGCCTACTAAATTCTTATAATGCATACCATTCCATATCACTACATCATTGTAATTAACAATGAGAGTACTACGCCATTTTCCTTTTTGAACAATTGACCAGTTCACCAAATCGGTATCAGGATTAGAACCTGCATCATCTGTCATGTTACGATAATATTTGCCATTGTATAATACAATCTCTGTGTCATTAATTGTCATACCTGCGGACCAAACGCCCCTATATATCCCAAAACCAATATAACTACCTACTTGTTGGTTGTCGGGATTTTGAGCAATATAATAACCTGATGGATCAACATAATTAGACGTAACACCCATCAAAAAAACACTTTTATCAGTGAGGTAATAAATCCTTCCGGGTGCAATTCTTAAACCGGCAATATGTGCTAACAATTGTGCATGTGTAAGCTGTTCAATGTTTGGAAATGGCATCCACACACCGGCACTAAGTTCGTTGTTAAAGTTAGTACTAAAGTATGTTGGCAGCATCATAACATACAACCATTGATTATATCGCACCACTGTACCGGCCTGATAATATGTGTTTACCTGATGAAATTCACCGAATGTGCCCTTACTTGCCGATACCTCTATCCAAAATGGTGATGGCGATGTAGGTGCATTGCCCTGAGTAATAGCAGTTGCTCTCCATAATTTATCCTGATAACGACATGTATCATTCACAGCGTAAGTGAATGCATTATCATACGGAGGAAAAGAATATTTTATTTGATTGCCGTCCGTTATCTTATCCCACTGTGCAGGCGTTACATCAGGCTGATGATTAATATTTCCATTGGTTGACGACTGATATACACTACCAAGATACACGCAGCATTCGCCTTGTTCAAACATACGTGTACTTTTCCACTCACGAAGGTTCAGCAAGTCCTTATCATCAATTCTGTGAATCATACTGTCCACAATCGGAGTAAGAATATCATTAGCCTGTTGTCCGGTAATTAAGTTATTACCGTTCGGAATTATGTATGTATTTATAAAATTATTTAGCCAAGTTCTTATCTGTACCGCCATATCTTAATTGTTAAAATAATCATCGTTAAAATCATCATTAAAATCGCCATGCATTCCGGCAACTGTATCATCAAAGCTAACAGGCTTCAGTTTCCTGTCTTTGTAGTACTTCAACATATCAGCATCACCTGCAGGCGACACCGCTTTCAGCATTGTTCCGGGCGCAATGTTTATATCTAATCCCGTCTTATCAGGATTATCTGCTATCAAATCAAACACACTTTCAATCGTGCCATACTCCTGTATTGCTAAGTCAAAAACGGTTTGCTTTACTTCACACCTGAATTTACTCCGCGCTTTCATACTGATAATACGCCTCCACTCGTAAACTTTCAATACTTTCTAATTTCAGAGACGTTATTCTCATTCCGTCCTTTTCAAACTGCTCATTAATTTCAGAAGATAAATCACCCAAATCAACCTCATCTTGCAAAAACTCATTAATACCAACTCCCACATCAGGAAACTGCTTGTATTGACCTTTATTCGCAAGCAATATACAAAGCTGATGCTGGTCTGTGCTTTCACCTATAACAAGGTCGCCATCCTTTATTACAAGGTCGTAATCCGCGTCTATAAGTATGTCCTTTACCTCAGCCATGTTTTACTTTGCTGTTTTCAACCTGCGATGCCTGTATTGTTTGCACAGGCGCGCCTGTTGGTATAAGTGTAGTGCTGCCACTCACTGAATGTGTGTGCGCATTAAATTGTTGTATAAACTGATTAATCAACTGCAGCAAATCATTTATTTTAATCATGCTGCCATATTGGTCGCCATTCAACAGCAAGTTGCCGTTATCATCAAACAGTATTGTAACACCGCTTGCATTCTTTATAAGCAGCGTTTTAATTTTCGTAAATTGGGAAATATAGAAATAATTACTCCTTGCAATCGGCTCAACTATTACATAACTGCCCGTTTCAGGAATCGGAATCATGCCGTAATCGCTGCTATCAACTGTTGGTTTCAGGCGCACATCATAATATATGCTGCCTCCGGAAATAGGCATTACGTCACAGGTGTAATCATTCGTATTAACACCCTCAACTTTGCCGACAAACGAACCTGTCGGCACAGATGCACGTGCAATCTTCTGAATCAAATAGGCTATTTGCTCACTCCTGTTGCTCATGCAGATGCTTTTTTACCAAGCTCATTTTCTCTCCTGTAACCACTGCTTCCGTAGGTTACTTTTACGCTATCAATAAAATATTTTCCGTCTCGCTCAGGTTGCCGTTTGTTGCGAAGTATTGCAATAGCCGTATGTTGCGACTGCGGAAACCCAAACGTTGTCAGCGTGCCTCTGTAACCGTCATATTTTAACTCCTGTATTGCCTGTTTTGCAAGGCGGTTAAGTTCCGCAGTGTCTTTTATGTTGTAAAAATGCTTTGTAACACAGTCGCCTCCATCATCGCCAACTTCTACTTCTATTTTAGTGTTATCGGGCATCATGCTCACCGCTTTTACTTTCACCTTCACATCCGTTGCAAGTTTATACACTAAGTTAAGCGCATCATTCTTTGGTACGTTTTCCTGAAAATCATATACCACATCTTCAATTCCTTTCTCATAATACGGAAATCCCGCAAACATTTTTTTACCTCTGAAATAAATCGTCAGCAGGTACTCGTCTTTCAGCTTTTGCAATGCCTGATACTTACTCACGCTGTTCAGGCGGAATGGCGCAAGTGTTATGGAAGGAATGTCGGTAAGCTCCACATCCGGCACTAAATATTTAAGCAAGTCTTTCAATTCAATACTCCGCCATGATTGAGTAACTTCTGTTTCTTTCAGCATGTATGATTCATCTTCACATTTTACTTCAATGGGCATCATAGGCGATACTTCGCTTACATAACCTTCAAACTCCGTTATCAATTCGTCATCGTAACCGAGTTCTATTTTCACAGGCTGCTTAACTTTTAGTTTGTAATCCGTTTTTTGAGGGTCTAACAGTTGCTCATAGCGCGGTAATTTTATCGTTGCCGTTTGCGTAAGGTTTTTCCATGCCGAATAAATCTCAACAGAATTGATTTGGTTTTCAAACACCATATCTCCAATCGTAACAACCGAACGCATCCTTTTCATTTCGTTTGTTTCAGTTTGATGTTAAACAATTGGTCACTTACGGCATTGATTTGATAAGCGATATAATT
Organism: Bacteroidia bacterium; assembly: GCA_037045145.1. Lineage (NCBI taxonomy): Bacteria > Pseudomonadati > Bacteroidota > Bacteroidia > Bacteroidia bacterium. The sequence goes on from JBAOIA010000011.1 coordinate 1,136,437, forward strand.
CTGTGCGCCTTCAATGCAATTCACTTCTGCCGATTCTACGGCTATGTACGTTACCCCGAAAATACGAGCAAGCGCATTGGTTATGCGCAGGTGTTTTTGTTTTTCAAGAATATTCCGCAAATCGCGCACTGCTTTTTCAGGATACTCATTCGCCTCATTATTAAACAGAAACCCTTTAATGTTGATTCCATAATCATCCTGACTGTACAGCTCTTTAAAACTTCCCTGCTTGCTGTCAATGGCTGTCTTCACAATGGTTTTATTCAACCTGAAAACTATCATCGGTTCGCCCTGAAGCTCCACCTCTAATGTGTCAAACTCATCTTCATATTTTAGTGTACAGGGCAAAAAAATAGGTGTGCCAAGCAGCGATGTTTTACCGTTTGCTTTGGCGTGAGCTTGCAGCGTGTCATAATTGCTGCCTTGTGCTGTTTTTGCAGGTGGCTGATTAAGCATATAAGGATAATGAGCCGTCCACCGCAGCGATTCACTTTGTAACGCACCCAAATTATATTCCTTCATCTATTGTCCGTTAGTTGCCATTGCTGATTCTGCCCCACTCAACACCCTCACCAAAGCCTCTTCCAGGATGCCTGCAATCTCATTAGCCCCTTCTCTCATAGAAGTTGAGTGAATTTCTATATTATCTGTAAATCGTTGAATAGTTACACTGATATTCCTGGTAACCTTGCCACCACCACTCACCTCTGCAAGTCCTTTACCAATGTCTTTAGTGTCCTCAATGTCTGAAGGCGCGTCTCCTCCTGTTGGGAAAAATTCAGAATACGGACTTGTTTCATCTTGCTTCTTTTTTTCCTCAGCATTTTTCAGAGCCTTTTCTACATAAAAATCATGCAAGCCGTCTTTATATGCATTGTTATACGCCTCTGATACACTCTTATAATTCCCCTCCTTTAGTCCATTGTAAACACCTACAGGTGTTGTAATATTCAAAAGCCCCTTGCCGAATGACTTGGCCGCATCGCCCCATCTGCCTTCACGCACAGCATTCACTCCGTCCAGTATAGGCCCAAAAACTGTTTTAAAAAACTCCCCAATGTTGCTGAAGATGGTTTTTATTGAAGCCCAAAATCCATAAAGAAATCCGCGAAAGTTTTCACTCGTGTCCCATGCATACATTACACCTGCTGTTATCAAACCAATAGCGGCTGCCACCAAACCAAGAGGATTATCTACCCATGCTTTATTCAGTGCTGTTGTCGCCAGCGTCCATCCTTCTGTAACCAATGTTACAACTCCTATTACTCCTTCAGTTATAAGTATATCGGCTCGTGCAAGATTAGAGGCTACCTTTAATGCTACAAAAGCTGCCGCAGCTCCAAGCACTCCGTAACCAATAGCTTTAAAAAAATTAGCTATGTCGCTCTTATGTTCTAACAACCATCCAAACACTGCTTGGATTCCACCAACTAAGGCATCCAATGCAGGTTTCATGGCACGAAGTCCATCAACTATCAGTTCTCCAAAGGCCTCCTTTGCTTCATCTACGTCATTAGCCATCTGCTTCATAAACCCTGTTCCACTTTGTGCTGCCGCCACTGCACTGCCTCCGAACTCCTTATTGAGCTCGGTAAGTATCATCATTTGCGCCTCTTGCGGCTTACCGGCAGCAACCAGTTTTTCTATACCGGCCTTCTGTTGTTCTGTAAACGATACACCAACTCTACTCAGAGCAGATATTCCTTTCATCGGGTCGTTTAACGCTTTACCAACCTGCAGAGTAGCCCCTTTTAAATCGCCTCCCATCTTGGTAGCCAAGTCCTGTATGGCCGGGATAGAATCTTTAAATATTTTACCTTTTATGTTTGTAAAGGTGAGCAAAACTGATTGCGCTCGCTCTGTTTCTTCATCTCCAAACATTGTTGTTTTCTGCAAAGCTTCCGCCTGTGCTTTCATTTCGTTAATTGAAACACCTACAGCACCGCCTGTACTTTTCCATGTGGCACGCAATTGTCCTAAAGCCTGATCCTGAGCATTAAATGATTCAACAGAAGCTGCGCCAAATTCAAATAACTTCGTAACAGCCATTGATATATCACCGGCTGTAACCCTAAATACACTACGCAGCGAACTCAGAAAACCGCCACCGCTTCCACCGGAGCTATCCCCGGTTTTTGCAATAGTGTTTTGCAAAACCTCCATCTTTCCGGATAACCTGTCCGCGCCTTCTGATACAACTTTCAGTTGCGCGCTTATGTCCTCCTGAAGTTTAAGCCGCCATTCACTTGCTGTCATTTTCTTTTTTTCTTATCCAGATTAACTCATTAAACCGCGATGCCCACTCGTCATCACTCAATAAATCAGGCTCGTTAATATGCATGTAGTAGCGAAGCTGTGCATTAACGAGCCTGATGAAGTTTGCTATGTTTTTTACGTCTTCTCTGACCTCAGTTTCGCTTATAACTTTTTTATGCTGCTCTCCGCAATTTTTACCAAGCCCGCGCATTTTGTTTCTGCCGCAAGGCGCAGGTAATCATCCGTGCGCAATTCCTCATCACCGGCAACAAATCCATTTGTAAATATCACCTCATTGAACCTAACCGGGTCATCCATGTATTTGCTTGCAACGCTCAGCGTGTTTCTATCTGGCGATTTAACAATGCAGTTGTATTCTCTTCCGTCTTTGCCCTTCACCGTAATCAGGTGAAGCTCCCGGTCTGCATGTTTGGCTTTAAGCTGCTTTATTTCAGCGGCTGTCACCTCAAATGGTTTTTTTTCTTTGTCTGACATTTTGTATTTTGATTTTATACGTTTAACTTTATTTGTGCGCAGATATATGGCATCTCAATCTCCTGATGCATGTCACCCGTTTTCATTCCCTTTTGCCACTCCGTAAACACGCAATAAACACATTGATCTGTTACAACAATATTATCATCACCTGCATAAGCAAAAGTCAAATTAAAGGGCTGTAGCTGTGTGGGCGATTCATTACCGGCAATAGCTCTCACCATCGCCTCAAATTCGCTTTGTAATATTTTGATCTTGCCACTGAATGAACGCTTGCCTTCGCCTAATGCAACAGGCAGGTTGCCTGCAGCATGAATAAACTCCTTATCCTGTTTTTCGCTATACGAAAACTCTGTTATCCCCTGCACGGGAATTGTTTTGCCCGGAAGGATTGCCTGAACCCTTGCCCAGCTATACTCTTTACCTATTACTACGTTTACTGCCATTTTCTATTATTTTTATACCGATGCTGCAAAGCCTATTACTACTTTAATTTTCCTTGAGGTTCCTGTTTTTACAATGTCAACCTCTATATTAATCGTGTCGGTTGTTAACACATCCTGATCCGGGTCAACGTATGCACTCACGGCCACTATTTCACCCCTGCTGGCCATTTCATCATTAATTGCCTTTTCTATAATCCCCTGATAGTGCTTGCATGTTGATGGCGCAAGCTTTCCTGTGGAAGCTTCCACCTGCACTTCATCCAAAATTTCATCTACATATACCTTTCGGGCAATACGAGCTGCTTTGTCAAGTACACGACCATGTGATATATACAGTGCATCCTGATTATATGGCGATGCCGTGTGGTCATCGTTAATGTAATATCCGGCTTTGCCTGTAAATGGTCGGAAAAAGATATAGCCGAAATCATCTAAGGTGTCAAGATTGGCATCAGTATATGTTGTCACCTTATTTCCGTTGCTGAAACCCGCATTAATTAACGGCAGCTTGCCGTCTTTTACTCGACCGGCATTTCGGTTAACAGGTATTGCAGCTTCACGGCCTAAAAACAAACCAAGTGATGCATACTTGGCAGCCCATGCATTAGCCGTTGAGTAATCATTGTCGTTACCTATAACGAGACTTACTCTGTTTGCATTAAATCCTGTCAATGGGTCGCGCATGTTGGTGCTTGTAGCCACAGAGCCTTGCCAGTTGTACCCTTCTATAAATATCTGAAGTGGACGAAACAAATTAAACTCGTCATCATACAATGCCTGTGCATTTGCCATTGCCAATGCAATATCAGTATCTAACTGCGCTGCGTATGTTGGCGTATATGCTCCATCAGGTGTGCGGCATACGCCAAGCAGCTTCACATTACCGTTAGCGGCAATGAGCATTTTCTTAGCATAATTAGCATTGGTTTTATCAACCAATGCTGACATGAGTACGGTTTTTGCCACCACCATCACATATAGTTTCAACCCTTTGTTTTCGCTCCAGGAGTAAAAATCACTAATATGTTTCCATGCATTGGTAGTGTTGGTTGTATCATACGCCTGTGTTATTCCAAGAGCCTCAAAGTCGGCAAGCGAATTGCCCTCTAAAATATCTCCAAGTACAAATGAGCCGCCTACTGCTACACCGGACAATATCAATCCGGATACCCCATCGCTTGATGGTGCTATGCGCCCCAAACGATCATTATCTATCGCTACGTTAACATTAGGTAATGTATGTGCCATTTTTTATTTTTTTAGTAAAAAGATTATATATATTAACATTAACAGCAGGCATAAACCTCCGAATATTGCCAGGTACTTCACCGACTCCGGGACCTTTAGCTTTACAAAAGTTTCTTTTTGCATCAAAGAGTCATAAACAGACCGATACATCTGCACTTCCTTTTCCTTCAACTTCAGCTGAAGCTCTGTTTCATCGCAATGTGCAGAAGCATATATAGTATCATGTTGCATGCGCACGCTAACCGTTGCTTTTCCACTACTTGTACTTATTGTTCTGCCCTGTGTGGCCGATGCCGGTATGCTTAAACGAACAGTGTCACCTTTAATAATGATTACAGTGTCTCTGTAATACTCTCTCTCCTTCACATATACACTGTCCATAGTGGTTCTTGTAGCGGAGTCAGACAGCTTCCTGCTGCATCCGCTCACAAGCGACCCTAAAACCAAAATCAAAATGGTAATCCTCATAATTATCATTGAATGTAACTTGCCACCATGTATATCTGTCTCGCCTGCCTTCGCTTTCTATACACACCATCGCCTTCGCGACTAAGCATGTCATTAGTATTTCCCTCCACTGTTATGATGCAATCTTTTTGTATTGACTCAATTAACCCTTGATGAGCTATGCGTTTCATCTCCGGAAAATATATCCCAAAAACATCACCGCATCTTATATTACTATTACTGAATGATGTACCCGAACCACGCTTATATACAACAGCATTGCCTCTAAACCACACAGGGCAATAGCCGCTTAGGGGTGTACTAATGTTGCATTGCCTAAAGCACCATGCCACAAATGCTGCACACCAGGGATTGCCTTTTTTTAAATTAACCGCTTCAAGATATAGCTCTATCTGCACACCATCGTTACGACCGGTAGCTTCACGCACTCCTATCTGCGATTGCGCTGTTTCTATAACAGCAGCGCGTTTGTCATCTATACCGCCAGCGTGAGCAGTACAAACGATAAAAAGTAAAGAGAAAATACAAATAATCCTACCCATACTTTATGAATGTTTGAAAGATTGTTAAAGTCTGTTTTAAATTGCGTTTGAAAGAACACAAATAACTCCTTCCAAACCATACGGATGCCGGCCCAGGCAAGTCCGTTAAAAACTAATGAAGCAATCACCGCAAAGAGTATCTTTTGTAAAATACCGGCATCATAAGTAGCACTGGTGGGGTCTATAAACCGCAGCACAGGAACACTCGAAATAAACACAACTATAGCCAAAGGTATTGTCCACAACTCCAGCAGCCATGTTTTAAACCACCTCAACAGGTTTCCTACACCTTTTTCTAAAAGATATGCAAGCAAAGTGCCTCTCATTTTTTATCGGATTTTTTCTTATTAACTTCAGCTTTCAATTCAGCTTCCGCCTCTGCCTTTGCTTTCAATTCAGCTTCTGCAGAATGTCCATCATCATTCAGACCAGGTTTTTCAAAGGTGTGCACCTCCTTATCCTTTAATGTGAATGAGTGGTTATTTGCATCATTACGACTTGTAAAACACGTGCCATCACTGGTAACGTACATTTCTTTTGCATCCTTGCTAAGCTTAAATGCTGCTGATGCTAATCTTTTTGCTTCTTGATTTTCCATTGTTTGCTTTGTTGTTGTGTTTGATTTTATCCGGATTAAGAAGTGCGCCTGAGCGCACTCCTTCCGGACTTTTCAACCCCTGAATAATTGCTTTTATGTTTTAGAGAAAACCGATGCCTGAAGTTTATTTCTTATTGGCAAATACAATCCGCGTTTTTGGAACCCGATAATATCACCACGTTGCTGGGGGTCTTTTTCGGTAACAAACATGTCCCATGTTCCATCAGCACGCATCACCTCACTTCCCACAAAAAAGAGCGAGCTTGCAACAGAGTCTGACCCTGCAGGAGCTGCACCAAAGGCAACCTTCGCACTGGTAGTGGTATTATAACGTGCAGTATGTGTATTCACATACATATCAAAGCCTGAATAACGCAAAGGCGAACCTTCCTTTTGGTCAACATATTGCTTGGTAAGCGTGGCATCTTCGTTTAGCAACTGGCGCAAGTGTGTGGGGTGCAACACCGCAACACGACCACCTTGCGGTGCATCCAACTTAGTAAACGCCTCAGCAACCATTGTAATATCTTTCAACGTCATTGCCTTGGTGCCACCGGCAGCAGCATCAGCCGCTCCTGAAGTTACATTCACAGGTGTATAGGCTGCATTGGCTTGTGGGGCATAATTATGAAGCGCATGTTGTGTTGTCTTTTTACTGATAGCACTTTGGTGCTGTCTGATTACGCTGGCTCTTTTATCGTATGCCGACTCCATCTCTTCAACATTTCTCACCACTGTATTTTCACTATCATAAGTTGCTAATGGCAATGCTAATGGTGCATCTGTACGTGGTGCTGTTGCTACGGGATAAGTAGTATTATTAATTAGAACGTTGGGGTCAACACCTGCTTCGGCTAAGTTTATCGTGTTAAACTCTACCCATGCACTCATATCAACAGCCCTCACCAAAAAGTCTGATGCCGGATAGAAGCCTTCCATAATATCTGAAATCCAAATCTCTTTGTTTACCCCTGCCCATGCAAGTCCTGAATCGGCAGTACGCGGAATAAAGCTGCACACAAAACCTGTTGCGCCTCCGGTAAGTGCTGCGTTGGCTAAATCAAAGCCTGCGCCCTGAGCGTTGGTAGTTGCCGCCAGTGCAAAAAAGATTGCCGCCATAAACAGCGTGTTGTAAGCAAGGGTTGCTGTTGCGTTAATTGCCTTAAAAAGGCTTTTTTGTTTTTTCATTGTTATTGTTGTTGTTGCTTTTTTGTTTGTATTTTTCAATTATATAAACCAATCTGTTTAGCCCTCTCTGCATCAGCCAACCTACTGTTCCGCCTATTGCCGCCAGTGTAATGGTGTGCATCAGGTCTTTATAGGTGATCCACTGTTCGCAAGTCCAAGCAATACCGTCAGTATGCTTATGCCAATGCTGAGGAAAGGCATATTGTAGCTATGCCCATCCACATTATATCGCGCCTTTGCTTTTAAGTTCTGCATTGAGCGAATCCAGCAATGCTTTATACTGTTCAGGATTTTCCTTTTTCATCAGACGAAGGCCGCGCGAATCCTTTTTCTCCCAATCGCGAAACGACCATCCTGCGCGGTCAACCGGAGCAGCATTGCCGATTTCGTTGTTTACGCGATTAGACAGTGGCATGCGCTCGGCAATACTGTCAAGCATCTTTTTGGTGCCATCAAAATCAACTTTCGCGAAACGTACATACGTATCTTTCGTGTCTTTGTCTTTGCCAATTTTTCCGGCAGCTGCCGCATCGTCCACAAGCTGAATGCACTTTTTATCAAATGCCGCAACTTCCGCATCTTCTTTTTCTTTGATAGAAAGTTTTAGTTTGCTTATTTCATCGGCTTTCGCTTTTTCACTTTCCATGAGAGCTTCAATTTTTGAAAGCACATCATCTTCCGTTGCCGTTAAAGCCAGTCCGAGCGACTTAGCCATCAGTTGAAGTTTGTTCATTATTGTTTGTTTTGAATTTCTGTTGAGTATGAGTTTAATTTCATCCTGTGAAATCTCTTTGCCTTCGCGTGTTAAGCGAAGAGCATTCTTGTTACCGGGGATTGGAGTTAGAGAAACTTCGCACAGTGTTGACTTAGTAATATGCACCATGTCATTGATGAGTTGCGTTTCGTTTACATCTAAGTGAACGCTTGCGGCTTTCAGGAAACCGCGTTCCCATTTGCCAGCCCATTTAGTTGCTTCTGCATCATCATCATCAAACACAGGCGTGCCGATTAGCTTGCCGTCTGTTACTGCAAATCTTCAATGCTGCCAAGCAATACATCGGGATTGTGATTGAGGAGCAAAACAGGATTACGTAAAAAATCAGTCGTATCAATGCCGCTTGTTACCACCACGCATCCGTAGGTGTTCATGCGCTCATCGCTGAGTATAATTCGTCCTTTTTCTTTTGACATTGCCTGGCAAAAGTGCAATGGCGTTTATCCTTTACCAAATCGTTTTAACACCATAAACCTACCACAAGCACACGGTTTGTTGATTTTCGACAAATGGTATAAACGAAATTTTTATACAGGCAGCTATTGATTCACCTTTGCAACATGAGCGGAAGACGGAGCAATGACTCCAAACGTATTTTAGCGGAAAAACTTTTCACCTCCGGCAATTACCTGCAGAAAGAGGTTGCCACATTAGTGGGTATTACCGATAAAACCATGGGCGAATGGGTAAAGAAGTATGGCTGGAAAGACCGAAGAGCCTCCTACACCAGCACCCGCGAAAATCAGATACACATGCTGCTGATGCAGATTAACAACATCCAGGAGCAGATTCTCGAACGCGACCAAAAAGAAAGATTTGCCACATCAAAAGAAAGTGATCAGTTGGCAAAGCTCTCTACTACCATGAAGAATATGGAAGTGGAACTTGGCATCAGCGACATGATAAGCTGCGGCATCAGATTCATTGACTATTGCAAAACTATTGACTTTGCAATGGGTAAAGAAGTTGGTTTAATGTTTGACGGATTCCTAAATACACTACTGCGTAAATGAGAACCACGTTTACCGATAAAGATGCCCTCAAACTTTGGGAAGAGTATCGCGAGCAGTTAATCAGCAGCACACCTGTTGACTTAACCGAGACGGCTTACGATAAAGAAAGGCGCGTGAAGGTTCTAAAAAAGGATTTTGTCAAATTTTGTCAATACTACTTTCCTCGATACGCATCCGCGCCATTTGGCGATTTTCATTTGAAAATATCCAAACACATTATAGACAATGACGTAACGTTTACATCCGTTAACGCAGCACGCGACCATGCCAAAAGCATCCTGTGCGATTTGCTGTTGCCTGTTTTCCTGATGGTAAACGGTGAGCTGGAAAATATGATTATGTGCAGCAGCACAGAAGGAAATGCTGTTCGCCTGATTACACCGTTGCGTATAAATCTTGAAAGCAACACGCGACTTATACACGACTTTGGAAAGTTTACCGGAAAATACACCTGGACAGAGAACGAGTTCACCACCAACGACCGTTGCAACTTCCTTTGCTTGGGTAAAGGTCAATCACCGCGTGTGGCGCGTAAAGATGCCGCACGTCCTGATTTTATTGTTTGCGATGATATTGATGATGACGAGGCCGTACTCAATGCCGAGCGATTAGATAAAGACTGGAACTGGCTAATCGGAAGTCTATACGGAACGTTCAGCTTAACCGGACGCAAACGGTTTATCATTGCCAACAACATTATTGCTCCCGACAGCCTTGCCGTTCGTGCACAGGCGCAGAGCGATAAAGTTTTTCTTGTCAACTTACTAACTAAAACCGACAAGGTAAACCACTCGGAAATTAAACGCCTGAAATCCGAACTGAAAAAGAGAGAAGGACGAAAAGAAACAGCGTGTACTTACTGATTCTATTCGCTATTACGAAAACGGCTACGAGGTTACATGGCATCAGAAAATATCCATGACCGATGCCGTTTACATGATTCATAAAATGGGCGTGCTTGCCGAGCGTGAATATTTCAACAATCCGCAAATCAAAGGCAAAATATTTTTGGAAGAGTGGCTGCAATTCGGAAAAATGCCAAAACTGTCGGACTTCCGTTACCTCATTCAATACCTTGACCCCGGCTTTATGAAATCAAAAACGAGCGACACCAAGTCGCTTGTGCTTGTGGGATTGCACAACGCCAAATATTACCTCATAAAAGTTTTTTGCGGACAGGCAACCATCAACGAAATGATTGGCTGGTGTTATGCGATGGACGATTATGTGAAACGCAATGGCGGCAGCGCACCGCTTAAAATGGAAGAGGTTTTTTTACAATCCTTGTTATATAAAGATTTTGCAGCCGTTGCCAAAGAGAAAGGATATGCAGTGCCTGTAAGTGGTGATAAAAGAAAAAAACCCGACAAAGATTCGCGCATAATTGCCACAGCCGGTTACTTTGAAAGAGGCGATGTATATGTAAACGAAGATGAGCGGCAAAACCATCACCTCAAGCAGTGGATTCAGCAATACACTTTTTTCCGTCCGGGTAATACCAAAGTAAAGAAAGACGGTTTAGATGCCTTTGAAGGCGCAATACACGAATTAAATCAGCTTGTAGTAAGCGCAGGAGGTTTTGCTTACGGCAGGCGAAACAAGTCAGCTAAATATTTTTAAGTATGAAAACACCTATTACCTATTACGGAGGCAAGCAGAAGTTAGTAAACGAAATTCTGCCCATGATACCCAAGCACGTTACCTACACCGAACCCTTCGTGGGTGGCGGTGCGGTTTTCTTTGCAAAGCCCAAATCGGAAGTGGAGGTGATTAACGACACCAACAAATCATTAATCACATTTTACCGCGTGGCGCAAACGGATTTTACTTCGCTTGAAAAGGAAGTGCGGATAACCTTGCACAGCCGCAGGGCGCATGAAGACGCTAAAATTATTTATCAGGCTCCGCATTTGTTTAACGAAGTCAAACAGGCATGGGCGGTGTGGACGCTAAGTACGCAAAGCTTTAGCTCCATGCTTGATGGTACATGGGGCTACGATATAAAAAGGCGCACCACCAGTAAAAAAATAATGAACAAGCGCGACAGCTTTACCGAAGAGTACGCCATTCGCTTACAGGATGTGCAGATTGAATGCACGGACGCACTCCGCATTATTGAAACACGCGACAGCGAAACCACCTTCCATTACATTGACCCGCCTTATGTGAACAGTCACTGCGGACACTATGACGGTTACTCATGGGAAGATTACGAAATGCTGTTAAAAAAGCTGACTGCCGTTAAAGGCAAATTCTTACTCAGCAGCTATCCGAGTGAAGTCTTAGACAAGTATGCTAAGAAAAACAAGTGGCAGCAAAAACAAATTCAAATGGAAGTAACCGTGGCCAACAATACAGGCAACCGTAAACAAAAAACAGAAGTTCTAACAGCTAATTATACCATTATATAAATCATGGCTTTTATAGACAAAACCGATTTACTCAATTATGTGCGCCAAAACAAATTAGACGACATCACCGACTTTGATGATACCAAATTAGATGCCGCCTGCGAAGACATGGAGGAGTACGTGAAGGGCTACCTGTCGGCACGGTACGATGTGGATGCCATATTTACCGCCACCGGCACGGCCCGCAATCCGGTAATCAAAATGTATATGTGCGACCTTGTGCTGTACCACCTGCACAAGCTGATTAACTGGCGCAAGATACCGGAGTTCCGAAAGGAACGCTATCAGGAAGCTAAGGAATGGTTGCAGGATGTGCAGGCAGGATTGATTAATCCGCCCACGCTGCTGCTGCCCACCGATGGCAGCCTTGATTACATCATATTTGGAGGAAACCCTAAACTTGGCAATAACTACTGACCACACCCCCTTAGAATGCCCTTAGAGCTCCTTAGAGTGAGGGGTAAAATCTTCGGGAGGTAGGTAGATGCCACAAAAACGAGATACGCGGTTTAACAGGCTTTAAAATAAGAATTTCAAAAATGGCGAAAAACGATAAAAAAAACATCAGCAAAAACACCCAACAGGTGGAAAGGCAGGCAGTATATCAGCTTACCGTAAACCCGGTGCGCATGGCGGTAAACGATATTGCCAAATGGAAGCTGGCCATTGATCAGGCACGTGACCCTAACTTTCCCAGAAGAAGGCTGCTGTACGAGCTGTACGACCAGATAATATTGGACGGACACCTGTCGTCAGTAATCGAAAAGCGCAAGTTGTCGCTGCTTAATAAGCGCGTTCATTACAGCGATAAGTCGGCAAGCGGAGAGGTGAAGCCCAACGAAGAGGTAACTGACGGCATCATCAACACCACATGGTTCAGAGACCTTATGGATTATAGCCTTGATGCCGACAACTACGGTCACTCGCTCTGTGAGTTCATTATGGAAGGCGGCATGATAACAAAGGTGGAATTGTTTAACCGGGCCAACGTAATTCCTGAAATAGGACTGCTATGCTGGAACTACTATACCATGCCTGCCATAAGCATCAACGGAAAAGCCTTCCGCGATAATATTCCCGTTGCTGTTAACGACAGTGTCGGCATTTTTTACCGCGACAATCAAAAACACAGCCCCTATCTGATTGAGTTTGGCAAAGCCAAAAGCTACGGACGGCTGATGGTAGCAGCACAATATGTCATATTAAAACGTAACGGAATTGGGCAGTGGGCACAGTTTACCGAAATATTCGGACAACCCTTCCGTGTTGGCGAATACGACCCCTACGATGGCTCGGCACGCAAGCTGCTGGAAGACGGCCTGGACAACATGGGCGCGGCCGGATCGGCGGTGATACCCAAAGGCACGATGCTTAATTTTCATGACCATAACGGCAGTGGAAAATCAGAAGTATTTAAGGACCTGATTGATGCTTGCAATGGCGAATTGAGTAAAATATTTCTCGGCAACACCATGACTACCGAAGACGGCAGCAGCCTGAGCCAAAGCCAAACACACAAAGAGTCGGAAGACGAGCTGAAGGTTTCTGATATGATTAAGGCCGAGCAAACGCTTAACTTTATTGTGAAACCGAAACTGCAGGAGCTTACAGGCATCAGGCTTGACAAGGGTAATTTCAGTTATCCGCAGTCGAGCGAAATCCCGCTTGAACAACGCATACTTATAGACTCCAAACTGACGGAATTAATTCCGATAAGCGAAGAGTATTTTTACGCAACATACGGAGTGGATAAACCTAAGCCGGGCGAGATTCCCGTAAGAGCCTCGTCCCGGTTTTCGCTCCCTCCGGATGATGAGGAAGAAGAAGAGAATAAGGACGAAAGTCAAAAGTCAAAAGAGAAGGGAGAAGAAAAAAAGTCGGAAGAGGAAAAACCAAACGAGGAGTTTAGCGATGATGCCGAAAAAAAAAAGACTAAGCTGACGCAGAAGCTGACCGCCCTGTACGGCACTTCCGTTAAGCACTATAATGGAAAAAAACTTGTGCTTTCTGCCAAAGATAAATCCAAGCTTGATGAGATATGGGAGCGCATTGCACAAGCCATGCACCAGGGCAAGCTGCGCAAAAATTATGTGGACCCTGAGTTAGTTGCCTTTATTCGCAGAAAGCTGATGCAGAGTGTGCAGACCGGTTACGGAGGCAATATAAGCAGCTATGGCGATGGCACGCCTGACAAGGTAATGCTTGAAAACCTGGCAGAAGATGTAAAGGTGTTTAGTGGCTTTAAAACGTTTCAGGAACTACGCGAAGCAACCGACCTGCTTACCGACAACGATGGTAAGCTGCGCGAGTTTGCCGACTTTAAAAAAGATGTGCTGAATGTGAATGCAAAATATAATGAGCATTGGCTGGAAACGGAATACAACTTCGCCATTGCATCATCACAATCGGCAAGCAACTGGGTGAACTATCAGGAAAGCAAACACATTATCCCCAACCTCACCTATCGCACCGCAGGTGATGACCGCGTGCGTGAAGAACATGCAGTGCTTGACGGTATCACGCGCCCCATTGACGATTCGTTTTGGAATACCTATTATCCACCAAACGATTGGGGTTGCCGGTGCGATGTTGACCAGACGGACGAGGAGGAAGTAACGGACATTGCCGATATGAGCCTGAAAGAGCCGCCTGAAATGTTCAGGGTTAACACTGCTAAGGAAGGCGTGGTGTTTCCGAAAAACCACCCCTACTATGAAACCAACCGCAGCGAACGCAAAGCAATACGTGAACAACTTGATGATATGGAGGACTGATGATGCAAAAACACATTACACGCGAAAAAAAGATTCTCGTCATTGGCGAGTATAAACCCTTCAACCTGTTTCATGCGCTGGGCTGGCGCAAGGGGCAGCTTGATTATATGTTTGACGTATGCCGGACAGAAAGGGAAGTGTGGGACAAAATTGATAAACTGAAACAGCTTTATCCTAATTTACAATTAATAGATGAGCGAAGGAAGAAATAATTTTCCGCATCCTTTTCGTAAGGTGCAGGAGCAATATCGCAAACTTGTGGAGGAGTTGCCTATGATAGTAAGCAGTGTGGCAGAGAATGAATTTAAAAGCAACTTCCGCAAGCAGGGCTACGAGGAAACCTCCGGAGTAGTGGCATGGGCCAAACGCAAGAATGACAGAGCGGAAGGTCGTGCCCTTTTAATTAAAACAGGCAGGCTGCGCAGAAGCTTTAAAAAACGCCCTACCACCGATACGGCAGTGGTAATAAACGACACACCCTATGCCAAGGCTCTGAACGAAGGCTCTAACAAAAGAGTAAATGTGAAGGCAACAGCCTACAAGCGCAAAAAGCCCAACAAAAAAAAGCAACGCAAATTAGTATATGTGAAGGCGCACAAGCGGCAGAACAACTTACCTGCACGACCCTTTATGAAAGACACTGCCGCGCTGCACAAAAAAATTGATAAGCGAATTTCAAGTGAACTTAAAAAACTATTATAAATGATTTTAAAAGGACTTTATCAGGTTATTATGGACAGGATACAACAGCAGTGTCCGGAAGTGAAATACATTGACCTGTTCAACGACCAGTTTAATTACGAAGATCAGGAAGATGCCTTCAACACACCTGCCGTGCTGGTGGAGTTTGCGCCATTTGAAACGCGCAGCCTAAGCGAGGGGCGACAGGATATGGAAGTCCCCTTCATACTGCACGTAGGCACTGAACAGTATGAGGAAGCAAGCAGCCGCGAAGAGCTGGCGCACCGAACACGCGCTTTGGAGCATCTCAACACCATTGACTCCGTATCCAAAGCATTGCACCGCTTTGGACAAGGTATAGGTGGCGATATTGTTCGGACAGGATTTGAAACTGATGTAAATCATTTTAACATGTACGTACACAAAATCAGTTTCAAACTAAGAATGGTTGATGACATTGCCTTGGCCAGATACATTCCCCTTGGCACAGGGCATCCAAATATGAACTTTAACGATGAAATTGTAAATCCATAACAAAATGAATGTAGGGGCGACAAAAACAATAAAACTCGAAACCACTGATACGGATTGGGACTTTGACACTGCCGTTGAAGCAGCATTAATTGTACATGTCAATAAAAAGAAGTACCTGACTTATAAGAAGTCTGACCATACACTTATTGTTGATACTGACCCCAAAAAAGCTTCGGCATTTATTACCAGGGGCGAATCGCTCAAACTGGTGCCTGGCATGCTGGGCATAGAGCTTTATGTTCAAAAAAACAACACCGAGCACGGCATTAGCTTGTATTTGGAAGTAGAAACAATTAAACCCTCTTTTACAACTAACCTATGAGCGATATAACTATTACTTTCTCATTAGCCGGTGACATTACGCTAAACGGTATGCCGACAACACCTGCAGCAACAGAGGTTGACCCCACAGTACCGGCACATGTTAAAGCCATTACTACGGCTGACATCTCTTCCTGGAACAACAAAGCAGATGCCGCTAATCTGACAGCCGAACAAAATGCAAGAATAGCCGGTGACAGCAATCAGCAGACTTATACAGACCTTGCCGTGAGCAACTTGCTGGATGGTGTGCCTTCTGCCGGTAATACACTGAATAAATTATTCAACCTATTTGTTGGAAGCGTTATTGAAGTGACCGTTGCTGACATTGCCACACGCGATGCTTTAGACATATTACTTGGCAGCCATGTATTTGTGTTGGACGATGGCGATAACAAATGGGCTTTGTACAAGGCTACCACTGCCGGTGTAGGAGCCAATTATGTGAAGCTATCAGACCCCGACCTGTTGAATGCCGTAATGACAGCCGCACAAATAAAAGCAGCCTACGAAAGCAACAGCGACACCAATGCTTTTACAAATGCATTGCTGGCAAAACTCAATGGCATTGCAGCCGGTGCAACCGCAAACGACACCAATGCCAACCTACGCAACCGAAGCACACACACAGGCACTCAGGATGTGAGTACTGTAACAAATGCCATGGACAAAACCACTTTTAAACGCAGCATCAAATCAACAGACCAGACCTTTGCATCCACAAGCATGGCCGCGGTTGACGACTTGGTGTTTAATGTAGATGCCAATTCGGAGTATCTTTTTAGCTTCAATGGCCGGATGGGTAGTAGTGGCACCAATGGCGGCCGCATAGGTGTTAACTGCCCGGCAGGGGCAACAATAGAATATCAGGTATGGGCTAATCTTGGCAGTGTCGGCACTTCGCTAATGGCAAAAGGCATTGACAGCGGTGGTGCAGAAAGCAACACCGTGGCTTCTGGCGGAACTGGTGTATCAAGCTTCGCGTTTTTTATTACCGGCAGCATTAAAACAGGAGCAACGGCAGGCACCGTACAACTCAATGCAAGAAGCATGGCAGGAGGTAACTCTTTCTATATATATGCAGGAGCTGCGGTAAAGGCGGAAAGGATTAATTGAAAATCAAATACACTATAAAAACCGCAACCAGCAGCAGTATAATCATCATAACTTTTCCTGCTGTGTTTTTTTCTTTTTCGGCAGTGCGTCCTGATTCATTTAAGGCTGATTCTTTCTGATAGCGATTAATAAAATTTGTGATTAATTTTTTATCTCCACCGATAAGTATTGTTTGTGGCGAGTGAGTTTTCACATCCCAATAGTTTATGATAAGATATGTTTTGTCTGTAATTTTTTCGGATTTATTTATGCCAGACAAACCGCCAACGATAGCTCCAACACCTCCGAATACAAGTCCACCAACAACTGCCCTGCCTATTACGGATTTATCGGCAGATACCAATTCGCCACGAGTTTTCACATTGAGTGAAATGATTTGTGCATTGTGTATTTCTACTCTATGAGTTAATGACGTGGACAGCGTAATGCCATGCGTGTGCAGCATTACATTTATTTTTCCCGAATCCAAATTGCCAATTACATTTTCATCTCTCAGATAATCGCCTTTAAAGTATGAGTCCTGCCCCCAATTAGTTATTTGCTTTCCAATATTCAAATCAGCAGGCAAGTCGGGAAAGGCGAGCGTTTGTTCGGCTGCGGTAGAGGTAACAACATGCTGCTGTTGTTTTACAAGCGGAAAGGCGCAAGAGGGGCAAACGGTAGCTTTATCGCTTACTTCTTTGCCGCATTCGGGACAGTTAATGAGTGCCATTGGGGGGGATGAAATTTAATTGTTAAACGGTAGGCTAAATTATACTTTTTTCTTAAGCAATTGCTCAATATAACTTTGTTTATAGTAGCATTTTTGTTCCAAATGTGCCACTATCCAGTTGTGGCTGTACTTTTGCACGCCATACTCCTGAATGGCAGAAAGCCTGTTATATTCGTCTATCAGCTTACGGTGGCGCATTTCGGCTAATTCTTTATTGGTGGGCATTATTATTTATTTGTGGTTCAACAAAATCAATGCAGTTGTTGTGCCGGTCATATTTAGGAACAAGGCCCAGCGAGCGCAAGTGCTCATAATATGCAGGCAGTTTTTTGGGATCCATTTTATCGGCAGCAGCCTTTGAGTAGTAGTCGGGAAACAGCTTAACAGTACCATATACTTCGTTGCGAAGTTCATTATAATATTTTACATAATTTGCCACAGAATATTTGTTTTTAAACAAAAAGTTGTCGGAAATGAAGTATTTAGACAGCAACAAATCATTGACTTCTACCTGCTTTATTTTGCCTATTTCGCTTTGGGTAATTTTATACTTCACCTTCAGGTGCCGGTAGTAGTAGTCGCAAAACATTTTAATCTTGATGTTGGTTTGCCCAACGGTAACCAATTGTTTTAGCCGGATGCAATCGTGGCATTTCATCAGGTCGGTTTCGGCAAAGTGCAGGTGGCGGCACAGGTATTCGGCCTGATGCTGGTTTAAAGGGTGTTTTAGGCTTATATCAATGCCCGTTAAATTGCCATTGAGGTAGTAAAATAATATTTCGCCTTCGAGCTTGTTACTTACCAAACGCCATGTATTGTGCATTACAGAAGTTCTTTGTGTATGGTTTGGTTTATATTGTTCAAAACATTGCGGGTATAGGTGTCAACACAGCTGTCAATGCCGAAGCAATTAAACAGTGTGGCAGCCTCTACCTGGTTGAGTGTAAAAGAGCGCATTTTGCTGCGCTTATGGTGTAAAAAAGTAAGCTGCTTGCGCTGCAGGCGCAGCCATATATTGTATAATACCTGTGCATACAGGCGGTATTGAAACAAGGTGGTAATATGCTGTGTGGCTTCTGCATTGGCATAATGAAAGCTTTGGTCAATAACAGCATCGGCAAGGGCTTTGCAGGCACAGGCATCTATATATATGTTTACCTTTTTAAAAATCATACGTGCTCAAACTGGCTGAGAAGCTTGGGCAACTCGGCATACTTATATTCATTTATAGATTTGTGTAAATAGCCATATTTGGAAAGCCATTTGTTTACACGCACGTAATCTATCTTGCCGCCAAGCATCCATCCTTTATCGCGCACTAATGCAAAAAACTTGCGCCTCATGGCAATGGCTCGCTGGTCGTGATAGCCTGCCTGCTCGTTGGCAAGGTTTTGGAGGTAGCGCAAAAGTTCGTCACACTCATGCACGGTGAGGTCGGCACTGGAGGTGGCACGACCGTTGGAGTAGCTGCACACCAGGTCCTCTTTATTTTCGGTACAAATGCCAAGCTTGCCTATGAGCAGGTGCAGGCGTTTGTTTTGTTCAACGGTTCTTGTCATGGTTTATACTCTTTATAATAAGCCAAAGGATGGCGGCAAAAATTGCAGCATCCATCAGCAGGTAAATCATCAGTAATATTTCTTTCATATATTAAGCCTTTTAATTTTGATTGTATTGATGCCCGAAGCCGTGATAACAGTAGTGTGGACACACACTACTACAGCCCCCGTAAAGTGGGTTTATGTTTTGAGAAAAAGCAGTGTGCCAGTGGCACACTGCTTGAAGCAAATCACAAATCATATCACTAATGATGATGGATATGATTGAACATCTGCCGATGGCGGAGCCTGTTGCGTTAATTCCTTTTCAAACTCCGTGCTATCGGCATCATTATGGCAGGCAATGCGTGTTATAAAGGCATGGCATGGTATGCCATTTTCGGTTTTACCTTCCCATACACGGGCAGGCAGGCCATTAATGGTTACAATTTTTGTGGTTGATGTGAGTGTTACTTTCATATTTATTTGATTTTGAATTGTTGATATTAAATGGTACTGGAAACTCGGTGTATTTATGAATGTGCTGTGTGCCGTACACACCTGTGTTTTTATTCCTGTAAAACTCTTTACGGCACTTCCAGTGAATGAATAATCCGGTGTCCTTGCACTGGAAGCCGTTATGCAGGTGTTTATTGATATTGCTTTGTATAAGCTCTTGGTTACAGATAGTGCAGGTCATTGGTTGTTCTTTTTATGTTTACCATTCTCATCACAGTCGCCTATGCAAGTGAGCCAACCACCTGTACCATTGCATATATCACAAGTCCTAAAGTCATCTATGTCGTACCACAGCGGGTCTTCCATCATTAACTATTCGCCATCTGTGCCGCCTTCACCACCGCAACTCCAACACTTTGTCCAACATGTGTCGCAACATTTGCAACGAGGGCAGATTTCATCTTCAAAGCACATCCCCAAGCCTCCTTTCAGCTATTTTGATATACTAGTAATTCAGTTCAATGCCCACATAATCGCGTCCGAGTTTTTTGGCAACCACTGCCGTTGTGCCTGCACCCATGAAGGGGTCAAGTACTACGCCCTGTTCAGGACTTCCGGCTTTTACCATGTCAACAATCAGCTTCTCCGGAAACGTTGCGAAATGAGCTCCTTTGAAACCTGCAACGGACACCGTCCACACACTGCGCTTGTTTGCACCAGTTGCCGGGCTTGCTTTATCTCCTATTTTATTGGTAGGCTTCCATCCGTTGTAATTAGTGCCATGCAGCAGCTTTTCAGGATGCCAGCCATATTGTGAGCGTGTAATTGAAGCCTGTTTAACTGCCGTTTTAATGGCTGTTGAATTGTAATAATACTTCGGTGATTTACTCAAGAGAAAGATATACTCATGCGCTTTGGTGCATCGGTCTGTTACGCCTTCAGGCATCGGGTTTGGCTTATGCCAAATAATATCCTGGCGTAAGTACCAACCTGATTCGCGGAGTGCGAAGGCAACCAGCCATGGTATGCCAATCAAATCTTTATTCTTATAGCCTTGCAGCTTGTATGGTTTGCTGAATATATCGCCAACGAATGAATGTTTGGGCTGAATGCCTTTCTTATTTACATCGCCTTTACCTCTGCCGCTTCCTGCGTAACTATCGCCAAGATTAAGCCACAGCGTGCCTTCAGGTTTGAGCACGCGGTTCACTTCGCGGAATACATTCACAAGCTCCACAACGTAAGCCTCCGGTGTTGGCTCTAATCCAAGCTGCCCCTGCACGCCATAATCGCGCAAGCCGTAGTAAGGAGGTGATGTTATGCAACAGTCAATGCTACCGTCAGGTAATGTGCGGAGAACATCAACTGAGTTTCCGTGATAAATAGTGTTTGTTTTCATTTTTCGTATTCAAATATTTGTGCTATTGTAAAAACTCACCGTAAATAATTCACCGCAGCCGATGCTTACGGTACTATCTGACGATCTCCAAAGGAGCATTTTAAAGCAGTGCATTTGGGATGCACTTAGTTTAGATGATTGATTTCACCTTTTATCATTTTAACGAATAGGTCCCTGTCATATATCAGCCTATTGCTGTGGTGTTTCAGTAATTTATATACAGCTTCTTGAAGTTTGTTTTTTGGCAAGTTTGCCGAGTGAAGTTTTGTGAAGTATTGAATTTTATTACCTGTCATACCGCCTCCATTATTAAAAAGACTCCAAGCCATACCATTGATGCCATGAATAAAATCAGACGACTGTTGTAGCTCAAATCAAATAAAGCCCTGCCATCAACGGATGACTTCCATCCATCAGGGTAAGTGCCTTTGTCAAGTCGGTTGTGAATTGAATATTGAAAACCATCGTGGATGTAAGGAAACGACAGCAGCATGAATAGCAGCATGAAAAAAGTTGGCCACGGACTTTTATCAACATTGTCATAAAAATGCAGGAGAAGTGGGGCTGCAAGCATAGCTCGCAGTGCGGTAAGGAAAGCGTGGTCGTAAATACGACCACGCTTGTCATAAGCCTGATTAAGATGATAGAAGTAGTACGCTTCGGCAAAGCCGAATAACGCAGCAGCTGCCAGCCAGTAGAGGGCTATTGCAGCAATAAACAAACAAGCTGTAATCATGGCTTTTTGGTTTGATGGTGAGAGAAGTCAGCCCGGCTGTGGAGTTCTGGAACTTTGTAATACTGGCTGTCGCCCGGAGTGTATGAGTTAAAACCTTCGTTGCATTTTGCAATGAGAAGTAACGCTGCAATTCCTGCTGCAAAGAACAGGATGAGTTTGTATGTGGATGTTTTTTTGCTGTTCATGATGATAGTGATTATTCTGTTATAACTGATTCTTTTTTCGGTTGTTTTGAGACGAAGAATGTTTCGTCCTGGTCAACGGTGATGCCAACCTTGGGGAACAGTGCTGATACTTCAGGCACTTCTCTGTCGGATAACAGACGGTCTTTTGCCGGCTCTTCGGACACGCGTATATATTCAGGAAGGAACTCTTTGAGTAGGTTGGTAACGCTGTTCCATGTAAACCCTTTGCGTGTTTTTAGTTTTGGCGTACCGGTTCGGAAACCAATAACGCCATGTGTGAGTTCCATGCTTTTTTTGCTGCCAAAGTCTTCGCGGTTGTTCTCGGCATAGGACTGTATTTTCTCAAACTGTTCTTGTTTTTCATCCTGCAGTTCGGTAATTTCATCCTGATACTTTTCGCGTATCTTGGTAATTTCCACGTCCATTTTAGCGGTTAGTTGCGCTTGACGTGCGTCTGCTTTTGCGTAAGCAGCGAATGCATCTTCTGCAGATGCTTTGTTGATTGTGCCTGTAAGCACTGTTTTTTTAGCTCTTGCCATTTGTTTGAAATTTGAATTGTTTGTATAAAATTGAATTAGATAATTAATTTAAGAGGAATGGCTTGCACTTCGACAGACGGAGGCTCATGCTCCTGAACTTCGCGTTCAAATTCGGAAGCGTCTTGGTCCTTATCCACAGCAATGCGTGTGATATAGCAATGTATTCTTACACCGTTGTGTGTGCGCCCTTCCCATATCCGGGCAGGCACGCCATTAATTGTTACAATCTTTGTTGTAGAGTGAATTAAAATACTGCATTTTTTAAAATAATTTGGTTTGAAGTGATTTATGAGGGATAACGATCATTGAGCCATCAGGATTGAAACGACCTTCGGCACGAGCCACACCATTTTCAATCTTGATTTTAACATCTGTTTCATGTACCCACTCCTGGCCACCCTTGAATTGGCCTGAGTTGGTGGACTGGAGAATGATATGCCAGCTCTTACGATTTCTGAATACCTCTAATTTTAGGCGCATAAAATCTTTAACAGATAGGCTGCATACCTGCGCACTGTCAATTATGATAAACCGCGCATGAATAGAACGAACCAATCGCTCAATGTCAGCAACGGTGCGTACACCTACAAATCGAATACGATCACTGTTAATTTCTACGTGGCTCCAGGCGCGATTGCAATGACTTTGAGATTAGCTCTTCGCTTGATACATATAAGACCTTGCCATAAGTAACTAATGCATTTGCCAACTTTAGACTGAAGGTAGATTTACCAGATTTGGCAGTTCCATAGATTATGCTGCAGAAGTTATGTGATGGAGTGCCTATTAACTTGGTGAAATGCTCTGGCAACTCTAATTCTTTAAAGCTGTGATCAATAATCTGCTTGGCAGACCATGTTCTTATTCTCTTTAACTTTTGGGGGTTGTGATTGTCATATTGCTACTTTTTGTTTACATTATGGATATGGTCGCTGAAGCCAAATGCAAAAAGGTTGGCCATACGCTTTTATATTATCAATCATCTTGCGTAGTCTTGTTGAGCCTTGCAGCTATTGGCGTTAATCTCTGATGTTATCTCAATAATTACCTCGGAAACAAATCGGTAATTAGAAGGAGTGAAATTTTCGATTCTCTCTGTTCAAAACGGCTTCGATTCTCGCAAGCTTAACGACAAGCTCTTTGATGTTCCATTTCTCAAGCTTCTGATAGGTGCTCATGATTGTTGTTCATTTATGATACGTTTATACAGTGCGTTGATCATATAGAATGGTACTCTCTTCTGATAGCTCTTAATGCCTGAAACTGTGTGGGCATATACAAAATGTTCGCGTATTGATTGCGCTACGTCCATGCCTAGATAATCGGCAACTTCAGTACTAAGATGTTGAACAAAGAGGGTGCAACGCTGCCTAAAGCTACGGTGATACCAATGCCAGTATTCGTTATCGGCTATAATCATGGCTCTGCCAATGGCATCGTGCGGAATTGTATCATTGAGTAGTGCAAAGCCGAATCAATAAAGATGTTGTTGTAATCATCTTCGGTGATATTTGTAATGCGCCTGATAAATTCAGAGGTGACTTCATATTCATCTAGCTGTTTGTTTTTGATTGCAGCAGTTTTGCATCTTCAACTAGTCGTTGCACTACTCGGATGTCGCCACTTGATTTGTTGACGATAGTCATAACTGATTCTTCGTCATCAATGCCGTTGGCATTGCAATGATGTCGCGTGTACGCTCTTCAGTAAGGTCATATAGGTGCAGGAACTCGCCACCAAATCGTGAGTATATTTCGCGATAGCCTTTTTTGTTGAGGCGCGAAAATTTATCAATATGCTTCTCAAAAAACTCAGAGCCGCTTAAAACAAAACCGCATGTGCCGCTCAACTCGTTGTAAAATGTAATGAAAAAAGTAAGTGTGTTGTCTTTGAGTTTATCCGCCTCGTCAATGATGAGCAGTGGCCGAGTCATTTTGCGAAGGGCGGATATGATTTCCTCCACCATTTCAGGAATGCCTTGCAAATGAATAGGCTTTAATCCCATTGCAGCTTTCACTTTGATGAGGAAAGTTTTTTTAGCCGAGATTATGCATTAGGGTAAATTAATTTTGAATAAACGGTAATAATACCAGATATTTAGGGGTTTAAAACTTTCCACCATATGGGTGTTATAGATAAGATAGAATTTAGCGACCATCAAGTTAGTGCTTGGGGCGGCATGAAGATGATGAAAGACTTAGTTGACGGGAGTAAAATAAAGGATGAATTAGCAAAGCTTCCTTTACCTGATAAAGGCTCTAATCGGGGCTATGATCCGGTACAAATAATAGAGTGTTTTTGGACAAGTATTTGGATTGGAGCAGGTAGATTTAGTCATTCAGCCTATTTGCGCTTTGACGAAGTACTGAAACAAATTTTTGGATGGAAACAAGCTCCTTCACAGAGTACCTACAGTAGATTTTTTCACAAGTTTGACTGGAAAAGGAATACAGAAACCTTTGTTCCTTTATTTCAATGGTTCTTTAATCAGATACAATTCAATAATGTAACCTTAGACTTAGACAGTACAGTTATAACACGCTATGGAGAGCAAGAGGGAGCCAAGAAAGGGTATAACGCAAAGAAACCCGGCCGCAATTCTCACCATCCACTACTGGCGTTTATACCGGAAGTACGTATGATAGCTAATGCTTGGATGCGACAAGGAAATACAGGAGCAACCAGTAGTGCGAAATCATTTTTGGCAGAAACTTTAGAAATATTATGCAACAAAAAAGTAGGTTTAGTGCGTTGCGATAGTGGTTTTTATAGTCAAGATTTTTTGAGCGAACTCGAAGCAAAAAATCTTAACTATGTGGTAGCGGTTAAATTTTATCCAACGATAAAAAGAGAACTGAGAAGCTTAACAAAATGGGTGAGCATTAAAGACGGAATAGAAATTTGCGAATTTAATTACCAATCACCTGAATGGAAAGCTCCTCGCAGAATGGTCGCTGTAAGAAAGAATATTACCAAACTAAAAAAAGCAACAGGTCGCTTATTGCTTTTTGATGAGCAGATTTACTCTTACCGATATAGTCTTTATGTTACAAATTTAGATTTACCGGCTCAGCAAATATGGGAGATGTATAAGCAACGAGGCGATGCAGAAAACAGAATTAAGGAGTTAAAATATGACTTCGGATTAGAAACATTTTGTGCTACTAATTTTTGGGGAACAGAAGCTGCATTTAGAAGCATTTTAATGGCATATAATCTAATGGCTTTGTTCCGTCAATTAGTGCTCAAGCATAAGTCTCAAGCCACTTTAAGTACTTTACGGTTTAAATGCTTTGCATTAGGCGCATGGATTACAAAACATGCCAGAATAACAACATTAAAAATAAGTGCGACCGGTGAAAAAAGACGTTGGTTAGATGCTCTTTTTGATACGATACCTAAAATAACCGCTCCTTATTCTTTTTCTAATGCATAATCTCGGTTTAGTCCAATAATCGCCACACTCTATGTAGAAGGCGTTCGGATTGTTGCGTGCGTAGTGTTTCAGCCCTTCGCTTTTTCCGGTGCCGGGCGCGGCACTGATGGCGCGTGCGTGTGATTTGCGCTGCGCCTGATGGCAGATGTTGTTTACGCGCTTGAAGTTGCGGTCGGTAGTTACCACTACCCACTCGTCAGCCAAGCCGAGCCAGTTTTTTACTTTGTTCCACATTTTTTCACTCACGAGCTTGTCGTTGAGTTCCCATTTGCGATTGGTAATGCAACTGATGGTAGCACCACTGATGCCGATTTGTGTGGCAGCCTGTTCGTTGCTGATTTTTCGGGCTGCAATGCGCTCCTTTAAGGAGGTTACGATTGTTTGTTTGATTGTGTTTTGCATATATTTGCGTTCCTTATTAGTTTAAATTGATGGCCATCGCAGCAATGCGATGGTTTTCTTTTTACATATCCCACACATCTCCTTCCTGCGCCTGTGGTGGTGTGTTGTTTTCGTTTTCATTGTCGTAATCAAATGCGTCTTTGCCTTCAATCATTTTCCTTCTATAAGCGTTGTCGGCAGCCTGATTGAGTTCTTTGTTTACATAACCGGCCTGCAACACACCGGCAGCATCAATGCCATGCTGGGCGAGGGTGTTTTGGCGTTCTGCTTTTGCATCAAGCACGTATTGGCTGATGCGTTTCTTTTCATCCAAGCGCACGTTAATGAGTGCGCGGTCGCCTGCGGTCATGTCGGCAATAGCCATTTTCATTGGCTCATACATCGGGCAAATAATTTGCACTCTGCCATCATCAGCCGTTGCAAGTATTTTGCTCATGTTGTATGGATCATAAATCACTTGCATTTTCTTACCTACGTTTCGCATGTAGTCAACCTCCGGAACGTCATAGATGTACTCAGTGCCGTTAACAGTGATTCTGATTCCGCCATTGGTGAGTTCGTTTTGCCATTTATGGCGTGTGCCATAGAGGTGCAGCCTGCGCGTGTCGTCAAGCGGCATCATGCGCTGTTTGTTTTCGTTGAAAGCTGCCAGCCACTGTTGTTGGAGTGATACGCCTTTATCGTTTACTTCGGTGCGAATGCGGTTTATTATATCATGCACCTGGTGGTGTCCATGTTCTTTGTGCGGAAGGTTTTTGTAATTGGCTCTGATAGCTTCGTAATTGGCTTTTGTTTTTGCGGTGATGTTATGACCTGCGTAATTCGGATATTGCTTTAATACTTTATGCCATTTTCCAAATGCAGCTTCAATGGGCTTGCTCCGGGCGTTACCAACTTTGGCAGGCGTGTAAACAGCCTGTGCTTTATACCACTCTTCAAGTGCGGATATGCCCCAATGGTCAGTTACTATTTGCTGCCATATAAAGTAATTGCCGGTTAATTCGCAGATGTGATTGATGGCATCGGCATAAGCTGCGTAAACAAGTTCTTTTGATTGAGCAACACCAATGGCATAACCAAGTGGATAACGCAAGTACATATCCATTACTACCATCAGTTTAAAGCGGAAGTGGTAATTAGTTCTGCGATGTCCGTCTTTATCAATAAAAGCCTCTTGGAAATATTCGTCAAGGTCTAAGTCGTCAGAGTTGATTATGAGGAGAGGAGCGGTAGGACCTGAACGATGAACGATTTTATCGTATTTATCTCTCCATGCGGCAGAGCCTTCGCGCCCGGAGGCAATGAGCATGTCGCGTTCGCGCCTGTAATAACCAACAGTGTCAGCTTTGATGGGCTTGTAGCCTTTCGCCTGCACCTGTTCGTTATATTTATCCGCCACAAAGGGGTCTTCAAACTGGTTGTAGTGCGATATGAGTTCCAGCAGCAGGCTTTCGCAGAAAGCATCAGCCACTTTCAGGTTGTTGCTCGCTTTGCCGCTTCCGGCATGAATAACCACTATCGCGCCTTGCTTTTTGTATGCCGCTACTTTGCGCAGCAGCTTGCTGTAATTATGAGGCAGGCGCACGTTATCGGTGCGGAGGAGTGTGATTACGGCTTTGTAGAAATCAGCAGCCGATGCGTAGCCGGTAGCTTTTATTTTGCGAATATTTATTTGCGAAAGGAAGTGCAACCACCGGCAGGCGGTTACATACTCTGCGAGAGTAGCAGTAGCAATGGCGTTGCCGTTTGGCAGGCGGTATTTGCTGAGGAAATTAATATCGGATGGGTTGTCATGCAGGAGTGGTTTGAGTATTTGGGCAGCGAGGTATTGGTAAGGGCAGCCGAAGTGGGATTTTACTTTTTCCTGATAGGTTGGCTTCATAGTGATGTAGTCCACCAGTACGCGCCTACGGTCATCAGGGTCATCAATGAAATTCCATGAGGCGGAATTGCGGTGAGACGCTAACTTTAAAGTGCTTTTACAAACACCCGATTTGATTAGCTCATCAAATTCAATATATGGTTTACCGCTAATGAGTTTCATTTATATTTGCCGAATGGAAGTTAAGCTCAATCTTGATGATGTTGTGGTTTACCTGTTAAGCCATAATGCCTTGTTAATCGCAAAAACAACCGTTTTAGAAACGACTCTTTATACTTTGATTCGGCAGCAGCATCCGGATGCTGACATTGAGGATTTGAAGCGTACGGCTTCAACTTTGATTGCAAGAGAAGCTCAACGTCTGATACTAACTGTTCCTGGTGTTGATGAAGCTCTTGCAAAGAAGATTCAAGATGAACTTCTGAAAGATTTATAGTTACTTTGTTATCCATTACTCTTCCGTATTTATGCGTTCAACTGTTTGGTAAGCTCCGGTTCGTGCTATTACAAGGTCTCGCAGCACTTTTGCGATATAGTCATTGCGCCTGCGCCCATGCGCAACCTTGCGAATGGTGGACTCTGAATAGTTTTTTATAATGCTTATGGCTGCTCTTATGTCAGTTTCGCTTACATTCTCAACAGGCTTATAATTATATATGTACCTCTTTGCAGCCTTTTTTATTTGCTTTTCGCCTTTATTTGACATTCCTTTGTGTTTAAATATGGCACAAAGATATGTGATTCAAAATGACAATGTCAAATAATTTCACATTAATTTTAGTAACATAGCAATGTTTATTTCAAAGAATATCGCTTTTTTAAGGAAAAGAAGAGAGTTGACTCAGCAGCAATTGGCTGATATTTTGAGTATTACCCGAACTGCGGTTACAAATTATGAATTAGGTAAATCAGTGCCTGAATTTGAAACATTCATAGCATTATGCAAATATTTTGATGTCACTTTGGATGACATGACTTTTAAGAGGTTAGACTCTAACCAAAACTTACGAAAAGCGGTTACTAATTCGGCAATTATAGAGTTAAACCCTTCTGCAAAAGCAAATTGTTTTATTTCCGACCAAAAGGCATCGGCAGGTTTCGGCAGATTAATTGAAAACCCTAAACTGATAGAGCAATTACCGGCTATTACATTGCCGAATGCTCCGCATGGATTAAATATCGCCTTTCAGATTACAGGCGACAGTATGCACCCTACGGTAAGGCATCTTGACTATGTTTCAGGTAATCAAATAAACGATGTTAAAGATATTCGCAATGGTTATACCTACGTTCTTGTGGATAAAGACGATGGTATAATTTACAAACGTATTTACAAAGAGAGGGCTGGCATTCGCATTGTTTCCGATAATCCCGATTATCCGCCTTACATGAGAGAAACCGACTCCATATTGGCTTATTTTAAGGCATTCTGCCGTTTGTCATTTGACTTCCGTCCGTATTATGATGACATTAGAAAGGACTTACATCAACTTCAAAAAGATGTGGATTGGTTGAAGGGAAAAGTGAAGTAAAATGTAAACCTAATTGTA
Organism: Bacteroidia bacterium; assembly: GCA_037045145.1. Lineage (NCBI taxonomy): Bacteria > Pseudomonadati > Bacteroidota > Bacteroidia > Bacteroidia bacterium. The sequence goes on from JBAOIA010000011.1 coordinate 1,166,141, forward strand.
AACCCAAATGTAAACCTAAATGCAAAGCTAATTGTATAGGTAAATGTAGAGGTAAACTGTAACTAATTGAATTTCTATGGGTATTTTGGTAGTATAACAGCGTTCAAATGGTAGTTAAATGGCAGTAAAATGGTAGTTTTTATCCCTTTCTATTTAATTGGAGTTGGCGTTCATTTTGCCATTTTCCCTCTTAAAAATGCCGTTTTTGCCGTTTTTGGTTTTTATCCCTTTTAACTTAGCCCCCTTAATAGTATGATTAAAATAGAAAATAAACAAAAAATATTATGGCTCTTTGGCTTAATGCTGATATGCAACCATTGTGCAATGGCACAGCAAAGCAGTTCATTGTCTCTTGACAACTGCCTTGAAATGGCAAAACAGAATTATCCTTTAATAAAGCAATACACGTTGATTGAAAAAACTAAGGAATATTCCATTGCCAACGCTCAAAAAGGGTATTTGCCACAGTTCAACATTGCAGGGCAGGCAACCTATCAGTCAGACGTAACAAAAGTGCCGATTTCATTGCCCAACGTAACCATTCCCACAATGAGCAAAGACCAGTATAGGCTTTATGGCGAAGTATCGCAGTCCATTACAAACCTGTTTACCGTGAAAGACCAAAAGGAATACATCAATGCCAATTCCGAAATAGAAACACAAAAAACAGAAGTGGAACTTTACAAATTAAGGGAACGCATTAACAACCTCTTTTTCGGAATACTGTTGATTGACGCACAGATTAAGCAAACCGAATTACTTAAAAAGGATATTCAAAGCGGTATTGAAAAAGCCAATGTAGCCATTACCAACGGAGTTTCTATAAAAAGCACAGCCGATAATCTGAAAGCGGAATTGCTGAAAGCCAACCAACGCACCATAGAACTAAAAGCCACACGAAAAGGCTATGCAGATATGTTGGCTTTGTTCATTGGCAATCCGATTGATGAAAATACCGTGTTTGAAAAACCACATCGGCAAATGTTTTCCAGCACAATCAATCGTCCCGAACTGAAACTTTTTGACATGCAAAAAAAAACGTTTGACATACAGTACAAACTAATTACCAATAAAAATATGCCCCGTGTCAGTGTGTTTTTTCAAGGCGGTTTGGGCAGACCTGCATTGAATATGCTGGATAATGATTTTAAGGGATACTACATCGGTGGGCTTCGTTTGAATTGGAACATTACAGGTTTCTATACCTATAAAAACGAAAAGAGAACGCTTGCACTCAATCAGAGTTTTATAGATATACAAAGGGAAACATTTTTGTTCAATACCAACCTTGCACTAAAACAGCAAAACACTGATATAACCAAAATGCAGGAATTGATTGAAGCCGATAAAAGTATTGTAACACTTCGGGAAAGCGTGAAAGCCACAACGCAAAATCAGCTTACTTATGGTACGGCAACTACAAACGATTATCTCATTGCCGTAAATGCCGAAGACCAAGCAAAGCAAAGTTTGATTTTACACGAAATACAGCTTTTAATGACAGAGTATAACGCTCAAACAACAGCAGGAAATTAGTAACAATAAAAAAGTAGAACAATGTATAAAATAAAAACAATCGGATTAGCAGCAGGCATCGCAATATTGCTTACAGCTTGCAACAACAATAAAGTTTCGTTTGATGCTTCGGGAAGTTTTGAAGCAGAAGAAACAATTATTTCATCGGAAGCCACAGGTACAATCAAGCAGTTTGATGTGGAAGAGGGGCAAATCTTACTGGCAGGGCAGGCAATTGGCTACATTGACAGCACACAGTTGTATTTGAAGAAAAAACAACTAATAGCACAGGTGGGTGCAATGCTTAGTAAAAAGCCCAACATATCAGCACAGTTGGCAGCTTTGCAATCGCAGCTTACTACGGCACAAAAAGAAAAAGTGCGTATTACTAATTTGGTAAATGGCAATGCCACACCACAAAAACAATTAGACGACATCAATGCACAAATTGACGTAATTATAAAGCAGATAGAAGCACAAAAATCTTCATTGGATATTTCCACAGAGGGCATCAGCAAAGAAACCGTACCCGTAGATGTGCAGATTGACCAACTGAATGACCAACTTGCAAAATGCAAAATTATCAATCCTACAAACGGAACGGTACTCTCTAAATATGCCGAAGTGAATGAAATGACGGCAGCAGGAAAACCGCTTTACAAAATTGCCGATTTGTCAAACATTATTCTTCGTGCCTACATCACAAGCAACCAACTCACACAAGTTAAACTAAATCAAAAAGTAAAAGTGTTGACCGATGATGGCAAAGGCGGTTACAAAGAAACAGAGGGAACAGTAACGTGGATAAATGACAAAGCAGAGTTTACGCCAAAAACCATTCAAACCAAAGACGAAAGGGCAAATTTGGTATATGCTATCAAGGTGAAAGTAAAAAATGACGGTTGGTACAAAATAGGTATGTATGGAGAGGTTTTGTTGAATGGAGAATGGAGAGTGGAGAATGGAGAGTGGAAAATTTAGAGTTGCAATAAAAAATTAAAATTATGATACAAGAAAAAAGTTTAGCATTTGCTATTAGGATTGTAAAGCTATACAAGTTGCTTGCAGAAAACAAAAAGGAATATGTACTTTCAAAACAACTATTGCGAAGCGGTACAGCTATTGGAGCTTTGACAAGAGAAGGCGAACACGCCCAATCAAAAGCCGATTTTCTAAACAAAATGAACATTGCTCTGAAAGAAGCAAATGAGACTTTGTATTGGTTAATTCTATTGAAGGAAACAGAATATTTGTCGCAGTTAGAATTTCAATCAATCTACATTGATGCCGAAGAACTATTGAAGATATTGGTAAGCATTGTAAAAACAACGAAAGCAAAACTTAATAAATAATGGAGAATTGATAGCGGATAAATGTTTGTATTCATTCTCAATTTTCAACTCTCAACTCTCAACTCTCAACTCTCAACTCTCAACTCTCAACTCTCAACTCTCAACTCTCAACTCTCAACTCTCAACTCTCAACTCTCAACTCTCAACTCTCAATTATATGGTTGTATTAAATAACATTATAAAAACCTATGACAAAGGCAAAGTAAAGGCGGTAAACAATGTTTCTTTTGAAGTAAACAAAGGCGAATTGTTTGGCTTGATTGGAGCAGACGGAGCAGGAAAAACAAGTATTTTCCGCATACTTACAACTTTGCTTTTGCCCGATAGCGGTACGGCTTCCGTAAATGGTTTTGATGTAGTGAAAGACTATAAAGCCATTCGCAAAAATGTAGGTTATATGCCGGGCAAATTTTCTTTGTATCAGGATTTATCAGTTAAAGAAAATCTGAACTTTTTTGCAACCGTATTCAATACCACTGTAGCGCAAAATTATGATTTGGTAAAGGAAATCTATGTACAGTTAGAGCCGTTTAAAAATCGCAGGGCTGGAAAATTGTCGGGCGGTATGAAACAGAAATTGGCTTTGTGTTGTGCTTTAATTCATCGTCCTACCGTATTGTTTTTAGATGAACCGACAACAGGCGTAGATGCAGTTTCAAGAAAAGAATTTTGGGAAATGCTTAAAGGCTTAAAACAACAGGGCATTACTATTTTGGTTTCCACGCCTTATATGGACGAAGCCACACTTTGCGAACGCATCGCATTGATACAAAACGGTAGTATAATGTCTATTGATACACCCGATGAAATTATAAAACAGTTCCCCGAAAAATTGTTTGCAGTAAGAGCAGACAATATGAGCAGGTTGCTGAATGTGTTGCGGAGCAACAACCAAATAAAAAGCTGTTTTTCATTTGGCGACTTTCATCACATAACAATGAATAATGGGAAATTGACAATGGACAATTTGGAAAAGCAGTTGATTGAAGGTGGGTTTCAAAATGTGATAATAAAAGAAATTACTCCAAGTGTTGAGGATTGCTTTATTCATTTAATGGACAAATCAATGGATAATGGAAAGTTGAAAATGGATAATTAAAATATTATGGAACAAGATAATAAACCAACAAACAAGTCATTGTCAACTGTCAATTCTCAATTGTCAATTGAAAAAGAAGTAGTAATAAAAACAGACAAGTTAACCAAGCGTTTTGGCGATTTCATCGCTACAAACGAAGTTACGTTTGAAGTATATGCAGGGGAAATTTTCGGCTTCTTAGGTGCGAACGGTGCAGGTAAAACAACCGCAATGAAAATGCTTTGCGGACTTTCCAAACCCTCATCGGGCAATGCCACCATTGCGGGGTTTGATATCTACAAACAAACTGAAGAAATAAAAAAGAACATCGGCTATATGAGCCAGAAATTTTCGCTATACGAAGATTTAACTGTAATAGAAAACATACATTTTTTTGGTGGCATTTATGGCTTATCCGATAAGCAACTAAAAGCAAAAAGCGATGAACTGATTGAAAAATTGGGATTGCAAAGCGAAGCAAAAAAATTAGTGGCTTCATTGCCGTTGGGTTGGAAACAGAAATTAGCATTTTCAGTTGCCGTAATACACGAACCTAAAATTGTTTTTTTAGACGAACCCACAGGAGGTGTTGACCCTGTTACCAGACGGCAATTTTGGGATTTGATTTATTCGGCAGCAGACAGAGGCATTACCATTTTCGTAACTACCCACTATATGGACGAAGCCGAATACTGCAACCGTGTTTCTATAATGGTGGACGGAGTAATAGAAGCATTGGACACACCCGATAATTTGAAAAAACAATTTTCCGCTTCATCAATGGACGAAGTGTTTTATGAGTTGGCAAGAGAAGCAAAACGAAAATCAGATTAAATATGAAACAGTTTTTATCATTTGTAAAAAAAGAGTTTTATCACGTTTTCCGTGATAGTAAAACTTTGTTGATACTATTCGGCATACCGATAGTGTTAATTGTTCTATTCGGCTTTGCCGTAACTAACGAAATCAAAGATGCAAAAATTGTTATTTGTGATTATGCTAAAGATATTGCAACACAAAATATCATTCAAAAATTGGAAGCAGGAAATCAATTTAAAATTTCAAATAATTTAATGAGCCACACGGATATTGAAAATGCCTTTAAAGCAGAAAATATAAAATTGGCAATTATTTTTCCTGCTCACTTTAATGAAGATTTATTGCACCTGAATAAAGCACAAGTACAAATTATAGCTGATGCTTCTGACCCAAATACAGCCAACACCTTAACAAATTACGTCACGGTAATAATTATGGATTATCAAAAAGAACTTATAAAGAACAAAAGTAATCCATATACTATTTCTCCCGAAATACGAATGTTGTATAATCCTGAACTGAAAGGAGCAACCAATTTTGTACCGGGTATTATGGCGTTAGTACTTTTATTAGTTTGTGTGCTTATGACGGCAGTATCCATTGTTCGAGAAAAAGAAACAGGTACAATGGAAGTATTATTGGTTTCTCCTATTAGTCCATTTTTGGTAATCATTTCCAAAGCCATTCCTTACCTGTTTTTATCACTTATCAATCTTGCAGTAATTCTTTTATTAAGTGTTTTTCTTTTGGAAATACCTGTAAATGGAAGTATTTGGTTATTAATTGCCGAAAGTGCATTGCTTATCATTTGTGCCCTGTCATTAGGATTACTGATTTCTAATATTACGCAATCACAGCAATCGGCAATGCTTATTTCACTAATGGGAATGTTAGTGCCTACATTGTTGTTTACAGGTTTTATGTTTCCAATAGAAAATATGCCTGTCCCCCTACAAATTATCTCCAATATTTTCCCTTCAAAATGGTATTACATAATAGTAAAATCAATTATGATAAAAGGCTTGGGAATTTCTGCAATATGGAAAGAAACATTTATCCTGTTTGGAACAACTTTCTTTTTGCTATTTGTCAGTTTAAAAACTTTTAATAACAGACTTAGTTAATGGACAATTGACAATGGAGAGTATACTAATCATTCTAATTTGTCAATTCTCAACTATCAATTAAATAAAATGAGAACTTTAAAACTTTTATTACGAAAAGAGTTTAAACAAATCTTTCGCAACAAAGCATTACTGCCCTTGATTTTTGTTGTGCCGATAGTACAGCTACTGATACTTCCATTGGCAGCTGATTATGAAGTAAAGAATATCAATATTTCAATCGTTGACCACGACCATTCAACTTGTTCGCAACAACTGATTTCAAAAATTACAGCTTCGGGATATTTTCAGTTGGCAGATTATGGTGCATCATTCAATCAAGCCTTTAAGCAGATAGAAAAAGACAAATCCGATTTAATTTTGGAAATACCTGAACATTTTGAAAATAATCTGTTGCGTGAAAATTCTGATAAGCTGTTTATTGCTGTTAATGCAATTAATGGAGTAAAAGCAGGTTTGGGCGGGGCTTATCTAAATCAAATTATTACTTCATTTAATAATGATATTCGGGTTAAATGGTCACAGCAACCAAGGTTCAGTCCAATACCACAAATTGAAGTAACATCTTCTAATTGGTTCAATAAATTTATGAATTATCGTTTTTTTATGGTACCCGGTATATTAGTAGTGTTGGTAACAATGGTTTGTGCCTATATGTGTGCATTGAATATTGTAAAAGAAAAGGAGGTAGGAACAATAGAACAAATCAACGTTACACCTATTAAAAAGTATCAATTTATTTTGGCAAAAATAATCCCATTTTGGTTGATTGGGATGTTTAATTTTAGTGTTGGTTTATTTATTGTGGCACGATTAATTTTCGGCATTATGCCGGTTGGAAGCATATTCTTACTTTATGCTTATTTGTCAATTTATCTTATCGCACTATTAGGCTTGGGATTACTAATTTCAACCTTTGCTGAAACACAACAACAAGCAATGTCTATAGCATTTTTCTTTATTATGATTTTTATGCTGATGAGTGGTTTATTTACGTCTATTGATAGTATGCCGACCTGGGCTTATTACATCGCAAAGTGTATCCCGGTAACCTATTTTATTGAAGTAGTACGTATGATAATTTTAAAGGGAAGCGGTTTTACTGACATAAAATATCATTTCTTGATTATGATTGGTTTTACAATTTTATTAAATGGATTAGCGATTTGGAATTATAAGAAAACGAGTTAAAACCAACACACAGGCACAAACATTTGCAAACCGTTACAAGCCAATGCACCAAACAAAGATTGCAAAAGAGTGAGCCTTTTGCCGACCTCTAAAACTTTATTTTTTTATTCCCCCTCTTTGAAAGAATAAAAATACACCAACGATACAAACGACACAGCAAACACGACATACAACCAACCAAACAGAAGGGTAGCCGATAACATTATGCCGAATTGAAAAAAGAACAATTTCAAAAATGCCATGAGGTGGTAGAACCTCTGGGCTTTTTACTTTTATGTGTACTGAGGCAAGCTCAGCATAAATTCAGGGACACCGGTATTTTTATGAAGGTGGTTTTATAACTTCTACTTTTTGCGGTTTAGTGTTTTTTGCGGTTGCTGTTTGTTGTGTTGCGATTGTTTGTTACTGATTGGAATAATGTAAACACACAACTTTATTCCTATATTTGGACATGTTTTTGAATTTATTTTATTCAAAACGGGTTCCAATTACTCGGGAAACTGACGTTAGTCAGAACCTTATAACAGTAACCAGAATTTTACAAACAATAACTTCAACAAAAATTGTAATCAACTAAAAGTTAAAAAAACAATGAACAGAATAATGGTTTTAATAACACTTTCTGATAATGGAATAACAACGATAAAATCTAATCCAGAACTTCCAAAAAAAGAAATGGAATATGTAAATCATTGGAAGGATGAAAATATATTGGAAAGTTTTTTCATTTCAGTAAGTAAGAAAGAGGCTGTATTAATCTTGCAAAATATTGATGAAAGTAAGACAAAGGAGCTTATTGAATCCTTACCCTATTATCCATATATGGAAAAAATTGCCTATTATAATTTGAATAAACAATTTTAGATTGTGAGTTTATTGAGCCTACAAATAGGGTAATGACCAATAACATTGATAACAAAGCAAACATATTTTACATCACCAGTGTAAGCGTCCTGACATTTGTTTTACCAACTTTTGGTTTTATTACTGAGCATTTTATAACTGACACCGCTCCTTCGTTTGACTTATTCAGCAAATGGTTCATTTTTTCTGCGGTTGGGCTACGCTTGTTTTTTGCAGGAGTCAAACAAGTTAAGAACCCTGAATTTACTGCAAAACAAATTTTTCATATTGACAGTCCCGACAGCTTTCCAATTCTTCGTGAATTAGGTTTTGCAAACATTTGCTTCGGGATGACGGCTATTGTTTCGTTGTTTAAACCAGAGTGGAGAATTGTGAGTGCATTTGCAAGTGGAATTTATTATGGCATTGCAGGTATTCAACACGGACTAAAAAAGATTTCAGGTATCAACGAAAAGTTTGCCTTATGGACCGACATGTTTATTTTTGTTATTCTTTTGATATACTTTATAACAAGTATTTAAGTCTATCCCGGCACGATAATCTCACTCTCTTATTACGTAGTTTCAGTTTTCCATTTCCCAAAAAGCGGTATTTTATAAATTTTATAAAAATTACTCTTGTAACCCCTCTGCATATTTCATGTAGCGTTTAATCCATTCAGTCCTTCGGACTACGCGAGCATTGGGCTTTGTTGGCGACCATTTTAAAGGTAGTGGTAGTATGGCTGCCAACGATGCTGCCTGATGTACACTTAACTTGCTTGCCGGTTTACTGAAATAATATTCCGAAGCAGCTTCTGCACCATAAATACCATTGCCCAGTTCAATGACATTTAAATACACTTCCATGATGCGCTCCTTACTCCAGAAAATTTCAATCAGGAAAGTAAAATAAACTTCAAATCCTTTGCGTATCCAAGTGCGCGATGGAAACAAGAAAACATTCTTGGCCGTTTGCTGTGAAATGGTACTTGCTCCTCGTTTTTTGTTTTTATGTTTCTCATTGTAGTTTGCAGCTTTCTGAATGGCTTCCATGTCCAGGCCAAAGTGTTCGTTAAATCGCTGGTCTTCGCTGGTGATAACAGCTTTTACCAATAGTGGCGAAATGTTTGAAATTGGCTCCCAGTCTTTTTTGAATTGTATGTCGCGCTCAGAATCAAACACCTGTTCTACAAAACGAATAATCATCAATGGAGTAAAGGGGATTGGCACAAAACGAAAAAGTATTACACCGGCAATACTTAAAATAAAAAACCATTTAATGATATTCCACAAAATTTTTCTGATTCTGATAAATAGGTTTTTCATCAATTATATATTTCAGGATTTATTATAAAGCGATAAGGCAGCATGGCATCAGGGCCTGCATAATCAACGCCAATTCTTGCTGTTGTGGTTATTTGTTTTGATAAGATTTGCAAGTCACTATTTTCTATCCATATTTTATTTCCAAGTAGTGATGTGCCTGTCATGCTGCAGTCAATGCCTAATGCCTGAGAAACCATACCCGGTCCTGAAGCAATTTGTTTCAGTGGCTTGTTTACCGGTCTTCTTTTTTTGATGAGTTCAATTCCTCTTTTTGGAGAGATACTTCTGACAAGTACAGCATGTGGAACATCTTGAATGTTGGTTACAACATTAAAGAGCGAATGAATACCATAACAAAGATAAATATAGGCAACACCCCCCTGACAATACATGATTTCAGTTCGTTGTGTGCGTCTGTTGTTCCATGCATGCGAAGCTTTATCGTCAACACCCATATAGGCTTCTGTCTCTGTAATAATTCCTGAAGTTAGTTTTCCATTTATATTAGTACAAAGTTCTTTGCCTAATAATTGTCTGGCAACTTCAACAGCACTTTCCTGTAAGTAGAATGGTTGTAACAACTTACTCATGCCACAAAAGTATATCGCTTTCAGAAATAATTATTTTGCCTGAGTCAATCAGCCATTGTATGGATTGAAGGTACTGCTCCTTTTTACTTGCGGGAAATTTTTCAAGCAACTCATCATATTTTAAAGTTTGTTGTTGAATGAATTCTTTTATTTCTGCATTTTGTTTTTCAAATGTCAGGTCATTGAGTTCCATTTTATTTCTTTTTCTGCAATAGTCACAGGTGCCGCAACGTGTGTTGGTTGTTTCGCCAAAATAATTTAACAGCATCATACTGCGGCAGGAGGTAAGGCTTTCTGCATAGTGAAGTATTGCATTTACTCTTTCGTTAAAACGATTCTTGCGAAACTCTAATAGTTTTAAGTCAGGGACAACAGTTTCCTGCTTCACTCTAGACAGGAGATAGGTCAACTGCGGTTTGTCGGTCTGTTGTATGTATTCTAACAACTCATTTTTCTGTAAAAAGAATAAATTCCTGATGAGTGCATCTTGTGTAATGTTTAACCTTTTTGCTAACTCTGCTTCGCTGATTCTGATAAAATTATCGAAACTGCCACCATAAGAACGAAGTATTGTTTTAATAACTTTATCCAACTCGGGATGTTGCACTTGAAAATTATAAAGTTCGGCTTGCCCAACTGTAAATTTTAAGCGTGATGGAATATATACTGCATCTGAGAGATGGATGTAACCTGCTTCTGCTAAAATTTTTAATGCATTAATTGTTACTAATGGATTGAAATTATAGGTTGATGCAAAGTCAGAGATATCAAAATTAAAACTTATGTTTTCGCCACTGCCTAATGCAACTTTCAGATAGTTACCCAAAGCATGATAGATGAGTCTGATGAGTTTTATATCGGGGAAAGCATTTTGAAAACGCAACGCTAAGTCTGCTTTGTCTGCACTGTTATAAATTAAAACAGCAAAAGCATTTTTTTCATCGCGACCGGCACGACCTGCTTCCTGATAATATGCTTCAGGGCTATCAGGCAAATCAGCATGAATAACAGTACGTACATCAGCTTTGTCAATACCCATGCCGAAGGCATTGGTTGCTACAATAGCTTGTATTTTATTCTGCATCCAGTCAATTTGTTTTTTGTTTCTGTCGGCAGCCGATAGTCCTGCATGATAAAAATCTGCTTTAATGCCCTGACTGTTAAGATACATTGTTATTTCCTTTGTTTTACCTCTGCTGTTGACATAAATAACAGCACTTCCTTTAACGGATTTTAGTATTTCAACAGTTCGTGTAAGTTTGTATTTATTGTATTCTACAATGTAGTTCAGGTTTTTTCTTTCAAAGCTTTTCTGGAAGAAATTTGGATTTTTGAAATTTAACTTTTCTACAATATCATCTCTAACCGATTTTGTTGCCGAGGCGGTGAGTGCAATAACAGGAACTTCAGGAAACTCTTCTCTTAGTTCGGCAATGCGCAAATAGGAGGGACGGAAATCGTAACCCCATTGTGAAATACAATGGGCTTCGTCAACAGCAATCAGATTGATTTTGATTTGACGCAATTTTGTTAATGCCAGACTGCTTGTTAAACGCTCGGGTGACAAGTACAAAAATTTTGATTTACCGTATATACAATTGTCAAATGCAATTTCTATTTCCGTTTTGCTCATTCCTGAAATAACAGCAGATGCTTTAACGCCTCGGGTACGCAGATTGTCCACCTGATCTTTCATTAGAGAAATTAAAGGTGAAATCACTACACATACGCCATCAAGATAAATTCCGGGTACCTGAAAGCAGATAGATTTGCCACCTCCCGTTGGCAGAAGCGCTAAGGTGTCGTGACCGTCTAATACAGATTCTATTATTTCCTGTTGCAGTGGTCTGAAACGACTATGCCCCCAGTATTTTATTAATATCTCATGCAGTTTGTTGCCAACACTCATTTTACAAATGTAAACTTAGAAATGTGTTTTACGCAGTCTGTGAAAAATTATTGTTGTAGCTAATGTTACTTAAGATATAAAAAACAAAATTTCAACTTTTGAAACGCTGTACAATTAAGGCACTGTTAGTGCCTCCAAACCCGAAGGAGTTTGAGAGAAAGCAGTTGATGCGATGTTCTTTAGCAGCTGTAATGATGTTAATGGCTTTTGTATCATCATCAGGCTCTTCAAAATTGATATTTGGTGCAACAAAATTATTTTGCATCATCAGCATAGAATACACTACTTCGCTGGCACCTGCCATCCAGCATTCATGCCCTGTCATTGATTTGGTAGAGCTTACAGGAACTTGGTTTCCTAACACATGCGAAATCACTTTTGCTTCAATGCCATCACCTGCCGGTGTTGATGTGGCATGGGCATTTACATAGTCAATATTTGATGCATTAATTCCTGCTAATTTCATAGCCATGTTTAATGAACGCTCCTGCCCGTTAAAATCAGGATTTGAAATATGATCACCATTGGAAGAAAATCCATATCCTATTACTTCTGCCAGTATGGTTGCGCCTCTTTTCACTGCCGATTCCAACGATTCTAAAATTACTGTTGCTGCACCTCCGGAAGGGATTAGACCGTCACGGCTTTTATCAAATGGTCGTGATGCTTTTTGGGGTTCGTTCTCACGGCTGCTGAATGTGCCAAGTCCGTCAAAGCTGGTCATTGCCGGAGGATTTATTTCTTGTGCACCACCACAAATAACACGCTCTTGTAATCCTTGTCTTATCAGTAAGTAGCCCATCCCTATGGCATGCGATCCGCTTGCACAGGCAGCACTTAGCGTAAAATTTATTCCCTTAAGTTTATAAATGGTGGCAAGATTCATATTCACCGTGCAGTTCATATTCTGAAAAATATCGCCACTACCGATTAGTGTGTTGTCTCTTTTTTTTCTTGCCTTGTCAATAGTTTCTACTACTGATCCTGCTGTGCTGTCATTGCCGAAGATTATCCCTGTTTCATTCTTGTCCATGTAATCGGCATCAAGCTTAGCCATAGCAAGAGCTTCGCGGGTTGACATGAATGCATACATAGCCGGCTGGTGCATACCTAAACGATCGCGTCTGTGAAGAAAATCTTTAAGGTCGGGTGTTTCTACAAAGCCTGTGAGTGCAGAACGGAATCCTAAATCTTTTCTTTCCTGATCAAAGATGATTCCACTCTTTCCCTGACTTAATGACGCTGTAACTTCTGCAAGATTCTTTCCTATGCATGAATAAATTCCAATACCTGTGATGACTACTCTTTGTTGCATAAGTCAGGAATAAATACCTCCGTTTATATTGATGATTTCGCCTGTAATATATGATGCTTTGTCTGATGCCAGAAAACTAACAACATGTGCAACTTCTTCAGGCGTACCAAAACGCTCCATCGGAACTAATTTACTCAATTCTTTTTCGTTAAGTCCTTCAGTCATATCACTCTTGATAAAACCGGGAGCAACAGCGTTGACAGTGATTTTTCTTTTAGCAACTTCAAATGCAAGCGATTTTGTTGCGGCAACAATAGCACCTTTAGCAGCTGCATAATTTGTTTGTCCTGCATTACCTTTCAATCCCGAAAGGGAAACAATATTGATAATACGGCCTGCGCGTTTGCGAAGCATTGGGTTCACAACATTTCTGGTAACGTTATAAAATCCTTTGAGTGAAATATTTAATACATCATCCCAGTCTTTTTCGGGCATCCACATTAAAAGTCCGTCACGGGTGATGCCTGCATTGTTTACTAACACACTGATAAATTTATCTTCGTTCACTTTATGCCAGTTGTCCAGCGCTGCATTTACCGTTTCGTTTTCCTGAACATTAAATGGCAGTAACTCACCACTGCCTCCGGCATTTTGAATTGCTGTTAACGTTTCTTCAGCAGCTTGTTTGTTAGATGCATAGTTAATGAGAATATGCAGCTTATGATCTGCTGCAAGCTGAAGTGCAATGGCTTTACCAAGTCCTCGCGATGCTCCTGTTACTAAAGCGCAGTTCATGTGTTAAATCTGATTTTCTTTTAAAATATCAATAACTATTCTGATGTTTTCAAACTGTGGAACATCTTCTTCAACAACTGCAACATGTTTGCGAATAAGCTCATGCAGTGACAAAGTGTTCTTGCAAAGTTTTTGAAACTCTTCTGCACTCAGCAGGTCTATTGCCTGGCACACTGCAAGTGTGAGTACAGCAACAACTTCATAGCTGTTATCAATTACTTTTCTGGTGATAAGGGCACTGTTTGTTCCCATGCTCACCACATCCTGATTGTCGTTGTTGTTTGAAATGCTGTGAACATAAACAGAATTGCTGAGCGACTGATTTTCTGCAGTAGTACTTGTTGCAAGAAACTGCATACCCTGCAATCCAAAATTAAATCCTAGTTTTTTCTTGTTCAGAAATGGAGGGAATTTTCTGTTAAGTTTTTTGTTTAGTAAAAAGTTTAACTGACGCTCTGCAAGTACTGAAAGTTTTGAAATGGCAAGTTTTAGTTTATCCATTTCAAGCGAAATATAGTCACCATGAAAATTGCCGCCATGAAACACGTTATCTGCTTCAGGCATAACTACAGGATTGTCGTTGGTAGAATTTAATTCGTTTTCAGTAACTGCTATAGCAGCCAAATAGGTGTCATAAATAGGGCCAATAATTTGTGGTACACAGCGAATAGAATAATACTCCTGAATTTTGTTTTTGAATTCTGTGCGGCTCAGTTCGGCATGATCAGAGAAGAGCTCTTTTCTGCTGCGAACCAATTTACTTCCTTTCAAAAAGTCGCGCATCTGTTTTGCTACTTCACGCTGGCCGTTGTGTAGTTTAACGTGGTTGAGTTCAGCAGAGAAAGAATCATCAAAAGATTCAATAATTTCATTAATCACTGCCGACAAAGTTATCATCCAACGAGTGAGTCGTTTTGCATAAACAAGGTTGATGGCAGCAATCCCTGTCATGCACGATGTGCCATTTATAATTCCTAAGCCATCGCGCAGTTGAAGTGTTAATGGTTTTATGTTCAGTTTCTTAAAAACATCTGCAGTTTTTTGGCGCATTCCCTCATAATAAACATAGCCTTCACCAATAAGGTTTAGTCCTAGGTGTGCAAGCTGCACCAAATCGCCACTGGCACCAACTCCGCCATGCTCATAAATTTCAGGAACAATATTTTCGTTAAGCATTTTGGTAAGTAATGAAATTACTTCAGGGCTCACGCCTGAATGTGCCTGAAGAAAATTATTAAGTCGTGCTGCAACAACTGCCCTTGCATATACTTCATTAAGTACTGCACCTGTGCCACTGCTGTGACTGCGGATAAGGTTATATTGCAACTGATTTAACTCGTGATTTTCAATCTTGTACTGCACCATAGGGCCAAAGCCGGTGTTGATGCCATAGATAATTTTCTCTTTTGAAAATCTAACTAAAAAATCAAATGATGTACCGATGGATGTAATGATTTCATCATTAACCTTTACGGGTTTTCTTTTAAATGCTATTGATTCAAGCTCTGCCAGTGTTAGCGGATTAGCCATACTTCATTTCCTCATTAAATAGGTTGGCAAAAGTAGCATTTTCAAAAATATAGAACGCCCGAATCAGGCATTGTTGTACTATTGTTTATTCGGTTTCTGTATTTTACTTTTACCCCAAACAAAACCAAGTTTATGAGGAGTTGCTTTACAGCTGTTTTACTTATTGTTTCCGTTTATATTTCTTCAGCACAAAACATTATTTCAGGAATTATTAAAGACGGTAGCTCCGGAGAAACTTTAATTGGTGCAACTATAGTCATTAAAGGTACTACTGAAGGTGCTGCGACTGATATTGACGGAAAATTTTCTTTCGAAACTTCAAAAAGCTTTCCATTAGTTTTAGAAGCATCTTTTGTAGGGTTTATCAATCAGGAAATAGCTGTTAATGATGCACGGCCATTAACCATAAAACTAAAGAAGAATGAAGTGCTGCTCAAGAATATTACAGTCACAGGCAGCCGCATATCAGAAAAGCAAAAAGAGTCACCTGTTACTGTTGAAGCTCTCGATTATATTGCTATTAAAGAAACACCTGCTGCCAGTTTTTACGAGGGCCTTGGTCAGTTAAAAGGAGTTGATCTGACCAGTGCAAGTTTGGGTTTTAAAATCATCAATACAAGAGGGTTTAACAGCAGTTCTCCAGTGCGCTCCTTACAATTGATTGATGGGGTAGATAATCAATCGCCCGGACTGAATTTTTCATTGGGGAATTTTCTTGGCAGCAGTGAGCTTGATGTACAAAAAGTAGATTTAATAGTAGGTGCAAGTTCGGCATACTATGGTCCGAATGCTTTTAACGGTGTTATTGCCATGACAACACGCAGCCCATTTGAATCACCGGGATTGCAGTTTATGGTAAAAATTGGTGATCGCAAACTCAATGAATTTGCTTTACGATTTGCACAGGTTTTTAAGAATAAAAAGGGAGAAGATAAGTTTGCCTATAAGCTCAACTTTTACCGTTTTACGGCTTTGGACTGGAAAGCAGATAATTATTCACCCACAGAGCAATCGCTAAATACAAGTTATAACCCCGGTGGCTACGATGCAGTGAATGTTTATGGCGATGAAGATATGAATGGAACGGATTATCGTAACTTCCCCGGTGCCTTTCCGGGACTGATGTCGTTTAACCGCAAAGGCTACAGAGAAGAAGATTTGGTTGACTACAATAGTAATAATACCAAAGCTGGCATAGCACTGCACTACATGATTACCCCTAAAATTGAAGCTATTGCTGCTACCAATTACGGTACTGGTACTACAATTTATCAGGGCGATAATCGCTACAGCCTGAAAAATATTAAATTTTTACAAAACAGAGTTGAAGTCAGAGTGAAAGATAAATGGTTTGTCAGAGCATACAACACTTCTGAAGATGCAGGTCAGTCGTACGATGCATACTTTACAGCGTTATTACTGCAGCGCAGTGCCAAAAGCGATGGACACTGGAAAAATGACTATGAGAATTTCTGGAATGGAAATTATAACATGAGTTTCATCAGGAAGCTTCCGGGCTTTCCACCACCTCCCGGTTTTGGTCCGGCTTATGTGCAGTGGCTGCAATCTGTGAATCCATTTTTATTGAACAATTATTATGATTCATTGGTGTATTATCATCAGCAGGCACAGGCATATGCTAGTGGGGCCGGTAATCCTCAAAATCAAAACGTGGCTTTCTACGAGCCGGGAACAGAGCGTTTCGATTCGGCTTTTAATGCAATAACTTCACGTAAATCATATTCAGAAGGGGGGTCGCGGTTTTATGATAAGTCAAAACTATATCACATACAAGGTGAGTATCGGTATCCAAACAAATGGGTTGATGGTGTAATTGGCGGTAATTATCGTTTGTATAAACCCAATTCCGATGGAACAATTTTTTCTGATACCAGCTATGTGCATTATAATATTTCAGCTAACAACGATACCTTATCAATAGACACATTACGCAACAAGCTTTCTGTTTATGAATTTGGAATTTATGCAGGCATTGAAAAGAAAATTCTTAAAGAAAAAATAAAACTCAATGCCACAGTGCGTTTTGATAAAAATCAGAACTTTAAATTGCTTGTTTCACCTGCAGGTTCTGTTGTTTACACTCCGGATGACAACCATGTTTTCAGAGTATCTTTTTCGTCTGCTATTAGAAATCCTACCCTCACCGATCAATATTTGTTTTATCAGGTTGGAAGGGCTACATTGCTTGGAAACATCAATGGCTACACTAACCTTTTAACTCCCGAATCGGTAACAGAGTTTTATGATAGCAGCAAGTCTTCTTTTAAATTCTTGAATTTTTTCGACATCGATCCGGTCAGACCTGAAAAAGTAAAAACTCTTGAAGCCGGTTATCGTGCAACATTGTTTAAACGGTTGTATGTAGATTTGAATGGGTATTACTCCTGGTATCGTGATTTTATAGGCTATCAGATTGGCGTTGATGCCGACACATTTTCCATCAACACATTTGGCGGTACTATTTACGATTTGGTTTTTAATCGTGTTGTGCGTGTTGCCTCTAATGCACAGAGTGAAGTTACTACGCAAGGCGTATCTGTTGGTTTGAATTATTACATCGGAAAATATTTTGCACTGACGGGAAATTACAGCTGGAATAAATTGAATAAAAAAGGCACTGATGACCCCTTGATTCCTGCATTTAACACACCTGAAAACAAATACAATATTGGATTCAATGGACGCGATATGTATGGTGTTGGATTTAATATCAACTATAAGTGGGTACAGGGATTTAAGTATGAAGGGTCACCACAGTTTACAGGTAAAATACCTTCTTATGACATGGTTGATGCACAAGTAAACTATAAGTTAAAAGAAGCCGGTACCACGTTTAAGCTGGGAGCAATGAACCTGCTCAACAATAAACATTACGAAATTTATGGCGGACCCAAAGTAGGCAGGATGGTTTATTTTAGTATTTTATTTGAGGTAGATAAATTGTAGGCTTACTTTTGATGTTAGTGATTTTTTATTCAAAGAGTTTAGTGTGTTTAATATTCATTCATAAAGTAAAATGAAAGCTGAAGGGAAAAGTGTTAAAAAAATATTGGCAAACCTGCCTGATGACAGAAAAGTGCCATTCAACAAATTGCATGAGACAATTTTAAAAAATTTACCCAAAGGTTTTGAAGCAGCCATCAGTTATGGTGGCTTAGGTTATGTTGTGCCGCATACTATTTATCCTGATGGCTATCACTGCAAGCCTGTTGAGCCATTACCTTTTGCAGGAATAGCTTCTCAGAAACAATCCATAAATTTTTATCACATGGGGATGTATGCCGATGCGATGTTATTAAAATGGTTTGTGAGCGAATTTCCAAAACACAGCAAACAAAAATTGGATATGGGCAAAAGTTGTGTTCGTTTTAAGAAGATGGATGATATTCCCTATAAACTAATTGGCGAGTTGATGAAAAAAATTACAGTTGAAGAGTGGATTCAAAAATATGAAACGGCATATAAACCTAAAACTAAAGTTGTAAAAGAGAAGAAGGTGAAGTAGTATATTGGTGAAATCAATTTTTATCAAAATCAAATATTGAATGAATACAGATGAGAAAATTTAAAATACATTTCATTAAAATGTGATTAATAAGAGTTGTTTGCCTGAATCTATGATTAAATTATTTTGTAAAAATAAATAGTGTATTCGTAAAGATTTTTCCAAAATAAATTTGGAATTTCAATTAAACAGATTTAATTTTGGTTTGCATTTGGATAGATGCATGACATAATTACAAACCAAAAAACCATGTTTATGAGAGCTATTACATTACCCCCCCCCCCGCAAACAATTTTCTGAAAAGCACCTTTAGCAGGTTAAGGAAAAATGTTTTGAAGACAAGAATTATTGCATTATTGCTGGTGTTGCTTCCGTGCTTTTTAAAGGCGCAATATGCTGTAGTAGGCAACACAGAAGACTGCATGAATAATATTTCAGTATATTCAGTCAGCGGAACACCATTACCTGCAACATACACATGGAATGTATCCGGTGGCTATATCGTAAGTACGGGCACAGGCACAGTGAGTATAGGTTGGAGTGCAGTGGGTTCAGGCTCTGTTGGTGTTACTTTGTATGATGTTTCCGGAACAGTAATAGGAACACCATCGCTTGCTGTAACAGTAAACCCATTACCACAGCCTGTATTAACCACAGATTTCACCAATAACTGTGTTATCTATAAAGAGCATGAAGGACAGGTAATACCCACAGTAGTAAACGACACCTGCTGGCATGTTTGTGAAAACGGAACTGTTCATTACTTCGCAAATCCCGTTAACGTTGGTTCGGTATTAAATTGGAGCGTAACAGGGGCACAAAGTTTTACAGTCATTTCAAACAATGAGATAGGAGTTTTGTGGGGAAGTGCCGGCAACGGAATGGTTTCTGTAACGGAGACCGATGGCAATGGTTGTGTAAATACGACTGAAAAATGCATTGAGATAATTGAATCGCCACTGGCAATAATAACTGCATATCCCGGAGATGTGGATTGTCGTTTAGGAGGCTCAATTGCTGTCTGTCTTGAACAGAATGCTTTGTTTTTTGGTAATGCTGATCTTGGAAATTCAGGCTCGCCAATTGTAAGTTGGTTGTGGGATTTTGGTGATGGTACTTTTTCGACACATAGAGATGAAGTACATTCATGGCTAACCCCCGGAACCTATCACGTAACGCTCACCGTAACCAATGCTTGCGGTTGTACAGGCATATGTTATGTAACGGTAGAAGTTGACCCGGTAAATGGTGTGAATATAGAATGCCCGACACCGATATGCCAAGGCGATACAGGTAAATATTATACCGATGCAGTGAATTGCAGTTCTTATAACTGGGTAGTTACCGGTGGAAACATACTTTCACCAACGCCTTATGGCAGTAGCATACAGGTAGAATGGACAGGAGGCAGCGGCAATGGAATTTTATGTTTAGATAATACTAACGGTGGGTGTGGCAATTATTGCCCGAGTGAAACTTGTGTTGAGATACCAATTATTTCTACAACAAGTAGTATTGACGGGCCAACATTAGTATGTAAAGGCTCTCAGACAAAATACAGTGTTCCTGCCATGACGGGTTGTGTTTATAACTGGCAGATAACAGGCAGCAATGGTACAATTATTTCAGGTCAAGGCACCAACGAAATACTGGTAGATTGGGCAAGTGCGGGCACATCAACCCTAAGTGTAAATTATAACAATGCCTTATTAGATTGCGGAGGCACTGCAAACATAACAGTTGAAACCAAGCAGCCTTTTAGCATTAGCGGCCCCACAAAAAGTTGTCCGGGAGCAGATGTAGTGCTAACTGCTGTTAATCCTGATAACGTGCTGTTGGATTGGACTCTGACAGATGCTTCTCAAAACACTATATATCTTGGTAGCGGCACCGGTATTCCTGATTTTACTATTACAGGGTGGACTTATCCGAGTGGCACCTATATTATTACAGCATTAGACAATACCAACAGTTATTGTAATTACATTGCAAGCATCACTATTGAAATAACAGACGCCCCACCGGCACCGGCACTGCCTGTTGGCGATAACCCAATATGTCCGGGCACAGTACATTTGTATAGCGGCACAACATTGAATGCCGGATATTATTTAGAATGGAGTACAACACAAGGATTGCCTGCAACAGGCACAGGCAATGAATTGTCAATAGGCTGGATTAATACAGCGCCTCCGCATAACTATTCCATCAGTTTGGTACAGGTAGAGTCTTCTACAGGATGCAAATCAATGCCAACGGTATTGCCTATACAGGAAAGATTATACATCAACCCTGTCATAACCGGTAATTTTACACCCTGCATAAATAAACAGGTAACCTATCAGATTTCCAATGCTGCTCCTCAGGGTAATTATATATTCGACCAATTGGAATGGGTAATCATTCCAGCTACAGCAGGCAGCATCATCAGCGGGCAAGGCACTACCAGTGTAACCGTGCAATGGAATAACCAGCCTTCTCCCTCCGGTGTTTACGATACGTATCTTCAGGTAAAGACATCACTTTGTGGTTCGCCCCCAATCTCTTACCCGAATACGGTGTTCGACCCACCCAACATTTCACTGGGCGGAGCACCTTCTTTGGCTATTACAGCATCACCCAATCCTGCTTGTGAAAATACGCCTATAACATTTACAGCCGTACCGGCACTACCGGGTAATTATACCTGGAGTTTTGGTGATGGCAATAGCGGCAACAGCCCATTAACAGCATCGCATTCTTATGTGCTGACTCAAGGTGCCAACCTCACAACCTTTGATGTTACCCTGACGGTTGATGATGGCGGCTGCCAGTCTTATGCCAGCACCAAAGTTGACGTTAATCCTGCTCCCTTACTTTCACTGACCCTTTCGCCTTTGTATTTCTGCCCACCAACTACGACCAATATAACAGCCACGTTAGTGCAACAATCAGGTAGCTTTAATTATTCGTGGAGTAATAATGCCTCCAATAATACCAACATTAATACACTTAATTACTTAGACACACAACCATTCGGTATAACTATTACCAATACAGTAACCGGTTGCGCATCATCACAAACCATTTCAATTTCAAATTGTTCGCCCAATCCTATACCGTGTAATCCCGATCCAATAAACATTAGTTTTACAGCCACGCCTGCATCAGATTGTCAAACGATAGATTTTACAGAGAGCTTCAATCCTACACCGGTAAGTTTCTTATTGGATTTTGGTGATGGCGTTACTAGTAGTCAGCCTAATCCAACACATACATACAGCACTGCAGGACAATATAGCGCCTGTTTGTATGCCTACGATAATACCGGGCAACAGTATTGCGACTATTATTGTGCACCAATACCTTTAGCCCTTATTCCTGATTTTATAACCTCGCTGCATTGCAGCAGCACACCGGGAAGCTATGATGTGGAGTTTATTGACCTATCAGCTTTTATCACTCCAATAACCACTTGGGAGTGGTATTCAGGCACCACACTGCTAAGCACAAGCAACCACCCAACCATTACTTTGGCAGCAGGCACCTATAACATTAAACTAAAAATAGGAAACGGCACCAAATATTGCGAACGCACACTAACAATAAATATACCTGCACCACCCGTAGCATCATTTACCGTTGCAGGAGGACCCTTTTGCGAGGCGCAAACGGTAGTGCAGCTAACGGCAAGCAACACCAACGTGCATCATGCCCTTTGGGATTTTGGCGATGCTTCCACTTTTATTCCGCAAAACCCGGCTTCCTCTATTAATGCGCTGAAAGTGTTTAAATTTCAAGGAACTAAAACCATAACTTTAGTAGTTACCGACAAATACGGCTGCACCTATACAAGCATACAGCAGGTAACGGTTAATGACTATAATTTGGGTGGATATATTTCTATTATTCCTAATACATTTTGTCCCGGAGCAAATGCCCTTTGTTCTTTTACAGCACAATCCGGTAGCCCCACCTCATGGTTATGGACAGGAGGTTTCACAACACCTACATTAACGGTAATTCAAACCGGTCAGTATTTTGTTACGGTTAGCGATAATAACGGCTGCAGCTATAGTCCTGCATTGCCGGGTCAGGCAGCAGTGGTTAATGTTCCAAAGCCTGCTATTTGGGGTGATTTGACACTGTGCGAAGGCGATGCCATAAATTTAGATGGTAATCAAGGTAGTGCCGTACAATATAACTGGACAGTGGTTGACCCCAATAATGTTACTACAACCTATAGTCAATCGTCCATTCATATTGCAGGTGCCGTTGCCGGAACCTATCATGTAACACTTGACATTACAGCAAACGGCTGCAGCCGCAGCACCTCTGTGGATGTAGATGTAAATCCGTTGCCCCCATTGCCCGATATTCAAAGCAGTGTAGCACAAGCCTGCGAAGGACATCCCATAGACCTGACAGTTATGAATGCCGGTACCTACTGGGTAAACTGGAGCAATGGCGCAAGCGGACCTGTTGTTACGGTTTACAATGCCGGTGGCTATCAGGCAACACTCACTGATGCCAATGGCTGTACTAATCATGCAACCTTTGAAGTGCATGAAAACCCCTATTCAGGATTTATGATGACAGGCTGTGTACAATATTGCGACACGTTGCCTGTAACCGTATTCGGTAGTGGAAATTTGTCATTTGAAAAATGGATATGGTATGTTGATGGTGTTGCTCAAACTTCGGGACAGCAAAGCCCGGTCCAAAATCTTAATATGGGATTGCTCAGCCCGGGTGTGTATGTAGTAAGACTACAGTTGGTAGTTGCATATCCTGATGGGACAAATTGCGAAATGATGTCTGATGCTCTTGAAATTACCATTATACCATGCCCTTGCAGGCTTTATCCCGAAGGTAAAATTTACTGCATGAACGAAGTAAATGGTGATGTACAATCATTGAATAATTATCACTTCGAGATAGTAACCAACTACAGTTGTTCTGCTAATCCCAATGTCATGGTGACTTCGCCAGATGGCGGAGTGTCAATGCTGCCGAATTCAAATCCACCGCAACTGCTCACCGGCATATTATCAACCTACAGTGCTTACCCGAACAATGTTTGTTTTGACATTAACATAACCGATCCTAACAAGCCGGAGTGCAGCTGCAACTACCTCTATTGTATGAAATTGCCCAAATGCGGAGTTCCTGTAGGCTGTGGCACAGAAGCTAAAATAGACAATGTTCAATGTATTGGTCATGATGCCAATGGCAACAGAATCTATAGTTTTACACTTACGCTGCTAAATTCGCCACAGCTATTCTCTATGTTCACGGCTCAGGGTGGTGTTTTAGGCACCATGCCGGCCACGGTTGGTCCCGGCACGACTATTATCAACAGCACAATAACCGTCAACAGTAATGCAAGTTTCTTTTGCATCACCTTGCATGGCTATAATTTTACTACCTACACAGCTTGTAAAACATCTGGTTGCTCTGGTAATTTGCCTCCTTGTGGTATTATCTCAAGAAACGGAGAGAAAAACACTACCGCACCACTGCTTCGGGTAAGCTATCAAAATGATGGTAACGATGCTGTTCAGATTTCGACACTAAGTCTGATGCCTAACCCCGCTAAAAACAGCGTTACCCTACGTTACAGTGCCCGTACAGGTGGTATTATTACCATCACTTCTGCTGTTGGACAAAAAATGTATAACGAAAAAGTGACAACAGAAGGTCTGTCCGAACTCTCTACACAGCAATGGCTGCCGGGAATTTATTTTGTTACCCTGCAAAGCAATGCAGGAGATTGTTTGGTTCAAAAATTAATCATCATCAAATAACACACACAATGAAAACAGGTGTAAAATTATTTCTCTTATTCATGATGCTGTTTGCAAATGCAACAGCACAAACACCGGGTTGGCAATGGCTGTCGCGTGTTGGCGGTTACAGCGGCAATGGCAATGGTGCCGGTGGGCCTGACGAATGGGTAAAAGATGTAAAGACCGATGCACAGGGTAATGTATATGTATGTGGCAGGGTATGTTATGGAGCTAACTTTAATGGCGACACCATGACTACCTATCAGGGCTATTTTACCTTGTTTCTGGCTAAGCTAAACTGCCAAGGAAACTTAGTGTGGGTAAGAACGGCTGGTACTGCTGCTTTTAATAGTATCGAGGCTTATGGTCTTGCATTGGATGATTATGGCAATATCTATCTTACGGGATACTTGGTTGCCTATCCATTTAACCCCACCCAGTTTTTTGACACGCTGATAACTGAAGACACAAATGATTTTTTCTTAGCCAAGTTTGATACGTCAGGCAATTATAAATGGGCAAAAATTGCAGGACCGGGATCTGGAATTTTAGGAACTAGAGGATTCAAAATTCAAATTACAGATGACGATATGATTAATGTTTCCGGTGTTGGAGGTTCTTCTGGAATTTTTTTCCCCGGCTATAATTTTAGTTCAAGTTGGTGCTTTGCAGCACGTTTTGATACTTCCGGAAATATTAACAGGCTTCAGAACTTGGGCAGTGTATATGGCCCAATTATGAATGATTACAAAATAAGCCCAACAGGCGATCAGTACATTACAGGATTTTTTTATTTAGACTCTATGGTAATTGGTGATACAGTACTTTACAAACCCTATAATGCAGCCTGCCCCACATGTTGTAATATATTCTTAGTTAAATTTGATTCGACAGGGCAGTTTCAGTGGGCTCGTAATTTTGGTGATACAGTTTATAGCTTTAACAAAGGCTATGGGTTATCTATGTTTGGGCCAGATATATTATTAACAGGAGGGCTTAATACTGCTGCAAATATTGATGGTTTCTCACCAATAAACAGTTTAAGTACTAATATTCATATGGATTTACCTTTTGTTGCAAAGTTTAACTCAAATGGTGTTTGTACGTGGTTTACAAACTCCCAACATAAATATGGTAGTTGGGCAACAGGAGGTATAACAACTTTGAGCAATGGAGTATCATACTACAGCGGTTTTTTTGGCGGACCGGCTAAGTTTGGTACTGATTCTTTTGCAAGCACAGGATTAACGGATATTTTTTTAGCAGAGGTATCACCATCAGGAGTCATTACATCCGGGACAAAAATCACAAGCATGGGTGATGGTGATGAGCCACAATGTATAACACACGATAGCAGCGGCAACGTATATGTTGGCGGTAGCAACAGAAGCAGTTTAACCCTAAATGGTGTAACCTACCCTTTTCAGGGAGGTGAATCCGATGGTTTTATAGCCAAGTGGGGCACTAACTGTACGGTGGGTATAGCAGAACAGGAGTCTCTGCCGGCAGAAGATTTGTTTTTATATCCTAACCCGGCAACAACAGAAATAAATATTCAGAATAAAGTGCAAGGTATTACCAACATAACAGTTTATGATGTTGTAGGCAAAAAAATATTGAGCAAAAAAATACTGAGTAAAGAACTGTTAGTTAAGATAGATGTATCGTCATTCTCACCGGGCATTTACATTGTAAAAGCCAATGGTAAAACAAATATGCTAACAGCAAAGTTTGTTAAGGAGTAGAAAAAGCATTGGTGAAATTGTGTTTTAACACCGCATTACAAAATAAAAAACCCCGCATTGCGGGGCTTTTTATTTTGTTTTGAAAATTTTATTTTGTTTCAGCGTCCAATGCAGCTTTAACCTTTGCATAGTTTACGGTATCATTAAGGGTGGCATAAAGTTGTTTCAATGAAACCATTGTGCTTTGATCTTTTGGATTCAACTCCCAGGCTTTTTCAAGATAAGGTTTTGCTTCTTTAAACTTTGCTTCAAATACTGTTTTTGCTTTTGCATATTGATTGTTGTCTTTGATGTTATTTGCTTCATTGGCTAAATGTGCACCTTCGTTAAAAAATAATGCACCTAAATTATAGTAGGCATCAAAATAATCCGCTTTAAGTTCAATAGCTTTTTTGTATGCAGTAATGGCAGCATCTTTATTTTTATCAGTCTTTTCTACTAATGTGCCTTTGGCAAAATAAAGGTTGGCATTGGTGGGGTCTTTTTCTATAGCTTTATTTATTGCGCCAAGTGCCTCCGCTGTTTTTCCTGAGCTGATATAGATGTTTGTTTGTGTAATAAGTATTGATTTTTCTTCTGGGAAGCGTGATAAACCACGTGATAATATTTCAATTGCTTTTGTTGTGTCTCCTTCGGTAAGATAAAGTTGCGCATAGCTATGATACATTTTTGCATCTTTATATTGCATCTCATCTAATTTGTTGTAGTATTGTTTTGCTTTAGCTGTATTCCCTGCGCGCTCTGCACACAAAGCTGCATTGAAATATGATGATGTATCATTGGGCATGATGGAAACTACACCTTCATAAGCTGTAAGTGCACTTGCAAAGTTTTTAAGATTATAATTTACATATCCCATATCGGCAAATTGCTGTGCCAATATTTTTTTCTTCTCTGCAATATCATCAGCGTATTCAAATTTCGGATTCAATTCCAAAGCTTTATTGTATGATTTCAAAGCCTCATTCAATGGATCGTTTGAAAGGTTGGCAAATTTTTCATTTTTATACAATGCCTGATAAATCAATCCGCGATAATACCATGCTTTATCATAATTCATGGTGTTTTCGTTGTTTACTGCAATGTCAATGCTTTCTTTTGCTTTGTCTAACTGTTCGTACTTAAGGTAACTGTAAGCAGATTGTACCTGCGCACGCTGTGCATAACTGCCAAGGGCTAAACTGATAAACACAACTGTAAGTATTCTTTTCATTTTATCTTGTTGTTTAAATGTTAATTATTCCGGTTGATTGTTGTTTTCTTCTGTTTGGTTGTTGTTTGGTTCATCCTTCTCAGTAGTGGAATTTTCTTCGTTATCAGTGCCATTCTCCTTATGATTGCCGTTGCCTGTAATTTCCATATCAATCTTTGCTACAGACGCAATTGAGTCATCATCATCTAAACGAATAAGTTTTACACCCTGTGTGTTTCGTCCCATAACGCGCAAATCTTTCACTTCCATACGAATGGTGATGCCGGATTTATTGATAATCATCAGATCGTCATCTTCCTTTACACTCTTTATAGCAATCAGATCTCCTGTTTTGTCGGTAATGTTCATTGTCTTAACACCTTTGCCGCCACGGTTTGTTACACGATAATCTTCCAGATCGCTGCGCTTGCCATAGCCTTTTTCACTCACTACCAATATGTTTTCTTCACTTGCATTTTTCACGCAAACCATGCCTATCACTTCATCGTTAGTTTGATCAAGTGTTATACCTCTCACGCCAATGGAATTTCTGCCAACTGTACGGACAGTATTCTCATTAAATCGAATAGCACGGCCAGACTTAACTGCAAGTAAAATTTCGTTATTGCCATTGGTCAGCTTGGCTTCAATTAATTCATCACCATCATTAATAACAATGGCATTGATACCATTCTGACGTACGCGTGAATAGGCTTCAAGAGGAGTTTTTTTAATCACTCCCTGCCGTGTACACATCACAATATAATTGTTGTTGATGTATTCTTCGTCTTCCAATGTCTTAACATTAATGAAAGCAAAGACTTTATCATCGGGTTCAATGCTGATTAAGTTTTGGATGGCACGTCCTTTAAATTGTTTGTTGCCTTCCGGAATTTCGTAAGTCTTCAACCAGAAACAACGTCCTTTCTGTGTAAACAGCAGTATGTAATTGTGATTGGTTGCCACAAATAAATGTTCAACAAAATCTTCATCGCGTGTGCTGCTGCCTATGGAGCCTCTTCCGCCACGGTTTTGAGTGCGATACTCTGTTAGTGGTGTGCGTTTAATATAGCCCATGTGTGAGATGGTTACTACAACAGCCTCATCTTCTATCATATCTTCCATGCTGATGTCGTCTGCTGCATACACAATCTCTGTCCTTCGTTCATCACCATATTTTTCTAAAACCTCTGCTACTTCCTTCTTCAATAAAAGCATACGCAGTTCTTCGCTGCCCAATACTTTTTGCAGGTAGTCAATAAGTTTCATCAACTCTGCATACTCTTCCTTAATCTTATCACGTTCAAGACCCGTCAAGCGTTGCAGACGCATATCCAGAATTGCTTTTGCCTGAATTTCTGATAAGGCAAATTTCTCAATCAGTCCATTGCGGGCTTCATCGGGTGTTTGTGAAGCACGTATCAGTGCAATAACTTCGTCCAGATGATCGAGTGCAATGAGTAAGCCTTCTAAAATGTGCGCACGTTTTTCGGCTTCGGCTAATTCGAATTTTGTTTTGCGCACCAATACATCATGACGGTGTTCAACAAAGTAGTGAATCAGGTCTTTTAAGTTCAACAACAAAGGTCGTCCGTTAACCAAGGCAATATTGTTAACACCAAATGATGTTTGCAGTGACGTATGCTTGTAGAGGTTGTTAAGCACCACACTTGCCATGGCATCTCTTTTTATTTCATAGACAATGCGCATGCCATCACGACCACTTTCATCTCTGATGTCGGTTATACCTTCAATTTTTTTGTCATTTACTAAGTCGGCTGTTTTCTTAATCATTTCAGCCTTGTTAATCATGTAGGGTATCTCGTTTACGATTATACGTTCGCGGCCATTCTCTAATGTTTCGATAATGGCTTTGGCACGCATCACTACACGACCTCTTCCTGTGAGTAAAGCTTCTTTTACACCGGAATAACCATAAATTATTCCTCCCGTAGGAAAATCGGGTGCTTTAACATATTGAAGCATTTCTTCAACAGTAATATCTCTGTTATCAATATAGGCAATAACTGCATTGCACACTTCTGTTAAATTGTGTGGGGGCATATTGGTGGCCATTCCTACGGCAATACCCGCAGCACCATTAACTAAAAGATTTGGAATTTTTGCCGGTAAAACGGTTGGCTCCTGTAAAGTATCATCAAAGTTGAGCTTAAAATCAACTGTGTCTTTGTCAATGTCAGCCAACATTTCTTCTGCAATTTTTTTCAGACGTGCTTCTGTGTAACGCATTGCTGCAGGGCTGTCGCCATCAATACTGCCGAAGTTACCTTGTCCGTCAACCAATGGGTAGCGTAAACTCCATTCCTGGGCCATACGTACCATAGTGTCATAAACAGATGCATCGCCATGAGGGTGGTATTTACCTAAAACCTCACCGACAATTCTGGCTGATTTTTTATATGGACGATTGGATAATACTCCTAAATCGAGCATGCCGTAAAGTACTCTGCGGTGAACAGGTTTAAAACCATCGCGCACATCGGGTAATGCACGTGACACAATTACCGACATTGAATAATCAATGTAGGCTGTTTTCATTTCTTCTTCAATGTTTATACGAACTATTTTTTCTCCTTCTGACATAGTGTGTTAATACAATATTTGTTTTGAAATTTATTTGAAATTATATGTGAAAAAGCTTAAATCGGCAATGGTAAACTTGTCATCTTAAAATGCCCCTTTTTGCTTGTTTTGTCATGTCTGCGAAGGTAGTGTTTTATTGGCATATTTTATGATAAAAACCGGGTAAAATGTTATGAAGATTTACTAACAATGCAAAAACGAAAATTATTGTTAAGTTTGTTGTTCACAATTAATAAAATTGCATCTGAAGTAAAAGAAAACTATTTCGGATTTTTACCGTTAAAATTGAATAAATACACAGAATATGGAAGCAAAATTTAGCCCCAGAGTAAAAGATGTGATAACCTATAGTAGAGAAGAAGCACTACGATTAAGTCATGATTATATTGGCACAGAGCATTTGTTGCTGGGCCTTATCCGTGAAGGCGAAGGCATGGCAATAAAGTTTTTAAAGTCGCTCAATGTAAATCTGGTAGAACTGCGAAAGTCGGTTGAGAACGCTGTTAAAGGAAGTGTTAATAATGTTAGCAACCTTAATAATATTCCACTTACAAAGCAGGCAGAAAAAGCTTTAAAAATAACTTATCTTGAAGCTAAGATTTTTAAAAGTGATATTATAGGCACGGAACATTTGTTGCTTTCAATTCTGAAAGACGAAGACAATATTGCAACACAAATACTAAATCAGTACGGCATAAACTATGAGATTATGCGTGAGGAGTTGGAAACCTTCAAATCTAATTTCAAATCAGAGGCACCACAGTCGCCATCTGACGATCCTTATAGCAAGGATGATGATGAAGGTCCGGGGTTGGGTAGTGGTTCAACAGCAAAAAAATCCGGTGATGCCAAATCAAAAACTCCGGTGCTCGACAACTTTGGTCGCGATTTGACCAAGGCTGCCGAAGAAGGAAAGTTAGATCCTATTGTTGGTCGCAGCAAAGAGATAGAAAGAGTTTCGCAAATTCTGTCACGCAGAAAGAAAAATAATCCAATCCTCATCGGTGAGCCTGGTGTAGGAAAATCTGCTATTGCCGAAGGCCTTGCTTTACGCATTATTCAACGCAAAGTTTCCAGAGTGCTTTTCAATAAAAGAATTGTTACACTTGATTTAGCTTCATTAGTTGCCGGAACAAAATATCGCGGACAGTTTGAAGAGCGTATGAAAGCAGTGATGAATGAACTGGAAAAATCACCAGATGTAATTTTGTTTATTGACGAAATTCATACCATCATTGGTGCAGGTGGTGCCAGTGGTTCGTTAGATGCTTCCAACATGTTTAAGCCTGCATTGGCCCGTGGCGAGATTCAATGTATCGGAGCTACCACATTAGACGAGTACAGACAGTACATCGAAAAAGATGGTGCCTTAGACAGACGTTTTCAGAAGGTAATTATTGACCCTACCTCTGTTGACGAAACAGTAGAAATTCTCAACAATATTAAAGACCGTTATGAGGAGCATCATCATGTGAATTATACTCCTGAGGCATTGAAAGCCTGTGTAACGCTTACCAACCGCTATATAACCGATCGCTTTTTGCCGGATAAAGCAATAGATGCTCTGGACGAAGCAGGTTCACGCGTGCACCTTTCAAACATTCATGTTCCTGCCAATATTATTGACCTTGAAGGAAAAATTTCAGAGATAAAATCAGAGAAAAACAGGGTTGTTCGCAGCCAGAAATATGAAGAGGCAGCACGCCTTCGCGATTCCGAAAAACAATTGATTGACCAGCTTGAAGCAGCTAAAAAACAATGGGAAGAAGAAACAAAAAATCAACGATATGCCGTAACGGATGAAGATGTTGCAGAAGTGGTTTCTATGATGAGTGGCATTCCATTGCAACGTGTGGCACAGGCAGAAACAGCACGATTGATTAATATGCCTGAAGAACTGAAAGGCAAAGTGATTGGTCAGGATGATGCCATTAAAAAAGTTGTTCGTGCTATTCAGCGTAACCGTGCAGGTCTGAAAGACCCTAACAAACCAATAGGCTCATTTATTTTCTTAGGTCCAACAGGTGTGGGCAAAACAGAACTGGCCAAAGTGCTTGCTACGTACTTGTTCGATACGGAAGATGCATTGATTCGTATAGATATGAGTGAATACATGGAAAAATTTGCTGTATCGCGACTCATTGG
The DNA here is from genome assembly GCA_037045145.1 of Bacteroidia bacterium. Lineage (NCBI taxonomy): Bacteria > Pseudomonadati > Bacteroidota > Bacteroidia > Bacteroidia bacterium. The sequence continues at coordinate 1,198,450 of JBAOIA010000011.1, forward strand.
AGCACCTCCCGGCTATGTGGGGTACGAAGAAGGTGGACAGCTTACCGAGAAAGTAAGACGCAAACCATATTCCGTAGTGCTGCTGGACGAAATTGAGAAAGCACATCCAGATGTATTCAATTTGTTGTTGCAGACACTTGATGATGGTCAGCTGACAGACTCTTTAGGACGCAAAGTGGATTTTAAAAACACCATCATCATCATGACAAGTAACATTGGTTCACGTCAGTTGAAAGATTTTGGAACGGGAGTAGGCTTTGCTACAGGTGCTAAAAATGCACAGATGGACGAACATGCCAGAGGTGTTATAGAAAATGCATTAAAGAAAGCATTTGCCCCTGAATTCCTCAATCGTATTGATGATGTGGTAATATTTAATTCGCTCAGCAAGGAAGATATTATCAAGATTATTGATATTGAATTGGAAAAATTATATTCGCGCATTGCAGGCTTGGGTTATAAGCTTAAACTTAATGATGAGGCTAAAGATTTTATTGCAGATAAAGGTAATGATGTAAATTATGGAGCACGTCCGCTTAAGCGTGCTATTCAGAAATATGTTGAAGATATGCTTGCAGAAGAAATCATCAAAGCCGAGTTGCAGGAAGGTGATAATATAGAAGTGGTTTTTGATAAAGAAACACATCTGCTCAAAGCCAATATTACCAAGTCATCACCGCCACCACCAAAATCGAGGAAGAAGAAAGAAGAAAATAATTCTTAAAAACAAAGAGCCGCTGTTTTTTCAGCGGCTCTTTGTTTTTGTACTTGTACACACATCTATTTCTTGCATACACTATGATTAACTACCCAAGCCCTTGGTTTTGTAAATCCATTAATCTTGGTGTTTTAAGTAGTACATTGCCTGTCCACAGATGAGTGACGGTTTGAGGTACGCGCTAAAGTTTGTTCAAGGCAATTATTGTTAGCTACTTTTTTGTCATTACTTAATTTATAGCACGAAGCTCTTTTAATTTCCATCTTCCTTTTTCTTTTATCCATACATCCGCCCAAAACCAGAAGTAGGTTTGCGGCTTGCCAAACTCGTCTGTTTCTTTTACCACATTACCGTAAGTAAGCACACCCATGTTGTCGTAAAATTGAAGCACCACATTTTCATATTGCACATCGGTGATAGTCCATTTGCCATTAATGCGGTCGTGAATGTATTCCTGCCGGTTTAATAATGTTCCTTCACCCTGGTATAAAAATTCTATTGAGAGACAACTGTCAAATAAAGCAGCACTGTGCTGTTGCATTGCAAGAGGCAAAATAACTTTTGCATGAATCAATGCCAGTGCTTCGGCACTGTCTTTTAAAAAATTATTGGTGATAAGTGTAACCGAATCAATCCTTGTAGTGGGTGTGTTTAAATTTGTTTTGAGATTCACCTGCTTGTATTCGCTTTGTGCGAAAGAGGAAAGAATGCTTAATAAAAGAAATGCTGTCAATAGATCTTTCATTACTTGTTAAGTTTGATTACGCACAAAAGTAAAACTCGTTAGCATTCCGAAAGTTGGAATTTCGCACTGCCGCCATTATTTCGCATAACCGCTGTTATAGCCAGTGGTTCTTGCCCTCTGTCCTTGTAAACCATTGTCAGTATTGAGTTTCTGTGTCATTGAGTGTTGGGTTGTGCGGTTGGGTATTTTTTTGTTTTGAAACTGTCTTTACACCCAACTCCCCCCTAAAAGCCTTCTGGCTCAGACTGCCTTACATTGTCTGAATCAGAATTTACAGAATTTATGGATTAGCAGAATTTTGCTTTGAGGTTAATTCCCCTCTAAACGCTTTTTGGCTTAAACTGCCATACAAACTCTCTAACTCTTGCAAGCTTTGTTGGTATTGGGTTTTGAGGGCTTCTGTTTTTTCTACGATTTGGGCAAATTGGGTTTGGAGTGCGATGGGTGGAACAGGAATTTTTAAACTCCCAAGAATCTGCTGATTAATATTCTGAATGTTTGCTCCTCTACCATTTTGCAACATTGATTTTTTAAACACTGAAACTCTAAACAAGTGTGAGAGATAGATTGAAGTGATTTGTGTTTTTTCAATTCTGTATCTAATGCAGAAACCGCTATAAGTTACCTTATCTTTTTTAGGGAAAACTACAAGGCATCTTCCTACTAATTCTCTATTGCCATTTGAACCACAAAAACTAAATCGTCCGTCTTGTAAATAATATTCATCGCTTGGTGCTGATGATAAATTCAAAATTGGTAATGAATCAATGTACTGTGAGTTTTGATAAATCTTTAAAGCCCCACAAAACACCTAAACAACGAATATTCTAAGTAATCAAACCGATTCATTTCGTGATATACCTTTAGTCCATTTTTTAAAGAACCATAATTCTTAAAAGAATCAATTTCCCATCCCTTCTCATTCCTCACAGGGTCTCCAAACATCTCCAAAAACGTGCTTTTCAAAAATTCATCCAGCAGGCGGATGCTTTCTTTGCGTTGGGCTATCAGGTTTTCGGCTTTGGAAAGAATGGTGGCAATGTGGAGTTGGGCGTGGACACTGGGAATTACAGGAATTTCAAAATCATCTAAAGTCATTTAACTGCTTATGTGCGAATTGTTGCAGAACCGTATTGCTTATTCCTAAATATTGATCCACTGAGATTGCAAGAATATTCCAATAAACATAATGTTGAGTATAACTCAGGTTGAAATTTTGAACTACATAAGGCAATTGATAGGCTTCAAATTATCCCGATTGTCAAAGAAAACTTCGTTCCAGCATTCGCACCATCCCAAGCTATGAGAATATCATCTTCTTTTGCAAATACACCCGTTTTATCAGTTGGTGAATTTAAACGGGTTGGTATCTTACGCAAATCACAATTAGCAAAACTCGTATGAATTCCCACCAGGTTTCAACAAAGGTTCACATCATACTTTCCAGTTTTAACTTTAGCGATATTTTTGAGTTTTTCAAATTTCATTACATCAACTATTTTAATTTTTTTAATCCTTTTTATTAGTTTACTCTGTGTTCTTTGCGAATAACTCTGCGTTCTTTGCGGTAAAAAATCCAACCGCAGAGTTCGCAAAGATTCGCAAAAGTTCTCTGCATTCTTTGCGGTTAAACAGGCAAAACAATTAACCGCAGAGGTCGCAAAGAAAAGCCACAAAGTTTCGCAAAGAATGAAAAACCGCAAAGTATCGCTAAGTTTATATTCCATTTGCTACTCGTTTTATTCCTTGCTTCAGCAATGCCACATTGAAATTTATCAGCAGGCCAAGTTTATAGTTTCCCAGCTTGAGATAAGTTAGTGTTTGTGCCAGATGCACATCATTTAGAGCATCTACGCTTTTTATTTCAATCACTACTTTGTTCTCAACCAACAAATCTATTCTATAACCACAATCGAGTTTTACTTCTTCAAACACCAATGGCATTGGTTTTTCTTTTTCCACTTTCAAACCCACTTTAACCAGAATGTAAAACAAACATTCTTTATAGGCACTCTCCAGCAAGCCGGGACCCAAAGCCGTATGAACCTTAATTGCTGCTCCAATTATTTTATTTGAGATTTCGTTTTCTGTCATACTTAATTTTTAATACTTTGAGTTCTTTGCGAAAATCTTTGTGCTCTTTGCGGTTAGAATCCCACCGCAGAGGTCGCTAAAAATTGCGCAAAGTTTCCAAAGGCCCTTTGTGTTCTTTGCGGTTTACTCTGTGTACTTTGCGGTTAACCTTTTTAATTCCTTTAATCCATTTTGAATATCCGCTTCAATGCTTTCCAATTTCCCGAAAATCACATTCGGTTTTTCATAGCTTACTTCTTCATATACTTCTTCTTTATAGGTGCTCAGGTTCAGGTCGTAGTTGTTTTCTACAATTTCCTTTTTCGGCACCATAAAGTATTTCAACTTTCTGTCGCTGTCTTTTTTGGCATCTCTTGCTTTGTAGCGTTGCACAATGTCGGGCAAATCGCTTTCGGCAATTTTATTTCGCTTATCGTCTAAGGTATAGCCGTCTGCCTGCATATCGTAAAACCAAACATTATTGGTTTCGCCACCTTTGGTAAAAATTAAAATGGCAGTACTCACTCCGGCATAAGGTTTAAATGCTCCGCTGGGCACGGCAATCACGGCTTTCAGTTCTGCTTTTTCAATAATCATTTTCCGCAGGGCTTCAAAAGCTTTGCCACTGTTTTGTATCACACCGCTGGGCACAATCACGGCAGCCGTTCCGCCCATTTTCAGCATATTAAAAATGCGTTCTACAAAAAGCAGTTCGGTTTTGGTGGTGGGCAGTTTCAGCCCTTCGTTAATATCGCCTTTGTCAATATTTCCTGTAAAGGGCGGGTTCGCCATTATCACATCAAACTGGCTGTCTTCATTGTAACTTTTACTCAGCGTGTCTTTGTAGTCAATTTTGGGTTCGTCAATACCGTGCATCATCAGGTTCATCAAACCCAATCGCACCATAGTAGTGTCAATGTCGTAACCCACAAAGCTGTTATCTAAAATGCTTTTTACTTTTTGGGTAAGCACGGCACTAATGGCAGCACGTTCAAAACCATCTTCATCTTTTTGCAACTTGTCAGGGTCTTTCTTTCTCACCAAATCGGTAAGAATGTATTGATAAGCACCCAACAAAAAACCTCCTGTTCCACAAGCAGGGTCGGCAATCCGTTGTCCCAATTGCGGAGCAACCAATTCAGCCATCAGTTTAATAATGTGACGGGGAGTACGAAACTGTCCGTTTTTACCTGCCGTGGCAATTTCGCTCAATAGCATTTCATACACATCACCTTGTATATCCTGAAAAGATTGTCCGCCTTCGGTGGCATCTTTTTCTATTTCTTTAAAAATATCTTCTACAATGTTGATGGCCGAAACCAGCAAACTGGCTTTGGGCATAATAAACACAGCGTTTGCCATGTGGCGGGTAAAATTGTCTGAATCCCCCAGAATTTGCAGGATTAGAGGATTTACTGAATTCTTTAACGAATGGAAACACTTTCATTTGCACATGCATCAGCATTTCGTCTGCAGGCTTGTGTTTAAACACACTCCAACGCAATTCGCTTTTGTCAATGCTTTCATTGCTGCCCGGTATTTGAAATTTTCCTGCAAAGCGGGAAACGTATTTTTCGCCTGTCCATTCGGCATCCCGTTCCCGTTTGGCTTCCAAATCGTCCAACCGTTTCATAAAAATGAGGTAGGTAATCTGCTCAATGGCGGTTAAAGGGTTGGCAATACCACCTTCCCAAAAGTTTTGCCAGAGGCTGGCTATAAGCGATTTTAATTGTGCGTTGTTTTGTAACATTTACTTCTTTTTGTTTTTCAGTTTTTTCTTGTCATCCTCATTCAATTGCAAAGCTGTTTTGGCATTTAGAGAAGTTACTACATTTTTACCTGTTTTAGCTTCCAGTTCCTTGCGAGCAACCTTTGCTACATTACCACCTTGCTTTGCCACTTTTTTGCTTTCTTCAAAATCTTTCGGATTAGTTGCGGCAGAGATATCTTTGGTAGATGCTTCGGCAAGCATATTAAGGATGAGTTCTGTATTGGTCATGTTATCCCTTAGGTTTTCCTTTTTCAGTCCTTTCAGGATTTTATATTCTTTGGTGGTTTTATCACTCCATGCTTTGGTAATAATATCGGTAAGCGTAGCAAACTGAACGCCTTCTTTCAAGCCTCTCTTTTTCCATTCGTCTGTCAGCTCTTTTCTGATTTCAATACTTTTCAGTCTCTGATTAATCCAATTTTCGGAGTAGCCGAGATTCATGTATTGTTCCAATGCCCGGTCAATACTCAGTTCAGGGTCTTGCATTTCATCCAATCGTTCCGATGCTACCTGTGCCAACCAGAGTTTAAAAGGTTCTGCCTTGGGTGAGGGAATAGATTGAATTAGACGAAAAAGCTGTTCGGTATCAGCTACATCGGTAAGGTAGAATTTGCCATCAGCCGATTGCATTTTCAGTTGACTACAATTTGTAGTCAACTGACTTCCTTCCGCTTTTAACCTTGTTTTTAACACGCTCCAGTACTTTCTGGGATTGGGGCTGTCTGTTAAAACAGCAATTACATCAGCAATAGAGAAATACCATTTTTCATGTTCTCCGTCCCAAAGGGTTCTAACTTTCTTTTCCTCAAATACTCTTATTTCGTTCTGTTTCTCCATGTTTTTCTATTTCATTTTCAAGCCGTGACAATCGATCACGGTTTCAATTATATTTTCAGTTGTCCGCTTTTATAGGACAACTCATGCGGCCAACACTTTATTAGTCAGTTCAATTATTTCGTCAATCTCTTTATTACTAAACACACCCCGAATACCATCAGGATGAAGCATGGTAAAAGGAGATTCTATCAGGTTGCGTTTGCTTACATCACCTTTTTCCAATACAAAATTCTTGAGCAAATCAAGAAATTGAAATTGTCGGCTGGTGAGGTAACTGTGTTTGGAAACAAAATCATCAAATGCTTTGGTAACGGTTTCGGCAAAGGTTTCTAATTGTTCAATGCCCAAAATATGTTTGATGAATTGCACCAATGCCGCCTTGCGGTGGTTGTAAACCTTGCGGAGCAAATCAATGGTAATATGCGGATGCTCGTTGTGAAGTTCTTCCGCTAATTGTTCCGCTTCATCTGTGGAGATTTCCTGACCCTGTTTTAGTTTTTGTAAAATCGGACTGCTTGAAACCAATTCATTGATTTTCTTTTCAACCAGTTCACGGTATTTGGCCACACTCAATGCTTCGTGTTGCGGGCCAAACTCTATAAATTCCATTTCGGCAACAATGTCTTTCAGGTTGAATTTTGCAGGAGCCAACGGAATTACCGCTTCACGAAATTTCATCAAAGGCGAAAGTTTCTGAATCAGTTCTTCAAACTTATCTTCATTGATGGTTGACCAATAATGATTTGTTTGAGCCTGACGAATTAATTCCTGCTCTCTTGCTACAATATTGATGCTCAAGGGCAATTCTCCAATGGTTTCAATAACACTTGCTTTTAAAGTTTCATATTTTGAAAGAATCACGTCATCAATTGAAAATGGCTTTACATACGGAGAATCATCATTTTTTAAGTATGCTAAAGAAACCTCCACAATATCTTTTTCAAACCGCATGGCTTTGAAATCCACATCTGAAACGGTTCGAAACAATGGTTTTACAACGGCTTCCAAAAATTCCATTTTGTCGGCAGTCAGGTTACTCCAAAAGTTTTCATCTTCTAAGCGTTGCAGTTCATGTTTGGCTTCCATAATCACTACCGAATTTTTCGGAAGCGATTCAACCTGCTTTCTGATTTTTTGAACTTCTTTATTTACAATTTCAGAGTTGCTTTGTGTTTGGGCTTCCTCAATCTTTTCCAATCGCACCCCAAACAAGCGAACAGGCAAAGGAATTTGTCCTTTCAGTTCTTTGCCTCTCGGGTTGAGTTTGAAATATTCAAAGTTGTCCCAACAATCGAGAATCAGGAAATTGTCTTTTTGTGTGCACCAAGGTTTTATTTTTTCAGGTTCGAGTAAACGAGTTCCTCTGCCTATCATTTGCCAAAATTTGGTGTAGCTGTAAACAGGTTTTGCAAAAACCAGATTCACCAATTCCCGAACATCAATGCCTGTGTCGAGCATATCCACACTTATGGCAATGCGTGGCATGTCGTTACTAATAAACTGGTCGAGCAAACCACCTTTGCCATAAACTCGTGGGTCTTCGCTTACCAATACTTTGGCTAACTCTCCTTTGTACTCTGGGTAAAGCGAATCAAAAATTTCTTCTACTCGTCTTGCATGGGCTTTGCTGATGCAAAAGAAAATCGTTTTTCCCGGCAAAACTCCGTTGGCATCTTTGATGCTTTCTTCCATGAATTCACGGACAATCAAAGCATTTGTACCACGGTTGATTACTTTCTTTTCAATCTCTGTTCCTTCGTAATTGATTTCTTCAATTTCCTTTCCTTCCAACATCAATTTCTGCTGGTCTTCCAGAGAAATTGTTCGCTTGTTTATTCCTTCATCCTGAAATTTTGTTTTGATTTTCATTACCTGAAAATTGCTCAGGAATGGTGGAATGTGATTGACGGCTTCCTCGTAGGAATAAGCAAAAGTCGGAACGCCATCTTCACATTCAAACAACTGAAAAGTGTTGTGGTCAATTACATCCGTTGGTGTGGCTGTTAAGCCAAGCGTAATCGTATTGAAGTAATCAAGAATTTCCTGATAAGTGTTGTAAATACTTCGGTGGCTTTCGTCCACCACAATCAAATCAAAGAAATGCGGACTCAAACTTTTCTCCTCATTACGAATGATGTTCAACATGGTCGGATAGGTAGAAACATAAATTCGTCTGTCGGTGGCAATTTCCTTTTCGCCTTGTTTTGGCCAGCGTGGTTCGTTGGGCAAATGTTCTTTGAAGGCTTCTAAAGTTTGGTCACGCAATGCGATTCTGTCAACCAAAAACAAAACTCTCTCTGCCCAACCTGCTCTCATCAATGCGTCCACTAAGGCAATACAAGTTCTTGTCTTGCCTGTGCCTGTCGCCATTACCAACAAAAATTTGCGTTTCCGTTTTTCAACGGCTTCCATTACGGCACGGATGGAGGCAATTTGATAATTCCGTCCTGCAATTTTGATATTGATGAGTTCTCCTGCTAATTGCTTTCTTGCTTTGCGAATGTATGCGTATCGTTCAAGGTCGTCCCGTGTTGGAAAGCCATATACTTTCTTTGGTGGATAATTGTCTAAATCCCAAAAGTAAATGTCGTGTCCGTTAGTATAAAAGCAGAATGGTAAGTCAACGCCTTGTGTTTGTTTGATGTTGTAGCAATATTGTTTGGCTTGTTCCCGTCCAAGTGCAGCGTCCACCGAAGTCTTTTTGGCTTCTACAACTGCAAGCGGTTTACCGTCCTTGCCTAATAGAACGTAGTCGCTGTATTGGTGACCAGCATAAGGTGTTGTTGGTTCTTCAACAACGGTCAAGTGAATATCAAATTCCTCAATTACCTGAGTTCGGTCAGTCACATTCCAGCCCGCTTGTTTTAAGCGATTGTCAATGATTTCTTTCCTTGTCAGTTTCTCGTTTTTCACTTTTATATTCTATAATTTATAGTTGGTCAAAATACGCAAAAAATCTGTTTTGTTGTCCGAATGTTCTGTCGGTGCGTTGGCAAAAAATGGCTCTTTTGGTTTTGCGAAGGGTCGTTCACTCATAGTCCACTTGAAATATGGTCTGTGTCAATATGGTTTTTCCTTGTTAATGTTCAAAGTTTGCTGTGTCGTCATTCACTTGCAGGTAACATCTAAACATCAGCATGTTTTCATTTAAAGCATGCCGAACATTTCACAAAAATAGCGGTATCAAGCAATTGTTCAAATTTACCGGACATGTTTTAGTTAATCAGAATGGCTTTTCTTTCTTTACAAAAACACTCAGAAAATATGCTCAAATCTAATCCTGATTTAACAATTTTCTATGGTAAGATTTACTGCAAGTAAACCGTTAGTTTATAGTTTTAATTTTATGTAAACTTATTTATTATTTGTCTTGGTCTCAATTTTCACAGGCACTAAGTCAGCAACACTGCCACCATTAATAATGATGTCGCGTAATATGGTTGACGAAAGTGGTGCATTTTCTGGACTAGCTATAACAAACACCGTTTCTATGCCGCCAAGTTTTTGGTTCATCTGTGCTATGGCTTTTTCAAATTCAAAATCATTGCTGTTGCGCAATCCGCGAATCATGTATTCGGCCTGTTGTTGTTTGCAGAATTCTGCCGTCAGTCCATGATAACTTTTAATGCTGACTTTTTGTTCGCCTTTAAATACCTGTTCCAGCCAATTCAAACGCTGTTCCAGACTGAATAGATACTTTTTATCAGGATTGATGCCAATGGCAACAATTATTTTATCGAACAATGGCAACATGCGTTGCACAATCTCCAAATGCCCGTTGTGAATAGGGTCGAACGATCCGGGAAATACTGCAATTTTCATCGGTGTTATTATTTTTCAGCTACGAATATACTGAAAGAAACAGCACCATAGGTTCGTTTTTCAGGTATGTATTCTGGTATGGTAAACGACATGTCGCTGCTGTGTTCAATCACGAGTAATCCATTTTTACGGAGCAACTTTTTATTAAAAACAAGAGAGACCAAATCATTAACAGGGCTTTCTGCAAAAGGAGGGTCGGCAAATATCAAGTCAAAAGTTGATGTACATTGGTCTAAAAATTCAAGAGCATCAGAATGTATCACACTGGTGTTGATGGCATGAATGTCATCAAAAGTTTTTTGTATAAAAGCCACACATCTTTTATCCAAATCTACAGCAGTGATGTTGGCAACACCGCGCGAAATCATTTCGTAGGAGATGTTGCCTGTACCTGCAAATAAATCGAGTGCAGTAGTGTTTGGCCAGCTAATTCTATTGGATAAAATGTTGAATAGGCCTGTCTTGGCAAAGTCTGTGGTTGGGCGTACAGGCAGTGTTTGCGGTGCAATAATTTTTTTTCCCCGCAGCCGTCCGCTGATTATACGCACAAAAATTGATTATAAAGGCTGAAATGATAATGTGCTGCTACTTCATCAAAACCATAGCTGTAAAAAGAAAATGAAGGTTTTTGCACAAACTGCAGGTAGCGAATATATTTTGATGCCAATACTATCAATGCAGAATTTTTTTCTGTTGTTCCTGCAATATTCAACACCTGTGATTCCGGATTCATTTCAAGTTGTTCGTAAACGAAAACTATATAGTAAACAAAGTCTTCTGTTGATTGAAAGTTAAACTTGTTGTAGTAGAGTAAATTTCCACCCTGGTTGACAACCATCTCAAAATAGGTGTTTTGAATATTTACGGTTACCGTTTTTTCAGAGGTGTTTTTATGGAGAGTAAGCACACCTTCAATCAGTGGAGTGGCACCATGAAAAATGCTGAGGTTTGAATACCATGAATTAAAAAAGTCAAACAGCGATTTAGGAACAGAATAAATGTTTCTTGCCGAAATACGCCTGAGGTTATCGAACAGTAATTTATTTGTTTGCTCTGTAGATTCGCGCTGATGGTTGGCATAATATAACTCACCTAAACGGTCTGCATCAAAAAACACATCAGGAATAAGTGTGTTGTTAAATCCACAAAATGACAGCACAACACTATCGTAATGATTATCCAGAAGTGGCTTGTTCTGTTCAAAAATCTGAAGAATTTTTTCTGTCAGGTCGTCATTACTAAGTGGATATGGAAAACGATAGTCAAGCAGCGCAACAAACTTGTTGCGGTCTGTATCTATCAATGCTGCAGAAAAAAAGTTGTTGCTGCATTGGATAAAAAGATTCATAATGCGCGAAACATCGGCATTGATGGATTCGTCAACTATACTTATCCAAGCATCTGATTTTTTATCGGTAATCACTTTACAAAATTAAGTATTTATGAAATGCCACAGATTTCCGCATTTAGGTCAAAAAAAAACCCCTGCAAGCTTGCAGAGGATCTTTTTTTTGAAAATGTTTAAAATTATTTCTCAGCTGTTTTAGCTGCTTTTTTTGCAGTTGATTTAGCATAACGGTTACGGAATTTATCCACACGTCCTGCAGTGTCAATCAGTTTCATCTTACCTGTATAGTAAGGGTGTGACATGTTTGAAATCTCAAGTTTCACCAATGGGTATTCGTTTCCATCTTCCCACTTAATGGTGTCTTTTGTATCAACACATGAACGCGTAATAAACGCATAATCGCAACTGATATCTTTAAATACTACCATACGGTAGTTCTTTGGATGTATTTCGCTTTTCATTTTATAATAAAGTTTTTATCAAACGGGCTGCAAATATAGCACTTTTTCTTATCCAATTGCAAATCGGATGTAAAAATTATTTTAATATACTGCTTTAATTATCAGTGAATTAGTCGGGGTACGAGGTAAATGGGACAGTTTTGAAAATTATGGATAACAAAGGCTTCCAAAGTTTAAACTTGTTAAAATTTATGAATTATTGATATTCAAAGCATTTACTATGTTAAAACGCTAATAAAAGTACTACTTTTGCGTTCAATTTTAAATTTTGTAAAGCCTGAGGAATGTTTCTATTTGAGCGGACAGCACCACGTTGGGTAGTCTTAGTCATAGATTTGATATTATGCACCATGTCATTCTATCTGGCTTATGATTTGCGTTTTAATTTTACAATCCCTGATGTAGAAATTCAGCTTTTGCCCACAGCATTTGCAACAGTTTTAAGTGTCAGATTGGTAAGCTTCTTAATATCGAGAACACATACAGGAATCATCCGTTATACAAGCTATAAAGATTCGCAACGCATATTTTTAACCTTGCTTACAGGCACTGTTCTGCTAAGTATCTTTAATCTTATTTCATTCAGAATTTACGGACGTTATTTTACGCCTTATTCTATTTTAATGATTGACTTTTTCCTGAGCATGCTTGCATTGGCATCCATGCGGGTGATTGTAAAAAGTGCACATGTGGAGTGGACAAGAAAGAAGGGTAATAAAACCGATGTGCTTATTATGGGTGCCGGTGAAGAAGGTATGGTTGTAAAACATGCATTAGAGCAAGATGCAGGAATAAATTTTAAGGTTCTCGGATTTATTGATGACAAACCAAAACTTCGTAAAAGAAAACTTGAAGGCATACCTGTTTTTTATACAAAGACAGATTTAGAAGACTTGCTGCGTGCCAATAAAATATCGAGTCTGATAATTGCCGATAAGGATGTTGACACCAAACGCATCAATGAATTAATTGAAATTTGTGTAAAATACGATACTAAAGTGCAGCGTGCTCCACGTGCAGGAAACTGGATAAACGGCAAACTGAGTTTTTCTCAAATCAAAGAAGTAAACATTGAAGATTTGCTTGAGCGCGATCCTATCAATCTTGATGTAAAAGAAATACGTAATCAGCTAAAAGGAAAAACTATTCTCATCACCGGAGCTGCAGGATCCATTGGTTCTGAAATTGCACGACAGGTAATTTTATATAACCCTGCAAAGGTTGTGCTTCTTGACATTGCAGAATCACCACTCTATGAACTTGAACTTTCCATACAAGAAATTAAACATGCCGGCAATTGCGAAAGTGTAATTGCTGATATCCGCAACACTGACCGTATGCGTAGGGTGTTTGATTATTTCAAGCCTGAAATAGTTTTTCATGCCGCAGCCTATAAGCATGTGCCTGTCATGGAAGTGAATCCTTCAGAAGCAATTCTGACAAATGTAAAAGGCACAAAAATTCTTGCCGATTTGTCGGTTGAATTTGGTGTACAAAAGTTTGTCATGATTTCTACTGATAAGGCCGTAAACCCAACCAATGTCATGGGTGCATCAAAACGTGTCGCTGAAATTTATATTCAGTCACTCAACGAAATTTCCGAAACACAATTTATCACTACCCGTTTTGGCAATGTACTTGGCTCGGCAGGATCTGTGATTCCACGTTTTAAAAAGCAGATAGAAAACGGCATGCCTGTAACTGTTACCGATGAAAATATTACCCGTTTTTTTATGACCATTCCTGAGGCTTGTCAGCTGGTGCTAGAAGCATGCAAAATGGGACATGGTGGCGAAATTTTTATTTTCGATATGGGTAAGCCCGTAAAAATTGCTGAGCTGGCCAAGAAAATGATTCGTCTGAGTGGGTTAGAACCTGAGAAAGATATTAAAATTCAATATACAGGTTTAAGACCGGGAGAAAAGTTGTTTGAAGAATTGTTGAATAAACAGGAAAACACCATTGCCACACATCATCCTAAAATTTTAATTGCCAAAGTTCGAAAATATAAATTCGATCAAATTGCAAATGATATTGAAAACCTGACAAACCTGTTTAAGACCCAAAATAATATTGCGCTGGTTTCAAAGATGAAAGAAATTGTGCCTGAATATATCAGTAATAACAGCGAGTTCGAAAAGCTCGATCGCAGAGAAATCTGAACCAGTTGCTGAGGTGCTTTTTTGCAGAAGCATAATTATCTGAGTTTAAAATTTCCGGAAATTAAAGTATCAGAATTTTTGCAAGTAGCATTAAATAAAACATTTAGTATTGAATGTTTTGCATTTAAGAGTAATAATGAATAGATATTTAGATAGAATAGTAAAACGGTTTAATATTTTTGCAGCATGTTAGTTTTAAATAATATAAGTTTTGACTTTGGAGGACGATATCTCTACCATGATGCTTTTTGGCACATTAAACCCAATCAAAAAATCGGCCTCATTGGGGCAAATGGTACAGGTAAATCCACTTTACTACGTATCATTAATGGTGAGTACACTTTAACAGGAGGGGAGATTACAGGAAGAAAAGATCTTACGGTAGGTTTTCTTAATCAGGATTTACTTTCATACGAATCAGACAAAAGTATTCTTGATGTTGCACTTGAAGTTTTTGAAAGAGAGAATATTCTGCATCAAAAGATTGAAAAAATTTTAAAACAGCTTGAAACAGAACATGGCGAGGAGTTGCTGAATGAATTATTTTTTCTGCAAAGCGAATTTGAATCACTCGATGGTTACAACATCACGCACCGCGCAGAATCTATTTTAGAGGGTTTGGGATTTAGTACTACAGATTTACAACGCCCACTGAAAGAGTTTTCCGGAGGTTGGCGTATGCGTGTAATGCTTGCCCGTATGTTATTGAAGAAGCCAAGCCTGTTGATGCTTGATGAGCCAACCAATCACCTTGATTTACCATCGATACAATGGTTGGAGAAGTACCTGCAGGATTATGATGGTACGTTTATTCTTGTTTCGCACGACAGGTATTTTCTTGACCGCACTATTAATATGATTGCAGAAGTTGCCAATGAGAAGATAAATCTATATCCGGGTAACTTTACAAACTATCTCGAACAAAAAACACTACGTGATGAATTGCAGCAGCGTAAGTTCGAGAATCAGGAAAAATATATTAAAGAGCAACAGAAATTAATTGACCGCTTTAAAGCAAAGGCCAGCAAGGCAAAGATGGCCCAGTCGAGAATGAAAATGCTTGACCGTATGGAGAAAGTTGAAGCAGTTTCCGGTCCGGCATCAACCATGCGTTTGAGTTTACAAATAGAGACACAACCCGGCAAGGTAGTTTTTGAAGGACATCATCTGAATAAAAATTATGGTGAGCTGGAGATTTTTAAAAACAGTCATTTTACTATTGAAAGAGGTGATAAAATAGCACTCATTGGCGCAAACGGAAAAGGTAAGTCAACATTGTTGCGTATGATTGCCGGTACCGAAAAGGCAGATGGCGAAATAAAGGAAGGGTACAATGTAAAGACCTCATTCTATGCACAGCATCAGCTGGAAAGTTTGAATGTAGAGAATGATCTGATGCGTGAACTACAGATTTTTGCGCCTTTAGAAACCGATCAGCGCATCAGAAGCATTCTTGGTGCATTTCTGTTTAACCGTGACGATGTATTTAAGAAAATACGAGTACTTTCAGGAGGAGAAAAGGCACGTGTTGCATTAGCAAAGTTAATTCTCAGTAAAGCAAATTTTCTGTTACTTGACGAGCCTACCAACCACCTGGATATGCAGAGTGTAGAAATTCTTACTGATGTATTGTTGGATTATGAAGGCTCTTTTGTAGTCGTTTCTCACGACCGCTTTTTTGTTGAGCAAATTGCCAATAAGATTTGGTTTATTGAAAACAATCAACTTAAAGAATACCCGGGCACTTACGAGGAGTATGAGCATTGGGCAGAACGAAAAAAATCTGAAAAACGCACAGAAGAAAAACAAGTTACAGCAAAACCTGTTACACCAAAGGTGCAGGCAGAACCGGAACAAAAAAAGCAGTTGTTAAATTTAGAGAAGGAAGTTAAAAAATTGGAAGCCGAGTTGGCTGTTGCAAAAAAGCAACGAAATGATTTGATGGAGCAGTTAGGCAATGAAAGTAATTATAACGATTCAGCAAAAATTAAACAATTGCAGAAGGAATTTGATGAATCTGAAAAGCAGTTTAACAAGCTGCATGCAATGTGGGAAGACAGTTACATGCAGTGGATGGAAATGAGTGAATAATGCGCTTATGAGACAAATTATTTATTTTCTGACACTTTGCTTTTTGTGGTCATTCACCAATGTGTTTGGCCAGGAAAAACAAGAGTATTTTAAAGATAATTATTTCAGGTATGATAACTTTACCTATAGAAGTAATATTAAAACCATTCAACTGGAAAATGCACAATTTCCGATGAGTGAACCTGTCATCGAACTCAACAGTGGTGCACAACTGCTTCTTCAGTTTGACGATCTTGAGGGCGATTATAAAGATTACTGGTACACCATTATTCACTGTGATGCGCAATGGAAACCTTCAGACATTACACGATCAACTTATTTGTTTAGCTTTTACGAAGATCGTATTGCCGATTATGCTTTTTCATTCAACACCTTGCAGCCTTATACACATTATACGCTGAAATTTCCAAATGAACAGATTAAACCATTAATATCAGGAAATTATTTACTGAAAGTTTATCTGAATAACGATCCGGACAGTGTAGCATTTACAAGAAGGTTTTTAGTATTTGAAAACCTGATTGATGTTAACGCCACTGTTCATGCAGCAACATTGGCTGAGTACCGGCAGCAAAAGCAAGAAGTTGATTTCTCATTAATAACATCAAGATATACCGTTGCCAATCCTTTTGGTGATTTGAAAGTTAAAATACTTCAGAATTTCAGATGGGACAATGCTGTTGAGAATCTGAAACCTATTTTTATTAAAGACAATTTACTCGAATATAATTATGATGAGGAAAATACATTTAACGGCAGCAATGAATTCAGGCGATTTGACATCCGTTCATTAAAGTATGAAACAGAAAGTGTGGAGCGAATAGATCATTTTGACACCGGTACCAATGTTTTGCTTTTCCCCGACAAGGTTCGTTATTTCAGCCGCTATACTACTGACTATGATATTGACGGTAAGTATGAGATAAAAAACTATAGTGGCAGCCATCCAGAGCGTGATGCCGATTATGCAACAGTTCGATTTCGTCTCGATTATAAAGACGAAGTTAAGGATGGTAATATTTACATTTTCGGTGCACTCACCGACTGGGGTTTTTCTAATCAGAATATGCTTCGTTACGATGAAGACCTTAAAGCCTACACAACAACTTTGTTTTTAAAACAAGGTTATTACAATTATATGTACGTGTTTTTAAAAGACGGAACTTCTTTTGGTGACGAAAGCTGGCTTGAAGGCAATCATTACGAAACAGAAAACAACTATTGGATTTTGGTTTATCATCGTCCGCAAACCGAACGTTATGATAAATTGGTTGCCTGTAGAAAATTTGCTTCCAACCGATAGATTAAAATAAAAATGGGTAAGCTACTTATATCGCACCGCTACAACCTCTTATCCTTGCTGCATTCCTGCCCTGGGGAGGTTCGAGGGAGCTGGTCGTATAAGACTTACCCGGTGCAAAGATAGTAAATCAGAGCTTTCAATAACCAAATAAACACGACAGGTTTTATACCTTTGCAATCATAAATTATGTTTCGATACGGATTACATTATGGAGGAATATTAGGCGCATCAAGTTTTGCCATGTTTCTTATTATTTATCTTACAGGAAATAATCCTCTTGGAAATGAATCTTGGCTGGGCGCATGGATACCTGCCGTGGTCATTGCAATTGCAGTAAAAAGTTACCGGACCCATGAGGGTGAGGGCTTTATTTCTTATGGGGAAGGTTTCCGTACCGGATTACTTACAGCCCTTTTTGGTGGTATTCTTTCAGCATTATTGATTTATATTTTCTGCACCTTGTTCGACAGTACATTGGTAGAACGTTTTAGAACAGATTCTCTTGCACAACTTGAACTTATGGAAGGGCAGTTTAAATCTATACTCAGCGATAAGATGTATGATCAGGCTGTTGATGCCTACAATAATATTAACCTGCAGTCAATTGCCATGAATGACTTTTATAATAAACTACTCAGCGGAATCATTCTATCACTTATAATTGCTGCAGTGTATAAACGTAACAAGCCTCAAATTCCCGAATAAAATGCAGTCATCATACAGAACAGATATTTCAGTTGTTATTCCGTTATTTAATGAGGAGGAATCGCTGACCGAATTGGCAGAATGGATAGACCGTGTTATGAAGCAGCACAAGTTTAGCTATGAAGTGATTATGGTTGATGATGGCAGCACTGACAAATCATGGCAGGTAATAGAAAGTCTGAGCCAAAAGATTCCAGAAGTTAAAGGCATAAAATTTAAGAGAAACTACGGCAAGTCTGCAGCATTACATAAAGGTTTCGAAATGGCACAAAGTCATGTTGTGATTACTATGGATGCCGATTTACAGGATAGCCCCGATGAAATTCCTGAATTATATCAGATGATTACACAACAAGGCTTCGACCTTGTGAGTGGATGGAAGAAAAAACGGCACGACCCGATTTCAAAAACAATTCCCAGCAAGTTTTTTAATGGCATTACCCGAATGGTTTCCGGGATAGACAACCTTCATGATTTTAATTGCGGATTAAAAGCATATCATCATAATGTGATTAAAAATATTGAAATATATGGTGAAATGCATCGTTATATTCCTGTAATTGCAAAATGGGTAGGCTTTACAAAAATTGGCGAAAAAGTTGTTGAACACAGAGCCAGAAAATTTGGTAATACAAAATTTGGATTAGAAAGATTCGTTAACGGTTTTCTCGATTTGCTTTCTATCACATTTGTATCTCGTTTCGGCAAACGCCCCATGCATTTATTCGGAACCTTAGGTTCGCTTATGTTTATTATGGGATTTATAGGTGCATGTTATCTTGGGGTTTCAAAACTTTATTGTGTTTATAACGATATCCATGCAACACGATTAACACAACGCCCATCATTTTATTTATTATTGACAAGTATGATTTTGGGGACACAACTTTTTCTGGCAGGATTTCTGGCAGAAATGATTGCGCGCAATGATAAAGACCGCAACCGCTATATTGTCGAGAAGGAAACATCTAATACAAAATTGTAAACCGAAAATTCTGTTGTATTGAAGCTATCCGTTGTCATCGTCAACTACAATGTAAAGTACTTTCTTGAGCAATGCCTCATTTCAGTTGGTAAGGCTATTAATAATATTGATGCAGAGGTTTTTGTGGTTGATAATAATTCTGTTGACGGATCATGTCAGATGGTTCGTGAAAAATTTCCATTTGTCACCTTAATTGAGAACAAAGTAAACACCGGTTTTTCAAAAGCAAACAATCAAGCTATTTTACAAAGTAAAGGTGAATTTGTTTTGCTGCTTAATCCTGATACTGTAGTTGAGGAGGATACCTTCATAAAGGTTGTTAACTTTATGGACAGTCATCCACAGGCTGGTGGGCTTGGTGTGCATATGATTGACGGCAACGGAAAATTTTTGCCTGAATCCAAAAGAGGACTACCAACACCCGCTGTGGCATTCTATAAAATATTCGGTCTGTCAACAGTATTTCCTAAGTCACGATTGTTTGGTCAGTATCATTTAGGTTTTCTCGATAAAAACAAAACGCATGAAGTTGACGTGCTCAGTGGCGCATTTATGTTGTTAAGAAAATCCGTATTGGATAAAATCGGATTGCTTGACGAAACATTTTTCATGTATGGTGAAGATATTGACTTGTCATATAGAATAACAAAGGCAGGCTATAAGAATTATTATTTTCCGGAAACAAAAATTATTCACTATAAAGGCGAGAGTACCAAGAAGAGCAGTGTAAATTATGTGGTAGTATTTTATAAAGCCATGAGTATTTTTGCTCAAAAGCATTTTTCGCAGAGCAATGCTGCATTTTTTTCATTTCTGATAAATATTGCCATATACCTCAGGGCAGGTATAGCATTATTGAATCGTCTTTTCAGTATTTTTTTGCTGCCGATTATTGATGCAGTATTTATTTATGGCGGTTATTCCATTATTAAAACATATTGGGAGCTTTATGTCAAGCAACTGCATTATCCTGAACATTACATGCTTTTGGTTGTGCCGGGATATGTTTTAGTCTGGATTTTTTCTGCTTATCTTAATGGAGGTTATGATAAACCATTACGTATTTCCAGAGTTGTAAGAGGAATTTTGTCAGGAACAATTTTTATTTTAGTAGTGTATGCATTGTTGAACGAAACCTATCGTTTTTCAAGAGCTTTAATTTTGATGAATACTGCCTGGGCTTGTTTGATAACTGCGTTAATACGATATGGGTTAAATGCAGCCGGCTTCAAAGGATTTGCATTGGCTGCAGATGTTAAAAAGAAATTGATTGTTGTAGCAGATGCCATGGATGCAAAAAGAATTTTATCGCTGCTACAATTGTCAGGTTCAAATACAACTTTTGTAGGATATGTTGATTCAGGAGTAAGTCAGGAAGGAGAGTTGAAAAATTACAGACTTGGAACGTTGACACAGTTAAATGAAATAATAACAATTTATCAGGTTGATGAAGTAGTTTTCAGTTCACACTCATTGAGCGCACAACAGATTATTGAGAATATGGGTGCATTGCGCAACAGACAAGTTGAGTATAAAATTGCACCACCTGAAAGCCTGTTTATTATTGGCAGTAACTCCATAAATGACAATGGTGATCTCTATCTGGTTGATGTGAATACATTAAACAACCCTTCCAATAGAAGGAAAAAACGATTCTTTGATATTTTCAGTGCTTTTGGAATAATATTCTGCTATCCTTTACTTGGACTGTTTTTCAAAAAGGAACAAAATATTTTTGCGAATAGCATATCTGTACTGTTTGGCGTGAAAACATGGGTAGCTACAAATACAAAGAGTTTATCGGCACCGCAAAATAAAGTAGGTGTTTATACGCCATCAGATGGATTAAGTGTGCCTTCTGATAATGAGCATTTCCGTGACAGACTCAATGTACTATATGCCCGCGATTACAATATGATAAACGATTGGAATATAGTTCGGAGAAATATTTTTAAGTGAGAAAATATTATATTGCTTTAACCTGAAATTTTTTTTCACCAAACCATTTGCTGATATATTTATTTCTTTTACCCATGAAAAATTCTTCTACAATAATTGTAAAAACAAATGCAATAAGAAAGGTAAATACCAGAAAGGCAATATGTGCAAAAAAGCCGGTACCAATCTTTTTATTAAACCAGGTTACCCATAATGGATGCCATAAATACCAATTGTAACTGTAGTACGCAACAAATCTTAGAAATTTTAACTTAGACAAATCCCAATGATAAGTTGATGCAAGCATCATAAAAAAGCAAAGTGGAACAATAGAATGGAATATGCATTTTCTAAAAAACACCCATTCATAATTATGGAAAATAAAAATCATCAGACAGAATAATAATACTCCTGCAAAAAGCATTAAAATTTGTGAAGTTCGTTTAATAATGAGATTTGGAAAATAATTTAATATAATGCTTAGCAGAACACCCCATCCAAGTGCATCAATTCTGTTGTAAGTAGCACCATAAGTATCTTTGCCATTTGTGAAATTTAAAGCAAGCACTTTAAATACAAATCCGGCAACGATAACCATTAGTAATGCAGCCACTAAAACTTTTTTATCAGGGAAGTAACGTTGAATTACTAATAATAAGATTGGTAATAAAATATAAAAATGTTCTTCAACACATAGCGACCATAAATGTCCAAAACTCCAAACGTCATTGCTTGTAAAATTTGAATAGAAAAATATATAACGCAAGTATTTATCGGGCGGAATTATCATGTCAGGTGCCATTGTATGATATAATAGGACTGCAATAGCTGAGCCAATGAAAAGGTAGCTGAAATAAGATGGCCAAATTTTAAACCCACGCTGAATGATAAATTTGAAAAAATTTATTTTTTCACCTTTTTTTAAATAACCAATAAGAATATTTCCAATTAGTAATCCTGAAATTACAAAAAACAAGTCAACGCCAAGATAGCCATACGGAAGTTGTCTGTTGTAATGATAAATAACAACACTTAATATAGCAAACGACCTGAAAATATCAACACTTGAATTCCGACCTGGGGCATTAATTACCTCATGTGATTTTAGCTGTATCATTCAAATCAGGGTCTCAAATATAAATCAATGGCTTCCCCTTGATTGATGGTGTTGTTATCAGGTGCAGGATTTTGATCGTAGATTTTTGCATTGAGTGTATCTTTAATCACTCCGTCAAAAAACAAGGACCCAATGTTCAATGATGAACCTTTTAAAACAAATAATGCTTCATCATAAGTTAGGCCAATCAAAGATGGAACTGTAACAATTGTGTTTCCTAATCCATCACCAACAATCAAATCAATGGCAGAGCCTTTAGGCACATCTGTTCCGGCTTTTAATTCTCTTCCATTTATCATCATAGAAAGCACTGCGTTTTTCGCAAGATCGGGTTTGAAAATCTGCTCTCCCATTCTAAGCCCTGATGCAGCAAGAATAGCTTCAGCTTGTCGTAAGGAAACGTCTTTTAGTGCAGGGACTTTTACCATTGGTGCACTACTGCGTGTAATGGTAAGATAGATAGTACGGCCTTGTTTTACTTTTTCATCAGGTTGCGGATCTTGCTCAACAATAGTTCCTGGCTTTTGATCTAAAAGGTAAACAGATGAATCAGCAATTTTAAATGACAGGTTTTTAGTCCTTAAAAAATCATTAACCTTCTGTATGTTCATGCCTTTTAAGTCTGGAACTGAAACTGAATTTCCATGATCGGTATAGCTATCAAGCCATTTATAAACCAAACCTATTGACATGATAATTACTATGAAAATTACCGAAATATTAATCCAGAAAAAGCGTGACTTAAGAAATTGAATTAGTACTTTCATCATATTATTTGGTCAGCAACAATTGATTTCTTTTAAACCCGAATTCAAGTATTTTTTCAATAAATTCAAAAGGCTTATACTGGTTTAATGCAGCCTGATGGAAAATACAAGTTGCCGGTGTCATACCGGGCAATGAGTTTACTTCTATAAAAACAACTTCAACTTTATTGTCGTTTGTTATACGGACAAATGCATCAATACGTGCATAGCCTTCTATATTTAGCAGTTGTGCTGCACGCAAAAGCTCTTTTCGGATAATATCTGATATCAATCTGTTTTCCATGGTATGCTTACTGTAACGAGCAGGTGTGATATTCTGCCCTTCTCCGGCTAAGAATTTTTCTTCAAGAGAAAGTATATCACCTTCATGCAATGTTTCACTGGGTTCAAAAATTTCATAATGTATATTTCCTGTTTCATCATAGGTTGTGAGCATGCCTCCTGTAATTTCTAAAAAATGTTTACAGTTTTCACCACTGATGAGGCTTTCAATCAGGAAATATCTTTTTCGTGGAAACTCTTCCTTGTCTTTTATCTTCAATAGTCCAGCGGCAGCTGGGTTTAAGGTATCATCTTGACGAAAAATTAATTCAGCGTAGGCGTGAAGCTGATTTTCATTGCGGATAATTTTTACCGCACTACTGCAGCCATCGTCAACCGGTTTAGCTATGATAGGGAATCCAAATTCTTTTAGAATTTTTTCTTCTGTTGCAGATGGGTTATTACGCCACTCTTCTTCAGTGAGTTTGTAATGCTGTGCAACTTTAAATCCATTTTGTGCAAGTAGCTCATTGGTCTGAAATTTATCTATAGTGATTTTAGAAGATTCAGCCCTTGAGCCATTGAATGGTAAGCCGACTTTGTTAAGTTGCAATTGTAGTTCACCATCTTCGCCCGGACGACCATGTAAGGCGATAAAAACAATTTTTACTTGTTGTGCAAGTTCTTCAAACAATGTTTTTTCTGGAGGGTTAAGATTAAAAGTATTGGCAAATGTTTGTGTTACATTACCACATTGGTCAATTATTTTTTTGATGACAGGATGTTGATTGTAATTGAGAATTTTTTCTTTGATGTCGTCAGCATTATCTTTTAACATCAGGTTGATTGGAATCCTGTAAAGTGAATAAGCCTGCTCGTTGCCTGCAAGAAAATAGGGTACCGGCTCGTACTGTTCTGTTGATGATAATTTTTCATAAACATTACGTCCGCTTTCAACACTAATGTGTCTTTCACTGCTATAGCCACCCATTATTACACCAACTTTTATTTTTTCTGATTGCGACTTGGCTTTTTTGCTGAGTAGTCCATTCAGGTTTTGAATCAGTTGTGGTACTGTACGAAACGATTTCATTTCTAAAAGACGCGCCTGAAGCGAAGTGGATATAATATAACTGATAAACTGAGAAGGATTAAGACCAATTTCTGCAGCTTGATGAAAGAAAAAACTACTTGGCATCATTCCTGATGTTGTATTCGGGTCATTCAGAAATATTGAGCCATTCTCGGTTATAAAGCCATCAATGCGTGCATAAACACTAAAGTTTAATGATGTAAACAGACGCTCACATTCCCTTCTTATAGTTTCTATTTGTACTTCAGGCAGGTGAATAGGTGTTATTTTTCGTGATAAACCCGGTAAATATTTAGCACGATAGTCAAACAACTCATTGCCTTTGCGGATTTCTGTTGGTGGCAGAGCTACCGGCTTTCCATTTTCATTTGTGATTACAATACATGAAAACTCTTTTCCTGTAATGAATGATTCTATGATAACTTCAGTTTCAGCTTCCATGGCAGCAATGGAAACAATGTCTTCCATTTCACCAAAAAGTTGTATCAGTACACCTAATAATTCTTCCGGATGATATATTGTTCTATTGTTGATTTTTGCAGGTAATCCAATGCCCTCCCTAATATCTGATACTTTTTTAATCCATTCTGTTTTTGCATCAAAAGTCATGCTGTTCCATTCTGTTCTGGAAATTTCACAGATAAATAAAGATTTGTTTACAGCGTGTATAAATGCATCAACATCATTATTCTTCAACACAGATATTCCAATACTCGAACCCTGATTAGCAGCTTTAACAACACATGGAAATCCAACAGATTTTAAATTTTTAATAAAGGATTTTCGGTTTGATGAGGCTAACCACTCAGATCGGTTTATGACAGTAACTTCAGGAACATTAAAACCTGATTTTTTCATCAGTTCTTTCTGAATAACTTTGTTCATTCCTATTGCAGAAGAGAGTATGCCAGAGCCGGAGTAAGGAATTCGGTAATATTCCAGCATTCCTTGTATGCGTCCGTCTTCGCCATCAGAACCATGCAGACATAAAAATGCAAAATCTATGACATCAGGCAACTGCGCAAACTCTATGCGTGTACCTAATTTCATTGTAAGTCTGATTTGCTCCTGATGCGTAAGCGAGCCAAGATTTTCTGCATATATCTGAAAGCCTCGGGTGGATTCAGGTAGAAATTCTGATGGCGGATAAAAATCACGAATACTGCCTTTGTAAATAAATTGCCAATCAAGAATAAGTAAGTTGCCAAAACTATCAACAAAGAGTGGAATCGGTTCAAAAAGCGTTTTGTCGAGATTATCATATACGGTTCTGCCACCGGCAAAGGATACCTCGCGTTCGCGTGATGAGCCGCCAAAAAGGATTCCAATTTTTAGTTTGTTCATATTGATTTTAAGTCATGAAATGATTGAACAAAGTTAACGTAATAATGCAGCAGCTTACTTGCTTAAAGAGTAAGTATTCACGATTTTTTTAACATTTAAAGGTGAGGCATTTATTGTTAAAAACCCGAGAGAAAGTTTGTTTTACAGATTGGTTTTTATCAGGTAAAAACGCCTGAGAACGGCAGTTTATTTTAGCAACCCATTGACTCCAGCACCAAAAAGTGCAAAGTCATATTTTACAGGGTCTTTTTTATCAAATTCTTGGAGGCTTATAGTCAACTCTTCAACCGCTTTCCAATCATCTTGTTGTCTTCTCAAAAGCCCAAGAAGTCGTGCTGTACGCCCTGTGTGTACGTCTAAAGGACAGTAGAGTAGTGCTGATGAAATATCCCAAATTCCAAAGTCAACACCTGCTTGGTCTTTTCTTATCATCCAGCGCAGAAACATATTGAATCTTTTACAACCTGAATTTTTTAATGGGTCGCCTAAATGTTTTGTGGTGCGTGGTTGACAGGATTGGGAGAATAGTTTCTGCCTGAATAAACTCATAGCCACAGGTATGGGATTGTTGTTTACAAAAGTTGAAAAGCAGTTTCCTAACGATCCATATTCGTTGTATATATTTTTTATTGCTTTAAAAATATATACGCAATCTTCTCCATTAAAAGTACGATGAACAAACTTTCTGAAGTGGTTATAATCATTATTTGATGCATTTATGATAAATGATTTTGGAGTATGCTCCATCATTTTCATAAGAGATTGTGCATTTTTCAATATGGTTTTACGCTGCCCCCACGAGATGAGAGAGGTCAGAAAAGCGCTGATTTCAATGTCGCCACTGTCTGAAAACATGTGGGGAATAGAGATTGGGTCATCATCAATAAAATCTCTTCTGTTGTAGCGCAGAAATAAATCGTCTAAGTATAGTTTTAACTCATGATCATTCATGACATTTTGCTATCAAACTTCCTTGCCGCTGTCTTTACTTCTAAATGAGATTGCAACAGGAACTCCACTCAGATTAAAGTTTTCACGAAGTTTATTTTCAAGAAATCTTCTGTAAGAGGTTTGAATATATTGCGGATTGCTACTGAAAAATACAAAACGCGGATACGGCCCAGGGACCTGGGTAATATATTTTATGTTTATGAGTTTGCCTTTGACAGATGGTGGTGGATAGTTTTCTATGAAAGGCAGAATTTTTTTGTTTAGTTGCGATGTAGGAATGTGCTGTGTTCTGTTTTTGAAAACATCAATGGCAGTTTCAAGTGCTTTAAAAATACGTTGCTTGTTTAGTACTGATGTAAAGATTATAGGAACATCCGTTAAAGGAGCAATGGCTTCTTTTATTTCTTCTGTAAACTTTTTTGTTGAATTATTTTCTTTGTCAATTAAATCCCATTTATTCACCAAGAACACAACCCCTTTATGATTGGTTTGAATGAGGTGAAAAATATTGGCATCCTGTGCTGTAAATCCTTTCTCTGCATCAATCATAAAAAGGCATACGTCACTTTGTTCAATAGCTCTTATACTGCGCATTACAGAGTAAAATTCCAAATCTTCTTTCACTTTAGCTTTCTTTCTCAATCCGGCTGTGTCAACTAAAATAAAGTCGAAACCAAAATTTGAATAACGGATATTTATACTGTTTCTTGTTGTTCCTGCAATTGGAGTAACAATACTTCGTTCTACTCCAGTGAGCATATTCATCAATGACGATTTACCTACATTAGGTTGTCCGATAATAGTGATTTTAGGTAAATCCTCTTCAGCCTCATCATCAGGCTTAAAAACTTTTACAACTGCATCAAGTAGTTCGCCAGTGCCACTGCCGTTTGATGATGAAATACAATAATAGTCACCAAGACCGAGTGCGTAAAATTCAACTGCATCATTCAATTGCTTTGGAGAATCAACTTTGTTGACTACCAAAAATGTTTTCTTGTTACTGTTGCGAAGCAGTTGTGCAATATCCTCATCAAAATCATTAAGTCCTTCTCGGGCATCGGTAACAAAGAGTATAATGTCGGCTTCATCAATTGCCAGCTTAACTTGCTTTCTTATTTCAGATTCAAAAATATCTTCTGAACCGGAAACATATCCTCCTGTATCAATTACAGAAAACTTTTTTCCTGTCCATTCTCCTGTACCATAGTGTCTGTCTCGTGTTACTCCCGATTCGTCATGTACGATGGCGTCCATACTTTCTGTCAACCTGTTGAACAGTGTTGATTTCCCTACATTTGGTCTGCCTACAATAGCGATTATGTTGCTCATTTTTATTTGTTATTCTTTGTAGCCGAATTTATTCAGCTGTTGCTCGTTATTCCGCCAGTCTTCTCTTATCTTTACTGTCAGTTCAAGAAAAACCTTTTTGCCTGTCATCTCTTCGATTTTCTTTCTGCTGTCAGTACCTAACTTTTTTATTGCCAAACCATTTTTCCCCAATAAAATGGCTTTTTGTGATTCTCTTTCTACAAAAATATAACTCTTGATTTTAGTCAGCTTAGGAGTGTCTTTAAATTCTTCTATACTAACTTCAACACTATATGGTATTTCTTTATCATATTGTAGAAAAATTTTCTCACGAATTATTTCGGCAGCAAAAAATCTTTCATTTCTATCAGTCAATGTGTCTTTATCAAAATAGGGAGGTGCTTCAGGAATAAATTGTAATAGAGTTTTAATGAGAACATCACCACCAAATTTTTCTTTTGCAGAAATGGGTACTATGGCATCAGGATTTAGCTGTTGCTCAATTTTCTGAACTATATTTTCAAGTTCTTCCTGATTACTTAAATCAATTTTGTTCAATGCTACAACTAATTTTTTGTCACCTGGAAGCAGTGTTTTAAATTTCTCTGCATCCATATCATTTCCCAGAGCATCGTACACTAACAGAACGACATCAGCGTCAGCAAATGCACTTTGAACGAACGTCATCATTCGTTGATGCAGCTGATATCCTGGTGTGATAATGCCCGGTGTATCAGAAAACACCAATTGATAATCTGGTTGTGAAACAACACCTCTTATCCGATGCCGTGTAGTTTGAGCCTTATGCGTTACTATACTTAAGTCCTGCCCCAAAAGAGTATTTAAAAGGGTAGATTTTCCTGCATTTGGTTTGCCTACAATAGCTATAAATCCTGCTTTATGCACTTTGAAATTTTTCCTGCGAAGGTAGTCAAGAAAATGGGACAAAATTTACTTCGATAAAATTAGATGTCATCCTGCTGTATTATCCTTGTTTTTAAGCATGGCATTAGCAATTGCACCAGACATGGCATCGTCACGTTTTTGGAGATAGGTAACAATGTTTTCGTAATCTTTCTTATTTCGGTTTTGCGAAAGTTTATCTTTTGCATCAATATGTGAAACAACAATTTCAAATCCAATTATCCCACTTAAATTTTCACGAATAACTTTAGCGTCTATATTATCAAAAAATTTTGGTTTCTCTTCTTTCGATTCGTAATGATCTGTTAGTTGTATTAAGCTTTGAAGCAGCTCAATTTCCGATTGTATTTTTATTTTACCATGACAATGTACCGCCTGATAATTCCAGGTTGAAACATTTTCATGGCTATACCAAGAGGAAGAAATATAGCAATGCGGGCCTGAAAAAATCACTAAAGCATCGTTGCCATCAGATAAAGTGCTGCATTGTGGGTTTTCTTTTGAAATATGACCGTGTAATACAAGATTGTTGTCTATTACCAAAGGCGTCAGTGGAATATGAGTAGCAAACATTTTGGTTTCTGAATGCGTTATTAAAATTCCAAAACTGTTTTCCTTTATGAAGTCAACCTGTTGGTGAAAATTGGTATTGCGGAAATATTCAGAGATGTACATAAGAAGAGAAAATGATTTTAGTAGGCCATCACACTTTCAAGTTTTTCCTGATAGAGTTTTGAATATTCACTGATGTTACCGAATTTTTCTTCGTCAACAATGATGTCGCCATGTGTCACAACACCAAGATTGGTAAAATCAACTCCTGAATCAGCTACTAAGCTTATAAATTCATCCATTTGCTCTTCAGAAACACTAACTACAACACGACTTTGAGATTCGCCAAAAAGAAATGCATCTTTTCTTATATCCTCATCAGAATTGATTTCAAACCCTACACTATTAATGATGGCAGACTCAAGCAATGAAATAAAAAGACCACCATCAGAAACATCGTGTACAGACTGTACACATCCGGCTTTGATTAATTGTTTTATGAGTTGTTGAACATCATATTCTTCATCGAGATTAAATTCCGGTGCAGGACTGTGGTTGATGCCATGTGTGCTGACAAGATATTGTGATGATGCAATACAGTTTTTAGAAGAGCCAATCAAAAATATCTGATCACCTGAATTTGAAAAAGACAATGTTGCTGCTTTGTTTTTATCACTGATAATACCAATCATTCCAATAGTTGGAGTAGGGTAAACGGGCACATCTTCATTACCTATTTTCGACTGGTTGTAAAAGCTGACATTTCCACCTGTCACCGGAGTATGGAATTTTTCACAAGCTTTTGACATGCCTTTAATGCTATGAACAAACTGCCAGTAAACTTCAGGGTTATATGGATTGCCGAAGTTCAAGCAATTGGTAACAGCTGAAGGTTCTCCTCCTGTACAAACAATATTTCGTGCAGCTTCTGCTACTGCAATAGCACAGCCTTGTTCTGGATCTGCAAACACATATCTTGCATTACAATCAACAGATACAGCAAGCGCTTTTTTTGAGTTTTTAATATTTACAATGGCAGCATCAGATGGTTTGTTAATACTCATATTAATAGTGCCCACCATACTGTCATATTGCGTATAAACCCATCGTCTGCTACAAATATTCGGATGGGATGTCAATTGTTTGGCAACGGTAATAAGATCAGATGGAACTTCAACTTTATCTATGTTAAACAATTTGTTTTGTTTGAAGTATGCGGGTTCTTTATAATCTCTTTTATAAACCGGTGCACCACCACCTAATACTAATGATTCAGCGTTAACATCAGCAACCAACGTTTCATTCATATAGAATTTTAATTGCTGTCCATTAACAACTTCGCCAATGCATGTGCAGTTTAAATCCCATTTTTCAAAAACAGCATTAATTAAATGTTCTTTACCTTTTTCTGCCACAATGAGCATTCTCTCCTGCGACTCTGAAAGTAAAATTTCCCAAGGCTCCATATTTTTTTGTCTTGTAGGAACTTTATCAAGATGTATAATCATGCCGTGGTTTCCTTTGGCCGACATTTCAGAGGTAGAACAAATAATTCCTGCAGCACCCATGTCCTGCATGCCTACAACAGCACCTGTTGCAATAACTTCAAGTGTTGCCTCAAGTAAAAGCTTTTCCTGAAAAGGATCGCCCACCTGTACAGAGGGTAAATCTTCATGCGAATCTTCGTGCAAGTCGCCTGAAGCAAATGTGGCACCATGTATTCCGTCTTTTCCTGTTGCAGAGCCTACTATATAAACACTGTTACCGTCACCTTCAGAAATTGCTTTTACTGTTTTGCCATGTTCCACAATTCCTACACTCATGGCATTGACTAAAATGTTCGTATTGTAACAATCTTCAAAATAAACTTCACCACCAACTGTTGGCACACCAAAGGCATTGCCATAGTCGCCAATACCTTTAACAACGCCACGCATAAGCATTTTAGTTCGCTCATTATTCAGGTTGCCAAAACGCAAAGAGTTAAGTTGTGCAATAGGTCGTGCGCCCATTGTAAAAATATCACGGTTAATTCCACCAACGCCTGTAGCAGCTCCCTGATAGGGCTCTATGGCAGATGGGTGATTGTGCGATTCTATTTTAAAAGCACAGGCAAGGTTGTCGCCAATATCAACAAGTCCTGCATTTTCTTCTCCTGCTTTGGCAAGCATATGCGGTCCTTCGCGAGGTAAAGTTTTCAGCCAGGTAATAGAGTTTTTATAGGAGCAATGTTCACTCCACATCACAGAGTAAATGCTTAATTCATTAAAATTAGGTTTACGACCCAATAGTGTGCATATTTTATCAAACTCTTCAGGCAAAAGACCTAATTTTTTTGCTGTTTCAACTGTTGTTTCTTTCAAACTTTCCATTCTTTATTTTTGATGTATAAATTCGTTTCAGAATACTTTTATGTTACTTTGCGCAAAGGTAACCTATTGAGGTAATAAACAGGTTATTCTATGATATGAATATTTTCAAACAACCTTACATTGGAAGCGGCTCTTAGCATTGGGTATATAGCATTTTTTGTTTTTATCATTCATAAATTGCCATTTTTCAGGATTGAAGGAATTCCTGTCTGGTGGCTTAAAGCAGCTTTTATTGTTAAACTAATTTTTGCCGTCTTACTTGGGATAATTTATTCAAAATATTATACGGAAAGACTGACTGCCGACACTTTTAAATTTTTTGATGATAGTAAGGTTTTGTATAATCTTGCTTTTGAGCACCCGCTTTGGTTTTTTCAGGCAATTTCAGGAATTAATAGTGAGGCAAGTTATTTGCTTCCCTACTATGACATTATGCATAATTGGTATAATAAAGTAGTCTTATTTAATGATTATCGCTTTCAGATAAGGATTAATGCTCTGTTGCGATTTATAAGTTTGGGATATTATCATGTGCATGCAGTATTTTATTGTTTCTTGTCATTTGTTGGACTCACTGCACTACTCAAACTTTTTGTACAGACACTTCCAATGCTCAAAAAAGTTCTGTTTTTGGGGATATTTTTTATTCCCTCAGTATTGTTTTGGGGATCAGGATTGCTGAAAGATTCATTGATTTTGTTTGCAACAGGAATGGTGCTTTACTTTTTGAATAGGTTGAGTCAGGAGAGAAAGCCGGCAACGATTATTGGAGTTTTGTTTTTTTTACTTTTTCTGATGATGATAAAGTTCCACAATTTTATTTTGCTGTTGCCACTCTTTGCAGCATATCAGATTACTTCTGTTTACAGAAAAAATGTATTGTTGATTTTTGTTTCTATAGTTACAGTTTACTATCTGATATTGATTAATCTTAATTTTATAATTCCGGGTTTTGGGTTGATGGAATTGTTGTCAAACAAGCAGGCAGAATTTGTTGATCTTGCACATGATTATCATGCAAACAGCACCATACCTATAAACTATCTGGCGCCATCAGAGTGGAATGCATTTGCAAATACACCACAGGCGCTGTGGCATTCTTTTTTCAGGCCTTATCCTTTTGAGAGTAGTAATTTGCTTTATCAGCTTTCAGGTTTCGAAAATTTATTTTTTGGTTTATTAATGATTGTTGTTCTGCTAAACTTTAAAAATCCGAAATCGGCATCTCCATTGTTTTGGGTTGCAGTGTTTTATACTTTTTCTTTGTTTGAATTGATTGGCTTGGTAACACCAGTCATGGGAGCAATTGTTCGATATAAAATCCAAGCATTACCTTTTCTATTCTTTCTATTGATATATTTGACAGATTTTGATAAGCTAAAAAGAAGAATAATGATTTTTAGTTCAAAGAAAATCTGAGATGGAAATATTCTTTATCCCATTAGTCTATATATTACTTATTTGCCTTTTGATTGGCAATCACCGATTTTTTGATCTTAAAGGAGTATCACGTGCTTTTGTTTGTATCCTGTTTATCATTAAAGCTTTTGCCGGAATTATTATCACTTTCAATGCAGAAAAGATTTATGGTGGTGATGATGGATATTTTTTTTATGAAGCAGGTAAGTCTTTTCTAGACTATGGAGTAGAAAATCCTTATGGGTATTTGAAATTATTTTTTGGAATTTATGATAGTTCGAATAGTGTGGCATATCATCATTTTTTGAACTGGAAAAACCTTCCAATGTGGAATGATGGAGAAACTATGATTAAATTGTGTTCGCTCATTCACATTTTTGCCTTTTCAAATATCCTGGTTCATTCTATTGTTTTTAGTTTTTTATCTTTTTGCGGACTGACAGCAATTTATAAAGCAACCATTCATATTACACGTTCAAACGGATTTAGTTTGTTTCTTTTGCTGATGCTATTTCCGT
The DNA here is from genome assembly GCA_037045145.1 of Bacteroidia bacterium. Taxonomy (NCBI): domain Bacteria; kingdom Pseudomonadati; phylum Bacteroidota; class Bacteroidia; species Bacteroidia bacterium. The sequence continues at coordinate 1,232,038 of JBAOIA010000011.1, forward strand.
CAGTAGTTTTTTTTAGTTCTGGAATTTTAAAAGAAACACTATTAATTGCAATATCAGGGTTGTTCTTTTTCAGCCTCACTCAATTTAAGGTATCCTTGCGGATGAAGATTTATTGTTTTATATTATTCTTTTTGCTTTGGTTAATTAAGCCACATTTTATATTCTTTTTTACTCCGGCAATTATAGCTTATATCAGTATGGCAAAGTTGAAATTGAGTTCAAAATGGATGTCACGATTAGTGATAGTTGGTGTCTTTGCTTTATATTTAATTCTTAGTGTGGTTGTATATGATAAAATATTAGATCGCAATGCAGCGGGTACAATAGCCTTGGTGCAGCAAAGTTCAATGAAGAACTCTATTTATGAAAATGCACAAAGCTACATTCAGCCGCCCATTATTGCTGCAAGCTACGCTAGCATTATTAAGAATACACCCAAAGCTTTTTATCAGGTTATCACAGTGCCATGGTTCTATACCAACTCAGGCTTACGATGGAAGGCTGCTGCAATTGAAAATCTCTTTGTGCTTATTATGGTGTTGATGAATATTTATGCTGCATTTGATAGAAAGAATACTTATTCACTCTACCATTTTGCTTTTCTGTTGTTTTTAATTTCTTTTTATTGCCTTGTAGGTTTTACCTGCGCACTCGAAGCATCTATTTTGCGGTTTAAAGCTCCAGTACTAATATTTCTTATTGCCGGCATGTATATGTTTTTACTACAGTATAAAGATAAAATTTTAAAAAATGAAACTTCAGACAATTGATACAGGTTTTTTTAAATTAGATGGCGGGGCTATGTTTGGAGTAGTTCCGAAATCTATATGGCAAAAATTAAATGCGTCAGATGACAATAATATGTGCACGTGGGCATTGCGTTGCCTGCTGATTGAAGATGGAAACAGACTTATTTTGATTGATGATGGTATTGGAGATAAGCAGAGTCAAAAGTTTTTTTCGCACTATTATCTTCATGGTGACAATACACTGGAAGAATCGTTATCTAAAGCCGGATTTCACTCCGATGATATTACTGATGTTTTTCTGACACACTTGCATTTTGACCATTGTGGTGGGAGTATAAAATGGAATTCATCAAGAGATGGATTTTTGCCGGCATTTAAAAATGCAAATTATTGGTGTCATGCCGATCATTGGAAATGGGCAACAGAGCCAAATGCTCGGGAGAAGGCCAGTTTTTTAAAGGAGAATATTCTTCCAATAAAGGAAAGCGGACAGTTAAAGTTTTTTGAAGGAACATCAGATATGTCAAGCGGATTTGAAATTCTTAAAAAGAACAATTTCCATCCCGATATTGACCTTGTTGTTGCCCGAGGCCATACCGATGGAATGACTTTGCCTTTGATTCCATATAAGAATGGAAAATTAATTTTTATGGCTGATTTATTGCCTTCTGCAGCGCATGTTCCGTTGCCTTATGTTATGGCATACGATACAAGACCACTCATAACATTAGAAGAGAAGAAAGCATTTTTGAAATATGCGGTGAATAATAATCTTAATTTATTTTTAGAACACGACCCGGCTAACGAGTGTTGTAATCTTATGGAAACAGAAAGAGGTGTGAGCGTAAACTCCTTATTTAAATTAAGTGAGATTTAAGCTGTTATTTCTGAGGTAAAATAATTTCCTTAGAAAATATTGTTGTGTTACCACAGGCATCAGTCAGATTCACTTTTAAATTGAACTTTCTCTCTGTGAATCGGTTTAATAATATATAAATTGTATTGTATTTTCTATCATATTCAGATAAGTACCAATTATTGTTAATTGTACAGGAGTATTTTTTGATTCCCGAAAAGTTGTCTGCTACCTTTACTTCAAGTACTGTGCAATTAAACACCGAATCGAATGAAGTGGAAATATTTTCAACTACTGGAGCAATGCTGTCAACCATGAGTGAGTAGGTGCCAAAGTCACTGATGCTTGCTGAGTACATGCCATCTTTAAAAATTCCTGATACCGGTGATGTGGTTCCATTTGAAGCAATTTTTACCATTATTGTTTTGCTATTGAGTGAGTCACCTTCTACGTCTGATTTAATTTTTAGCATAGCATTTTTTTTCAAGCCTTCAGAAGTGCTTCCAATAGTAATTTGTGGAGCAATAAACGATTTGTTTCCCTTACGAATGATGACATCACAATAATAATCCCGAAATAGTGCTCCGTCCGTTATCGAAAGCCTGTATCGGTCCGATTGAATTTTGTTTGCCTTATTATATTCCAACAATTCTCCTTTTTTTACAACGGTGTTTTTAGGTTTTGTACCGTTGTTGTTAACTATAGTAAAAACACAGCGCGAAATATTTCCTGCACCGTCACGTAACATGAGCCTGAAATTTACACTACTGTCATTTTTTAAAACAACAACACCGCTATTCTTAATAAATACATATTGACTGAATTTTACTCCCGGTAGTTTGTAGCATCGCTCGGTAATATTTCCTGTCCGCTGACCTTTTGAATAGTCAATTAGTCCGTTGGCATTTCTTGTTTCATCAAAAGAAAAGTTACTCATTTTTCTTGCAAAAACCAGTTTTTCATTTGCATATAATTCTACTTCGTCAATACCTAAAATTGCATTATCATTGTTAGCCTGATCGTAGCCTGAAAATCCAATTCCAATTTCACCGGATGCATTAATTAAATCGGTATATCTGTAATTCCCTGCCGATGTTTCAACAGGAGTGATTTCATGCCAGGGGAAAATGCTCAAAAAATCTTCTTTGATGGAGTAGATAGTAATTGATTTAATCAGTGGCGGAATGGTGTCTTTAATCTGCGGAAAGTAGCTGATAGGGTTTAAAGGTTTTTCACTTTTTGTGTTTCGGATTTCATAATGAAGATGTGGCCCTGACGAACCGCCTGAGTTTCCTGACCAGCCTATTGTATCACCTTGCCTGACCATAATTTTATTTCTTTCAGGAAACAACTCAACACTGTAAATTTTTTGTTTCTCCTGTTCAGCAAAGACAAATGACTCTATAGTTTTTCCATAACGATGTAAATGTGCATACACTGTTGTAAGCCCGTTAGGGTGATCTATATAGACTGCTTTTCCATAACCATTCTCAGAGGTTTTTATTCGCGAAACATAACCGTCAAAACTGGCTATGACCGGAAATCCGATTTTTGATTGTGTAGAAAAGTCAAGGCCTGAATGAAAATGATTACTTCTTACTTCACCATAGTTTCCTTTCTGGATTAGAGGAATTGTAAGTGGGCTTAAAGGTGATATAGGCTGTTGTGAATAAGCATTGCTGATTATTAAAGTAAAAATACAGTTTAAGAAATTTGCAACTTTCATATTTAAAAAAACATGCCGGACCAAACATTCGTTTAGCCCGGCAGTCTGGTGGTTGTTGTTTTTAGTTATTGAGTTTTATTCTCATGCCGGGTTCAAGTATTGTTCCTGGTTCCAATTGATTTTTCTTGTAAAGTTTATTTAACTTAATAGCATACAGCTGTGAAATATCACGCATGGTCTCACCTTTTTTTACAATGTGATAATCCTGCTTGGCCGAATTTCTTTTTGGTTTTATATAAACAATAGTTCCTTCTTTAAGTACATCATCTTTTGAGGCATCATTATATTTAAGCATCTGCCACAACATCATTTCATTTTGTTTGGCTAAACTCAGCCAGGTATCACCTTTTTTTGAAACAATATATTTTACATTATTAATTTCTGAGTAATAGGAAGGAGGGGTGATGTTTATGACAGTAGTTTTCTCAACTTCTTTTGCCGATGGCGAACCTTTTGGAAGATTTACATTACGTGCCAATGCTGGCTGTTCCGGAATTGGTTTGCCATTCATTCGTGCTATTGCTTCATTGTTGATGTCTTCAAGATTGAAGCGCTCTATCAAATCAATAAGTTTATGTGCATAGTTTGGATTTGTAGCATAACCTGCTTTTTTCAAACCATGTGCCCATCCTTTGTAATCCGTAGGTTGAAGTTCAAATAAAAATGCATATCGCGGTCTTGAACGAAGAAAGTCTGAATGGTCGTCAAAAGATTCTAAGGTATTGTTGTATTTTCTGAAACATTCATTTTCTGCATCATCATCCTGATGAAATTGCTTCCCTTGCCACTCTTTATGGCACTTGATGCCAAAGTGATTATTGGCTTCAATGGCAAGTTTGCTGTTGCCACTTTCGCTTTCAAGAATTCCTTGAGCTAATGTTATACAGGCAGGAACACCTGTTTTAATCATATCCTTAATAGCATCTTCTTTATAGCGACTGATATAATCTTCAGTCTTCATGCGTTGTGCCAGCATGTCGTGCGAAAATGCAAGAATGCTGATAAATACAACTGCAATGCTTTTGCTTAACATATTCATATTCAATAACCGGGTAAATTGTATTTTATTTTACAAGTTTAAACTAAAAACGGCCTGTTTTCATGAGTTGTTATTGGTTAGTGTTAACATACAACTGTTGAAAATCAGGATGGAATATATTGTTTGATGATTCAGGGTTTCTTTTACGATTTACTATAACTTTGCATAACACTATTTTTACACCATGCCCCAATACTATTCACAGGGAAAAATCCCTCACAAAAGACACACACAATTCCGTAAGCCTGATGGCGGCCTTTATGCAGAAGAACTATTTTCTACCCATGGCTTCAGCAATATGTATTCTCTCATTTATCATTGTCATCCGCCAACAATGATAAAAAGTGCCGGAGAGCCATTTTCTCGTGAACCCGAAATTGCTATGAAACGCTCGTTGTTGCATCAAAGTTTTCAGGGCTTTAATGTACAGCCGGAAGATGATTATATAAAGAGTAAGAAGCCGGTTTTAGTAAATAACGATTTGCAAATAGCATTAGCTGCTCCACGTAAGTCAACAAAAGATTATTTTTTAAAGAATGCCGATGCCGATGAATTGATTTTTGTTCATGAAGGCAGTGGAACATTTCACTCAATATATGGAAGCATAGACTTTGGTTATGGCGATTATATAGTTATACCAAGAGGAACAATTTTTCAATTGCATTTTAATACTGAGCAAAACAGGTTGTTGGTAGTTGACTCATTTAGTGCAATTCAAACACCACGCAGATATAGAAATGAGTATGGACAGTTTGAAGAACACAGTCCTTTTTGTGAACGCGACTTCCGCAGACCACAAAACCTGAAGACTTATGATGAAAAAGGTGAGTTTCTGGTTATGATAAAAAAAGAGAGTATTGTGTATCCTTTTGTTTATGCTACGCATCCATTTGATGCTATTGGATGGGACGGATACTGTTACCCTTATATTTTTTCGATTCATGACTTTGAGCCAATAACAGGCAGGATACATCTCCCACCGCCAATTCATCAAACATTTGAAGCACACAATTTTGTTGTTTGCTCATTTGTGCCACGTTTGTTTGACTATCATCCACTTTCAATTCCTGTTCCTTATAATCATTCTAATATCGACTCTGATGAAATGTTGTATTATGTTGATGGTGATTTTATGAGTCGAAAGAATGTTACCAAAGGGCAAATTACACTACATCCTGCAGGTATTCCTCACGGCCCACATCCGGGTACAGTTGAAAAATCACTTGGTGCTAAAGAAACAAAAGAGCTGGCTGTGATGATAGATACCTTTAAACCTCTTTGGCTTACAAAAGAAGCTATGAATATTATGATACCTGATTATTATAAATCGTGGGTAGAAAACGGATAACGATTAAAACAAACAAATAAATAAATAAATGAAACAACTTTACACAACAATGATTGCTTTAGCATCGGCATTTTGTGGCCATGCACAAATTACGCTCACACAAAGCGACTTTGCCGGAGCAGGCGATAATATTTTGGTCAGCAATGCTGATGCAACCATACCAATTGACTTTACTACAACAGGCGCAAATCAAACTTGGGACTTTAGTTCAATGATTGCTCAAAGTCAGGATACTTTAGAATTTCTTAGCGTAAGTTCAACCGGTGGAACTTATTCTGTATATTTTGCCAATATTGGTTTAAACAGCAACAGATCTAATATTGCAGTTCCTTATGGTACGTTACCAACTATTCCCGGATTACCAATTACATTAAGTGATCCCTACAGCTTTTATTACAAAAGCAATGGTGACTATAAACAACAGGGTTTAGGTATTACCATCAGTGGGTTTCAGACACCTATAGCGTTTAGCAGTAAAGATATCTTATATAATTTCCCGATTGCATTTAACAATGTTGACTCCTGCCAGGCAGCATGGAATTTTTCATTAAGCGGACTAGGATATTATGGCTTTGAACAAAAACGTGTTAATCAGGTTGATGGTTGGGGAACAATTACGACACCTTACGGTACTTTTAATGCACTGCGTATTAAAACAGAATTGTATGCACATGATACACTTTATGCCGATACATTAGGATTTGGTTATTCAATGGACAGACCTAAAGCTGTAGAATACAAATGGATTACAAACAATGAGAAAATTCCGGTTTTGCAGATAAATACTACCGATGTTTTAGGGACAGAAACGGTTGCATCAGTTGTTTATATTGATTCTTTAAGAAGTGTTGGACTTTCATCAACGGAGTTGTTGAGCAATTTTTCTGTTGCACCAAATCCTGCTGAGAAATATTTTGTAGTCAATTACACACTTACGCAACCGGGACAAGTTTCGATTAAACTCACCGACATGAAAGGCGTGGAAGTTATGAATGAAAAGCAAGGTGCCCAAAGCATAGGAGGCCATCAGAAAATAATAGGCTCACAATTACTTAGTGCAGGTGTATATTTTCTGACAATAACGACTGATAAATTTAGTCAGACTCAAAAAGTAATGATTCGAAAAGATTAGTGAGTTTTATGTATTGAAGAATAATCTTTTTTACTGAAATGCAGTATTACCAATTTTGTGAAATACTGCATTTTTTTATGATGATGTAGTAACTATTATTTTTTGATTGAGTTTACCAAAAGTAGTCTAGGTCTCCAAAAAAATAATTGAATTTAATCTGGCTGAGTTTTTTGGTTTCATCATCGCATTTACCTTTTACCAAAAAATTGAATTTGTTTTTTAGTTTAATATTACTTCCGTGGTTAATATTTTCATTTTGAAGTTCAAACATGAGAAAACCTACATAAAAATTCTTTGAAGCATAGGTGTGACAAGCTTTTATGATTTTCGAATAAAATTTTTCATTACTGCAGATAATATCGGCCAACATCAGGACTCTAAATCCCTTTTTAATTTGTGCAATTAAAAAAGCATAGCCAATAGTTTGATTATTATCAATAACTGAAATTACCTTAAGATTTTTTTTGTTGGTTTGGGAATAGCGCCATTGAAAATAATTCATATTTTTTTTTCTGGAGTTATTCAAATTGAAATGATTAATCTTTATGGAAGTTAAATCATCTACCGGTTTATAATTTACTTTGGAGAATAGGCTAAATGGTGAAAACAGTTTTATCAGAATAGGAGGGCAGAAGCCTCGTAAATAACCAAATTTACTCAGAAAAATTGGTGTACTCAAGGAGTTTGTTGATGTCAGGAAAAAATCAACATGATTGGTCTCTATATTTTCTTTTTCTGTTAAATAATACAATTTGCCAAAGAGTCCTTTACCCCTGCATTTTTCAGTTGTCAGAACATTTTGTGGAAGTGCAACGAGATAATTTTTATTATCAAGAGTATAAACAAAATTATTTGTTGTAGCATAACCTTCAATAGTATTATCAACTTCAACCTTTAAAATTGAATTTGATGCCGTAGGATTTTCTAAGTACCAATGATTAAAATTTGACTCATTAATTGTTTTGCTGCCTCCGTTTTCAAGTGCTATTTTTTGAATAACGGTAAGATCCTGTAGCGTTATTTTACTGAACTTGATTAATTCAGCCATGAGTCTTGTTATTTAAATCCAATGATAGTTGTGACATAGTAATACTTTTGAACCCGTAGTTATGATTCAAAAATTGATAGTGTTCAAGTATTTTTTCAAGGAATGAAAAATTCTCATTTTGATTTGTTCCAAAATTATGAGGATGCCACCACAGATGATAAGTTTGATTGTGTTTAGCCGCAAAAGTCATTCCTGATAGAATACGTCTTAATCTAAATCCTTCAAGAGTTTTAAGTGATTTGCTGTAAGGACGTAAAAATCTGCTTGACGGAATATCCATAGGAAATTTACTAATTAAAAAATCATCACTATAGCAATTGTGTCCGGAAATATTGAAATAAGCATCAATTAATCTTAATGCCCTTCGAAAAGAACTTTCTTGTTCACCTTTTTTAGCTTTATAGAGCCAGCAATTTTCATTTCCTCTATAGCTGATAAGACCAAGCTCTTTAATAATTTTTATATATTCTTCATTAAACTGATTTCGAGGAAAGACTATTGAAGTTATTGTAATGCCTTTTTTTTCTGCAATTTGTAATGCGGCTTCTAAATCTGCTTTAAAATCTTCCTGCGTTTGACCATTCTCCAGACAATAATAATGTGAAAATGTATGTGTGCTGATTTCCTGCTCCGGATGTTTTTTTATTTCATTGATTAATTGAGGTGCAAAATGATAAATATCTTCTTTGTAATTTTCACCTAACAAATTAAAATGTCCTTCATAGGGAGATAGTTCAACATTTGTATAAGCAGGAATTTTCTTAGGCGTATTTGCAAGCAACTCAGCTTTTGTTTCAAAGAATAAAAATCCTACTGTCGCAAAGGTTCCCTTTATTTTGTATTGATCGAAAAGATTTAATAGCCTGGGTATTGCCTGATGTACTCCTCTTAAATTTTCTCCATAGGATTGAATAGTTCTTTTATCTCTAACGCCCCAAATGAGTTCAAAGTCAAGCGATATAACAAACTTTCCGCATTTCATGATAGACAGATGATTCTTTTGTTTAAAATACGAATTTAGTATAAAAATAGGAGTAAAAGAAGTTTAGATAGTTGCATTCTAAGCTTATTCTTGACAACAATGGTTCAGTAAACAATTCTAAATAACTAAACAGAGACAGTAAACATGTTTACTTTAAAAAGTGTGATGTGTATTTAGAAAAAGTAAAATATTATAAAGAATTGAAGCTTAATATTGAACTTCTTCAACTAACATTGATTTAAGAATGTTTTCGCATTCCTGTAAATCTTTCTGAAAATTCTCAATGTTTGTTTTGGTAAAATTTGAAAGTTTGTTGCTTAGATTCCGGTAATATTCAATTCCTTTTGAAAGGTTTTCTTTGAATAATTGCAACTGTTTTTCTTTCTTGTCATTTATTTTAGCAGCACTTTTTTGAATATCCTTTTTGAGATAATCAATATAAAGGTTTAGTTCATTGATAAACATATGCGGGCGGTATAATGAATTTAGCGCATTGGCTCGTCCATAAATATGATTTATCATTTCTTGCAAGGTAAAGGTACCTGAAAAATATGCCAGATTAGGACCCGGACAAATGGTTACAGCATTCAGATTATGTGGAACAGGCACATTATTTACCAACATAACAGGGGAAGCTAATCCTTCGCACAAACAATCTTTAATAAGAAGATCATCAATTTGTTTTTGTGATGGCTCCACATTTCCTTGTTTTAGTTCCTGCAGTTTAAGATGTTGATATTTTCTTGAAGCTGTACAGATAGGTTCTCCACCATACTCTGTGTTGAATGCAAGAAATTTTTTGTAACATGCACTGCCTGGTCTGTTTTTGGCAATACGTTCTTTACGTTGTCTCTCGGCAGAAGATTTTCTGAAATTATTAAATGGCACACCAAGTGGAGAGGCCTCACTCAGATAATAATCATCCTTGCTGGCAGTAGCTAATAAACCTAATGTTTCCTGATCAACATTGGTAGCCTCCGGAACTAATAAAAACGGACTTCCCCAGCCTGTAAGATCAACCTCATAGTGATGATAAAGGAAATCGTTTTCCTGAGATGTACCAATGCCTCCCTGTACAGTAACTTTCATCTTAGGCTTCTCCTTATACTGTGGTTTATTTTTTTGAGCTAATGCCGCCTGGCAAGTGTTGAACAACTCATCATACAATGCATTTTTATTTAGTTTAAACTCTTCCAGAATAGGGCCTAACAATAAACCATCGGTAGCAAAAGCATGTCCACCACAATTAAGTCCTGATTCAACTCTGAATTCAGAAATCCAAATTCCTTTTTTCGCAAAGAAGCGACCTTGTACTTGTGCCGATCTGAAATCACTCACTTTCAGAGTAATTTTCTTTTTAACAAATCCTGTCTCGTCAGGGAAAAAATCATCAAACTTTTCGCAATAAGAGTATAAACGTGGGTTAAGTCCTGCGGAAAAAACAATAGAAGAGTTTAGATTACTGTGTGCAAAACCTCGTAATGAATTGTGTGCATCAGACATTTCTTGTGCTAATGGTTGTTCATTTTTATCGTAGTTGATTCTATCAACCTTGGTCATGATGTTTACATCAATTGCACCACTCTTTATGAGTGTGCGTAGCTGTTGTTGCATCTGTTCTTTCTCCACTTGAATTGTACATGCCTGCATTTTTCTGTAAAGTAGCTTTGCTTCTGAAGTGTCAGGTAACATTTCAAAATATTTATTGATTTCTTTACCTGTTTCAAACGACTCATTACGTAAATCAGTAATTTGTTTTAAAACAATATCATTTATAATGTTGAGGTATGCAGTTACTCTTTTAGCGCGATAATCTTCGTCCTTTTTGGTAATTGCAGTAAAGTCTTTTCCGTTTTGTTTGTAATAAAACTCGCGCATAACTTCAAGCATGTTATGCTCAATAATGGAAACAACTGATGATATCCCATAACGAGCTACCTTAACAGGTGTGTCAACCGTAAAGGCAAGTCCCATAACGGGAATATGAAAACGATGCAAATCAGAATGACTCATGGATATAAATTATTTAAAATATAATGTAGGGGTTGACGAATATAAATGATATAGATATTACAAATTACGTTAATTCAATTGATGTTACCATTGATATTTGTCATTTATTTTGAAATTATCTTGAATTGAAGTTTTAAAATGAATAATGAGTTGAGTTCATGAGCCTTAATAATGAAGTTTTCAAATAAAAATTTCATAATTCACTGTCATATGGTCGAATCAGAATAACAGTCATGCTTTTTAAAGGAGCATTAGGCTCAAGAGTATTTTGGGCTTGATTCAAAAAGTCTGGTGTTGCAACATGTAATTCAGAAGGCATATCGGTGTCATTTTGAGACCTGACATAAGTTAATGCTTCAGTTAAATCAGGGATAAGTTGCTGTGTATGTGCAATGACAACCAAATTTTGTGTAGCCCGAAGCAAGGCTTTATGGTGTATGTTTTCATCAGATAAAACAATAAGTCCATTTCGTACAACTAAACATTCGCAGGGAATAATCACCACCTGAATGTCGGTATCGTCTTCTTCGGAAAACACACTTTGATGTGGGAATTCAAACTCATCAAAAAAGGCTGAAAGGTTACGGTCAACACAAACAACCTCACTAAAATCATTGGCATCGCAAACACCAAGTATGGTTTCCATAAGTTCAACACGACCATTGCAAAGCACAAATTGTCCGCCTTGCTGTATGAAATTTTCAGCAAACTGTACTTCAGGTGAATAGGAGGTGGAATTAAATACAACCTTGTCCATATCCAGATTTGGATACGGATTGGGTGTTTTAGCAATTAATGCACTGCGTACCTTTTTTAGAACTTTTTCTCTGTTGGTACTTTCGTCCATAAATTAAACCTGAATTGATCCTTGAGGAATATTTGATGGAGGAGGAGTATCAACAGCAGGAGGAACAGTTTTCTCCGGTTCTGGCTCGCCATCTGTAATGAAAGAATTGAAGGTGGCTTTTTCTGACTCACCCCATGGACGATGACCGAAAATTTCTTCTAAATCTTCTTTGAAAATCACTTCTTTTTCAAGTAGTCTGTGCGCCAGTTTGTCTAATTTTTCCTTGTTATCAACCAACAGTTTTTTGGTACGCTGATAAGCTAAGTCAATTAGTTTTTTTACTTCCTCATCAATAATCTCTGCAGTTTTTTCACTGTAGGGTTTACTGAAAGAATAATCTTGCTGACCGGAGGAATCATAGTAGCTGATGTTTCCAATTCTATCATTTAGTCCAAAGATGCTTACACTTGCATAGGCTTGTTTGGTTATTTTTTCCAAATCAGAAAGTGCACCTGTGCTGATAGTTCCAAATATCACTTCTTCGGCAGCACGACCACCTAAAGCAGCGCATATTTCATCAAAAATCTGTTCTTTATTGGTGAGTTGTCTTTCTTCTGGCAGATACCAGGCAGCACCTAAGGAATTTCCTCTGGGGACAATGGTAACTTTTACCAAAGGATGTGCATGTTCCAACAACCAACTTACTGTTGCATGACCCGATTCATGATAGGCAATAACGCTCTTTTCATGTTTGGTGATGATTTTATTTTTCTTTTCAAGTCCACCAATAATTCTGTCAACTGCAGAAAGAAAATCATCTTTTCCAATGGCTGTTTTATTTTTACGTGCAGCTATAAGAGCAGCTTCATTACAAAGGTTTGCAATATCAGCACCAGAGAATCCGGGGGTCTGACGGGCAAGGAATTTAATATCAACAGTATGATCTATTTTAAGAATTTTTGTATGTACTTTAAAAATTTCTTCACGTCCTGTAAGGTCAGGAAGTTCAACATAAATCTGTCGGTCAAAACGACCCGGGCGCAACAATGCACGGTCAAGAATATCGGCACGGTTGGTTGCTGCAAGGATGATAACCCCTGTGTTGCTTCCAAAACCATCCATCTCTGTCAATAACTGATTGAGTGTACTCTCGCGTTCGTCATTAGCACTGAAAGATGGTGCTTTGCCACGCGCGCGGCCTATAGCATCAATCTCATCAATAAAAATAATACTAGGAGCTTTTTCCTTTGCCTGACGGAATAAATCACGTACACGTGATGCGCCAACACCTACAAACATTTCTACAAAATCTGATCCTGATAGCGAAAAGAAAGGCACTTGTGCTTCACCGGCAACAGCTTTAGCTAAAAGCGTTTTACCGGTTCCCGGAGGACCAACCAACAAGGCACCTCTTGGTATTTTACCTCCAAGTTGTGTGTATTTTTTTGGGTTTTTAAGGAAGTCAACAATCTCCATTACCTCCACCTTAGCTTCTTCAAGCCCGGCAACATCATTAAATGTCACTTTGACATTCAAGTCCTTATCAAATAACTGGGCCTTTGATTTTCCGATATTGAATATCTGACTGCCGGCACCACCGCCACCCATTCTACGCATGATAAAAATCCAGATTACAGCAATGATGATAAACGGCAATAAATTCCAAAACAACACTTCAAGAATAGAACGGTCGTTATTGTTGTATTCAGGTTGTATTCTTTCGTTTTCGGGGAAGTCCTTTTGAATAGCTTCTAACTTTGATTCAAAATTTCCAACATCACCAATGGGCATGTAATAATGTGGGCCGGGATTGTAGCCATTGCCAAAAGGTTTATGACTAACAGCTTTGTATTTTTCTTGGTTTAGCTTGTCTTTTTTAATGGTTATTTCAACACGTTCACGATTAACGATTTCAATTTTTTCTACATCATGTGTTGTTAGCATGGTTTTTTCAAACTCATTCATGTTGGTCAGTTTGGGCTTATCGCCAAGGCCTAATACCCAAATGACAAAAATCAGCAGGAATACGATGGCATAAATCCACGAAAAATTAAAACCCTTCCCTGGAGGTTTTGGCATTTTGCCAAATGGTGATTTCTTTTTGTCTCCGCTTTTATTCTCTTCTGACATCTTTTTTATTCAATCTTTAGTTTTTCTTGTAATCAACAATCATGCAAACGGCAAATTGGCAGTTTTGTTTATTATTGGGCTGCAAATTTAACCAATGAGGCATCTGCCCATAGTTTTTCCAGTGCATAAAAATCTCTTTTATCTGCCAAAAATACATGTACTATCACATTAAAGTAATCCAGTAGTATCCATTCAGCGTTTTGCTTACCTTCAATATGTGCTGCCGTTTCTTTTAACTTTTTCTCTACTTTTTCTTCTATATTTCTAACAATTGCTTCAACCTGTGTTTTATTTGATGCCTGACAGATGATAAAATAATCTGCCATAGCATTATTTAACTCCTTAAGATTTAAGACAACAATACGCTCTCCTTTTTTATCCTCTATACTGTCAACAATAACCGTGAGTAGTTTCTCTGTATTGTCTTTTAATTGACGCTTGGGTTGCCTTGCCTTGGTTTTTTTTAGCGTGGCAGCTTTCACAGGCGTAGTTTCATCTTTATCCTTTACAGGATTCATTCTTTTTGCCAAATTGTAAAAATTATTGATTCGAGTCAGATACAAAAATAGGAAAAATAAGGAAAGTAACTATGTTTGTGTCATGTTTAAAAATTCTATCTGGTTTAATCTCCATGAGACTGAGTCCACAAATAGTTTTTTACATGAACAGCTTATGTCAGAAAAGCTGCCTGAAGGCTCAGTAGTTACGGCTGATTATCAGACCAAAGGACGTGGGCAGCGGGGTAGCAGCTGGCAAAGTGAGGCAGGTAAAAATCTGCTGATGAGTATTGTAGTATATCCGGATTTTTTAAAAGCGTCCGAAGCTTTTGTATTAAGTAAATGTATAGCTCTTGCAACATGTGATTTGTTAGCTGATTATTCAAATCAGGTGCGTATAAAATGGCCTAATGACATCTTGATTGAAGGTAAAAAAGTTGCCGGAATACTTATTGAAAATATTTTGAGAGGAGCTGATATTTATGCAACGATTGCAGGTATTGGCATAAATTTCAATCAACAAGTTTTTGAGGTGGGCCTTAACTCAGCTACTTCTGTGTTTATAAATTCGGGGGTTAAAGCCGATACACAAATCAACGCTGTGAAGTTGCATGAAAATATTGAGGTATATTATCAGATGTTGCAGCAAAAAAAAATTGAAGAAATTGATCGGTTATATCTGACTCATCTTTATAAGCTGAATGAAACGGCATTATTTAAAGATGCTGACGGACCTTTTCAGGGAAAAATAAAAGGGCTGTCACCAATGGGGTTATTGATTGTTGAAAGAGAAAATGGAGAAAAGCATTTGTATGATGTTAAAGAAATCTCCTTAGTCCGTTAAGGAGAAGTTTGGAAGCTTAGTTTATTGCCAAAACCAAAGTGCCGGCAATAATCAGACTTGCACCAATAGCTGTTTTAATAGTTAGTGTCTCTCCTAAGAAAATTATTGCCAGAATTATGGTAAGCGCAAGGCTAAGTTTGTCAATCGGTGCAACTTGCGACACATTGCCTGTTTGCAAAGCCTTGAAATAAAATAGCCATGACAGCCCTGTGGCAATACCGGAAAGTATCAGAAAAATAATATTTTGTTTTGAAAGAGCGGTCATTCCTTTTGTTTCTCCTTTCAATAAAATTATTAACCAAATCATTACTAAAACAACAACTGTTCTTATACCTGTTGCAAGGTTTGAGTTGATATTTGCCACACCTGATTTTGCAAAAATTGCAGTAAGGGAAGCAAATATTGCCGAGAGTATTGCATAAAACCACCACATTATCTTTTAGTTTAAATGTTTATTTATAAATACTTTAAATTATAAAAAGCAAAGTAGTAACAAGTCACAAATTTTAACAATCAATCGCTGAAGTGTATTCTGAAAATTTTACCAAAATCAGAAGAAGCAATGGCAATGGTATCATTTAAAAATTTAACAGAATTTATTCTTGAATTATTCAGGCTATATCCCGAGTCATAGTTTTCACCCCCATCAGTACTTACGGCTGTAAATCCACCTAATCCGCTTGAAATAATTTTGTTTTTGCGGGCATCAATGCATAGAAAATGTTCACTTTTTCCAAAAGTTTGATTTTTTTTATCTGCTAAACTAAAAGTGTTTCCACCATTATCTGTATGGTATAAAGCACCGTTGTAACTGCAGGCAACTCCATCTGTTGTATTGCTGAAGGCAATTCCGGTATAAAAAGAGCGGTCACAATTTAATGTTTCAAATGCAGTGTTTTGTTTACTTAAAAGCATGGTGCCATAGCCACCGGAAAGGATGCCTGCAGCAGTAGGAGTGATGCATCGAAGTTCATGTTCAAAGCCCGACACATTCCAATGCTCACCTCCATCGGTTGTTGAATAAATAATGCCACGGTCAAAGTTTTTTCCTCCTGCAAAAAATCCTGTGTCTTTGTTTACAAAACAAACACTGCGCAGTGGAGAACTGTATTGAAAAGGTATTCCTTCCCAGTCAAAATGCATTTGCCAACTGATGCCACCATCATTTGTTTGATAAACATGTGTTGAGTCGCTTCCGCAAAATCCATGTTGATTGTCTAAAAAAAATAAACTGTGTATGTTATAGTCAAATTGATCATTCAATAATTGCCACGACTGACCACCATCTGACGAGCGGAGTATTACACCATTGCCCGTTTGCCCGCCACAGGCAAACACAACACTATCGTTTAAAATAAAAAGATTGTTGAGGTTGCAATTTGTAGGAGTGTTTATTTCTTCAAAGACTAAATTCAATTTTTCTTTTTTGCAGGAAAGAAATAAAGTAAGTAAAAGAACTAATGGTGCTGCATGACTTTTGCGAATCATTAAAATGAAAAAAGAAACATTAGAAAAATGGCAAGCCAACTGAAGTTTACAAAATGGCTGAACACTATAGCAGTGTTTAACTTCAGCAATTGCCCCTGATCACTGAAAAATAACAATGAGTCTATCACATCGTGAGATTGATGAAAGGCGTTGTAGGTAATAAAAATCATGTATGCAACAGTTGCCAATGCATGAACCATGTGTAATGCAATGATGCCGAAAAAATAATGTGAATTAAACGGCATGTGGGTATAGTATCCTGTTTTTTGCATAGCATGTAATCCGACAATCTGAGTCACAAGAAACAGTGTTGTGAGGATAGTTGTTAAAATGGTTGCTCTTAATAATTTTTCGAACGAATCTTTTCTGAAAGCACTAACGGCTTTGGAGATGGTAAAGCTGCCAAACAATAACAGAATTGTACTTAGTGTAAAAACTTTAGGTAATGTAGGCGGCATATTGTTGTTTTCGTTTTGTGTTATCAAAAACAAAAACGATAATGTAAGAAATAACAATGAACTAATTAGTATGCCGAAAAACAGTATTGTTTTGTATGGATGTATTCTTTCAATCCTTGAAACTCTGATTGATCTTTCTTTGGAATCGGTTTTATTCGTTGACATAAAAAAATCGCTTTAACTCTTCTCAAAGGTACAACAATCAAATATCAAATAAAAAATATTTTTTCAACGCCCGGGCTTAAAGGTTGGGAAAATTCTGCGCAGATATTGAATTTTTCCCTCACCTGCCTTTATTGGAAATATGCCTTGTTCCACAGAGCGCACATCTTCAATAGTAAAAAACGAGCTGCCATGATGTTCATTAACGGTTTCCAATATGGAAGCAATGTTTTTTCTTTTAGCTACAATGAGTAAAATTTTTACTGGTCCTTGTGAACCCAAAGCATCTATCTCAGTTACTCCCAAATTTTGCGCACGTAAGGCTTCCAGCAAAGCCAGACTTTGCCTGCTTGTAATAACTCTAATAATTTGGGTGCCCAAAGCCAACCGTTTTTCGATGCTGATTCCGACCAATATTCCCATTGAGTAGCCTCCGGCAAATGCAATGTAGCACATGATGTTATGCAGGTTTTTAATAATAGAGCTTACCGCCACCAGCCAGATGAGTACCTCTATAAATCCTATTATTGGAATAATTTTTCTCACCCCTCTTGAAAGGAATATGTTGCGCAATGTTGCCAATGTTACATCACACATCCTACAAAGGAAAATCAATACCGGAAGAACGACCCAGCTATACAGGTCGGTTTGCATAAACGCTTCGCTAAACATCTTTAATTAATTTGTTTACAAGTGCAGGCACACCCTTACCTGCTGTATTTTGAATAACTGTTAGATTGTAAATATGATTCAACTCCCGGGCTTTGGGGTCAACAATATATTTTTTGCAGGTTTGTGAAGTATAGTCAATGAGACTTGCTGCCGGATAAACTTCCAGTGATGTTCCTATCACTAAAAAAATATCTGCTTTCATGGTTTGAAATATGGCATCATCCATTTTGGGCACCATTTCACCAAACCAAACTATGTGTGGGCGAAGTCTGTGACCGTGCTCGTTAGTACGTTCATATTTTATCTCCCATTCATTAGCTCGATAAATCATTGTCGGGTCTTCCTCACTGCGCATTTTCAGGATTTCACCGTGCAAATGAATAATGTGTTTTGAACCTGCACGTTCATGCAGGTCGTCCACATTTTGAGTTATCACCACTACCGAATAATGCTTTTCCAATTCAACTAAAGCCAAATGTGCTTCATTTGGTTTTGCTTCCATCACTTGTTTGCGCCTCTGATTGTAGAATTCTGTTACCAACTTAGGGTTTCGTTGCCATGCCTGAGGTGTTGCCACATCTTCAATGCGATGTTCTTCCCACAGACCATTGCTGTCGCGAAAGGTTTTTATGCCACTTTCTGCACTAATGCCTGCACCTGTTAATACTACAATTTGTTTCATTTTCTGCCATGCAAATTTGGTGTTTCAGTCACCACAAAAATTAAGAGTAGGATTTATTTTTTAACAGTGTAATCGTTAATGGAAAAGCCTCTCATAAAATCCACTACGGTCATTCTTTTTTTACCTTCAAGCTGCAATTCTTTTATAGAGATTAAACCATCAGAAGCAGCTATATTTAAAAAACTCTTGTTGTCAGAAATTATTTTCCCTGCCTCCAAAAATTCTATGCTTTCTGAAATTGTTGCTACATATATTTTTAAAGTCAGTTCTTTTTCGTTCTTATTTTTTAGTATAGTAAATGCACCCGGATAGGGAGACAATCCCCTTATCTGATTAAAAATATGGGATGCTTTATCAGACCAATTTATCAGACAATCGTTTTTAAAAATTTTAGGTGCATGTTTAATTTCTGTTGTTATGCTGTTTTGTGGTGTGGTGCAAAGATTTCCTTTTTCTATTTGCTGAACGGTTTTCAGAATCAAGGCTGCACCAACGTGCTTGAGTCTGTCATGCAGTTCACCAGCGGTTTCAGAAGGCCCTATGTCAACTTTTTCAGCTAGTATAATGTCTCCTGTGTCAATTTCATGTTTCAGAAAAAAAGTAGTTACACCAGTTGTTCTTTCGCCATTCATGATGGCATGGTTTATTGGAGCAGCACCTCTGTATTGTGGCAGTAAGGAGGCATGAAGATTTAATGTACCTAAACGAGGCATACTCCACAGTTGTTCCGGCATCATTCGGAAGGCAACTACTATATGCAAGTCGGCATTTAAGGATGCAACCTGCAAAAGAAATGTTGTATCTTTTAATTTTTCAGGTTGAAGAATAAGCAAACCTTTTGACTGTGCATATTTTTTTACTGCCGACTGTTGCATTACCATACCACGACCTGCCGGTTTATCGGGCGCAGTTATAACACCACAAATATTATATCCGTTTTCTATTAAAATTTTCAGTGACTCAACGGCAAAGTCAGGCGTTCCGGAAAATAGTATTTTAAGATTATTCATTTACGCTAAGATAACTATTTTGCTTTTTTACAATAAATGAGTGTTATGGTTTGCCCTGCCATACATGTGGTCATCACCTGCGTTTTTTTATAACTGATTTCAAGTTTTAAATTATTCTTTTGAAAAGATGCGTCAAGATTATCGGGTATCAGCATTTTCTGATCCGCAGTCTTTAAAAGAAAACCACAGCCATCTAAGTTTCTCATGTCAGTCACTGTTACTGTTTCAAGATTTTGATTTCCAAATTCCTGCTTGGCAGATTTGCATGAAGCCACCAAATAAATTAATATTATCAGTAATGCGTTTTTCATTTTCGCCATTTATTGGTTCGTAAATATAGCCATGAACATAGTCCCATAATTATCCAATAGAGAATTTCTACATACCAAACAACATGCAATTCTGTTTTAAACACTACAGCAGCCATGTAAGCATACAAGATATAGATAAAAATATTGATGACTTCAATAATAAATGCCACATTGGTTTTTCCTGTCCCGCTGATGGCACTCAGTAAAACCATACTTATGCTGAAAAAAAACATGGCACACCAGGTGACTATATAGGAGGGAGTAGCATCATGTAATAACACAATGTCAGAAGAAATGATGCGAAGCAACAGTTTGAAGTCGAGTAAATTTATCAATAGAATGACTGTGGAAGAGGCAAGGCTTAGGGTGATAATTTTTTTAGTGAGCGGAATCACTTCATCTTGTTTGTTTTGCCCAATAAGATTACTTACCATACTGTTGGCAGCGGAAGCATAGCCCCAGATGGGTGTCATTAAAACCATGTAGGCGCTACGTACAACATTAGAAACAGCCAACTCATGCTCGCCAAGCCTTTCTATAAATACGAAGAATAAAAACCATGCGCCCATAGAAAGCAGGTTTTGGAAAAAAACAGGTATGGAAATAAAAATAATTTCTTTTATATGTGACAAGTTTATGTTGATAAAACGAAAAAGCCCAAAGCTGCTGTTCTCTTTATGATAAAATGTGATAAAGAAAAGATATATACATGCCAGCACTTCGGCAATTGCTGATGCACGTGCAGCACCGGCAATGCCCTGAGCCTCGAAGCCCAATTTCCCAAAAATGAGTACATAGTCGAGAATAAAGTTAGACACTGTTAGCACCAAGGCACTGTAAGTAATAAACCGGGTCGCACTAATGCTTGTGTAGTAGGCCCGGAAACAATTTACAAGAAGAATAAAAAATATTCCAAAGCTTCTGTTGTGAATGTACGTTATGGAGGCATCTGCAACAGCTTTTGAATGTAACACCAAATTAAAGAAAGCAGGGGCTGCAAAAAACATGATCAAGAACAAAAAGACGGCAAGCACTAGTAAAATCACAACGCTGTGATCAAAATAATTTCCGATAGCAAGCCTGTTGTTTTCACCTGCTTTGCGCGACATCAGAATCTGACTGCCTATAGACATTGCCATGCCAAGCATCACCAACACAAAATAAAACACACCGGCAATGGCAGAGGCACCCAACTCCACTTCGCCCACACGTGCCAGAAAAGCCGTGTCGGTGAGGCCGACAAGCATTTGTGCTACTGATGCCAGCATAATGGGATAGGCAATCTGCCAGATGTTGAGATATGTGGATTTTACCTGCATAGTTTGTTAATGCAAATATTGTTTTTCGTTGTAATGTAAATGTTGAAAGGCTTAATTCAAAAAGCCTACGAAGATAATAAAGTGACTGTTGCTGTTCTTATTGCAACATTTTTATTTCTGATTGAACAAACTGCGACAACTCATGAATGTAGCTGGCCGAAAAATCAAACTTCACCCCGGCAGCAGCATATATTTCGCCAATGGTGCGTGTGTAACCAAGCGACAGTGCCTGTTTGTATTTGATGATGGTTTCTTTAGGATTACTTTTATAATTCTTCCATAGTGCAATAGCACCTAATTGTGCCATTCCATATTCAATGTAATAGAATGGCGAATCAAAAATGTGGATTTGTTTCTGCCATAAATTTTCTTTTACTTTTTCATTGGCATGCCAGTTAACAACACTTCCGCTAAAGCGATTGTAAAGTTTTACAAACTCCTTTTCGCGTTCAACCACACTATGTTCAGGGTGCATATAAACCCATTGCTGAAAAGCATCTACGATTGCTATCCATGGGAGAATATCAATCAAGCTTGTCAGATGTTCAAGTTTGGCACGTTTTAATTCTTTTTCATCTGATATAAAATGATGCCAGTGTTCCATGGTCAACAATTCCATTGACATTGATGCAAGTTCTGCAACTTCAGAAGGGCAGCTTCGCATTTCATGAAATGGAAGATTGTGTGCCAGCACTGCATGCACTGCATGTCCGCTTTCATGTACCATCGTCACCAAATCGCGTAACTGTCCTGTGCTGTTCATAAAAATGAATGGAACACCAGTTTCGTATAAAGGATAGTTGTAACCACCCGGAGATTTACCTTTTCGTGAATCCAAATCAAAACGATTCATCTCATCGAGCAGCGATATGCAACTGGCAAATTCCGGGTCAATTTCTTGTAAACAGGATATGGTTTTCTGAACCATTTCCTGAGTATTGCTGAAAGGCTTTATTGGTGGTTTACCTGTTGGATCAACAGCCAAATCCCAGGGCATTAAAGCGTCAACACCAAGTTTTGTTTTTCTGTAATCTTCAATTTTATTGATAACAGGTTTAATTTCCGATTCAATACTTTCATGAAAACGGTAGCAATCTTCAACGCTGTAATCAAATCTTTCTAAAGCTGCAAAGGAGTAATCTCTGAAATTTTTGAAACCTGCATTTAATGAAACCTGATGTCGAAGCTGAATCAGACTGGTGTACAAATCATCTAACTGCTTTTTGTCTTCTAATCGTCTTGCAGTAATTTTTTTGTAAACAGCCTCACGAATACTTCTGTCTGTATTTTTTAGCCATACAGATGCTTGTTGTAAAGTAAGCTCCTGATTGTGGTATGTGATAGTTTGTGCTCCCGAAATCTGCCCGAATATTTGTTGCTTTTCTGCAAGTTCAGCAAGCAGCGGAATATTTTCTTTTCTGAACAAAGAAATCCGTTGCTTTACATTGCGCAGATAGTTTCTGTAATCTGTTTCAGAAAGTGAATCTGAAAAGGGGCAGGTCATCAATTTTTCATTCAGCTTATTATCTTCAGGAGAAATGTTAGGGTCTATTTCTCTGACATAAAAATTGTAATCCTGTTGCAGTTTTTCATTGGTATTATCGCAACTCATCCGGATATAACGCCAGGCCAGATTTTCTTGAAGTGCCGATTCTAATTCGCTTCTGTCCTGCAGCCATTCAATTAATTCTTCCTTAGAGTTAATCGTGCGCGAAATCAGGTTTTCATAGTAGGGCTTTAGATTGTCCCACGTGGTTACATTAAAATCACTTTTAAGAAAATGACGGTTTGCCTTTCCTATATTTTCAGTTGTCAGAGACATGAATTATTCTTTATCGTTTTCTGCTTTTTTAGTCTTGCGCTTTGCTTTTGGCTTTGTTTCTGTTGCTTCAACAGGTTCAGTTTTCTCTGCTTCAACAGGAGCAGCATTTTCTGTAGCTGCATTTTCTGCCGATTCTTCTTTTGCCGCTAAATCAATTTTGTCTTTAAGCAGGTTGTACCATTTGAACACTTTTTTTATGTCAGAGGCATAAACTCTGTCTTTGTCAAAGTCGGGTACAATTTTTTCAAAGGCAGCAAGAATTACAGAGCCATCTGCATTCAAATCAACCTTGGTTTGCTTATCTTCAAGCGTAGTCATGGTGCGGAAAACATCAGCCAGTTTAATATCTTCTGAAGTGGTAAAGATGCTGATATCGGAAAGCATACTTACTTGTTGGTTGTTGCTGACATGCAATCGTTTTTTATCGGCAAGAGATTCTGCAATAAAGCCGCTGCGACTTTGTGCAACTAATTGATACAAACCGGGCATTCCGGAGATAAACATGATTTTTTTCAAACTCATTTTTTTGAATATTCTTATTAATAAGGTGACAAAGTTAAAATATTATAACTGTTTGAAAGCCTGATTTTTTCCACATTTATAAAATCTACATTAATCCTTTGTGGGTTTATGATATTGAAACCTATTTAATTATATGTAGTATAAGGCTAGGTTAAGATGTTAATATTCTAATCATGTTTAAGCGAAAAAAATTATTAAGTCAAACTCCTTCTATGCGCACCAACCTGCGCATGGCCATGTATATTGGCTCTGCTTCCTTGTCGGGACTCGTGGTGCTATTGCTCATTGTTTTTAATATTTCAAAACGAGAAATTTCTAAAGCTGAGTATAGCGGCATGCAGGTTATTAATACAGAAGTTTTTCAGAATACAGATGTTGTTTATCGCGGTAGTGTTAACAATCCTATAATTGGAATTATGATTGACGTAAAAGGATATAAGACTGCTGTTAAACTTAATTCAATAACATTTTCATTGAAAGGAACCACACAACCTTATTTCAAGCAGGTTGAAAATGTTAAAGTTTGGTCATCAGGTCAAGCAAAAACATTTTCCGGTCTCAAACAACTTTATCAGTCCATAGCACCTTCTGAAGGCAATGTTCGAATTGATATTAACAGCATGCTTTCTCCGGGCATAAATTATTTGTGGATTAGTACAGACATTAAGACTTCGGCAATGCCTGCTGCTGTTATTGATGCAGAACTTACTTCACTCACGGTGAACGGTTCATCTTTATTGCCACTGCTTGCATCAGCACCGGGAAATAAGAAAATAAGAAATAATACAGCTCTTTTCTCTGTGCGTTCAGGTAATTTCAACGATTTGTCTTTATGGAATTCACAGCGTGATGGTAAAGGCACCACACCGGCAAATATTCCTCAAAACACCTGCTTTTTTATTCAAAGCGGACATGAGTTTACATTAAGTGAAAGCGACACCTCTTCAATTGCTGTGGTAGAGAATAATGGCAAATTGAATTGTGATAAACAATATGCATTAAAAGAGGTTTGTGTTGAACAAGGTGCCATTTTTCAACTTAATGAAAATGAAAATAAATCGGGCAATTTAGAGCTTTTGATTTTGAAGGATGGCTCAAATTATATTCATAATAGCACCGGGAGTTTTGCTTCTGAGCATGCACAATTATCAAATACATCACAAGTGGTGTTTATGAAGTATGGCAACCATTCGTTTGGAAAAGATGTTGCATGGGGCAATGTGATGTTTGATGCGGCACAAGGCGTTGATGCAAATATTGGTAAGGCATTCAGAAATATTTATGGAAACCTCGAACTGCGCAATACCGGTAAGGGTTCTTTGTTTACTGAAGGGGTAAATATCATGTCTGTTAAAGGAGATTTTATTGTTTCGGGAGGAAGTTTTGAGGGTGTCAGGAATGTAAACAGTAAATTGGTTTTAAATGTAGGCGGTAGCTTTAAGGTGCTTGCCGGAAACATAAGTGATGTTGTAAACAAAACCACACCCGGAGCGCGGACAACTTTTAATCTTTATGGCGATGTTATGTTGCTTGGCGGGAAAATAATGTTGAACAATGCAGATGACGATGGATCGTTTATAAATATAATGGGTCATGAAAATCCGCAGGTACGATGGATGCAGACCGATAAGGCACAGGTGGAGTTGTGTAATGTTGCCATTAAACCCGAAAAAGAATTATTTCTGAAAGGAGATAAGATTGGCGACATACCGGCAGGAAGGCTGTTTTCAGTAGAGCGAAATGCCAAACTGTGGTGTGCCGCACTGAGTGTGACCGGGCAGGGCAGGTTTAGTCTGGCCGATAATGCAACCCTTGGTATAGGCCACAGTAAAGGAATAAATTCAGAAAAAAGCGAAGGAAATATTTTAACAAAAGAAAGGCAGTTTAGCTCTGGTGCAAACTATATATATTATATGGCAGTATCACCCCAAACTATGGGCGAGTTTGTTACATTTCCTAAAGAAAAAACCATTCGTAATTTGGTGATTAAGAAAGACAGCCCTATGCAACAAGTAAATCTGGCATCAGATTTATTTGTGAGCGATCAGGTTAAAGTGAGCATGGGAGATTTCAACCGCGGAAGTTTTAAATTACAACTATCAGATGTCAGTGAGTCATTGCATCGGCTCAATTGATAATTGTTAAAAAAAATTGTGTAACCACCTTAGTGTAGCTAAGGTGGTTTTTAGTTTCTGATGGTTAATAAGTTCATCTTAAATTTTTCCTGTCTTCTTGGTAATTATTTAGTTTTGCTTTTAAATTAATAGAAATAAACATAAGAAAAATGAAAAAACTGATTTGTGCTGCCTTGATTGCAGCGGGAATTATTACAAATGCAACAACTACAAAAGCACAGGGTGGCGACCCTCCTTTTGTTAAAGGCTCCAATACTATTGGCTTATCAATTGGCTTTGGCGATTATTACGATTATGGCAGTGTTTACTATGGCAGCAGTTGGACTGTGCTACCTTCAATAAATTTTCATTTCGATCATGGAACAATTGCAGAAGTAGGACCCGGAACTATTGGCATAGGCGGTATTGTTGGTATTAAAAACCGTTATTATAAATACAGCAATGGCGATAAATATACCGACAACAGCATTATTGTAGGTGTTCGTGGTACTTATCACCTTACTTTATTGGCAGATAAAAACAATAAGTTCGATCCCTACGGAGGTGTATTACTCGGGGCGCGTATCAGAACAAGAAATGACCACTACTACGATGACAAACGCTCTAATGTTTATCCTACAACAGGATTGTTTGTTGGTGCCAAATATAATTTTGTAGAAAACTTTGGTGCATTTGCAGAACTTGGTTATGATATTTCATTCTTTAAGATAGGCTTGAATCTTAATTTCTAAAAAAAAAATTAGTATTGTCAAGGCGGCTGAAAGGCCGCCTTTTTTTGTTACTAATTTTTTGTCCATTATTTCAAAGTCCCCTGAAATGCGGGAGATTTTGGGAGTATGGAAGATTGAATATTGTGATAGTAAATACTGAACCAGTGAAATATGAAATACCAATTAGTAATTTACCAATTGGTGGCTATAAATGAAAATGCTAGCAGCATTACTGCCAATAGCGTTTTTTTTCAAAGGTGTTTATTTTTTAATAAATTTTCCTTTGGTGATTTTGTTTTGGTGATCTATCGTTTCATAAGAATAAATACCCGCATTGAGGTTGCTAACATTTATTTTTTGCTGGTTGGCTGTTTGTGTAAGTACCAGTCTTCCTGTTACATCATAAATATTTAAGATAAAGCTATGATTGGTTTTGTTGGCAACTGTAAAGTAGCTGCTAACAGGATTTGGATAAAGCAATATGGCAGCATTGTTTTGTGGAGTGTAAACGCCTGTAGTGTTAACCACACGGGTAATAACGGTTTGTGTAACCACAGGTAAGTTATTGTCAAAAATAATTCCGGCACCGTTTAGTATTTCATCTCCGGCTAATAAACTTGCTTTAGGTTTTATTCTGAACCGTGCAAACCCAGTGCTGTGTAATTCGTCCACAAACATGGAGGCAAGGTGTATGTTATTGAATTCAAAAGTTAACAGCCCTTGCCCTTTAAGTTGCATGGAGCATGGGTGACTGCTTGATACAAATTCCAATGTAGATAGATCAAGATTAGCATCCAAACCGTCTAATATTTTTACATACAACGCTTCGGCCGTGCCTGTATTTTGAAAATGTATTTCGTAATCAAGATACTCACCATTGGTTATAAATGATACAGGTACATCTCCTGCCGGCATTACGGTTTTATAATTGGGGTCAAAAGAATTTACTACCAAAGGATAGATGGCATCTTCATTGTCGGCCTGCGATTTATCAGGAAAATTGGGTGTTACTTCTGCTTCAAGCGTAAGCTGATCACCAACGTTTGCTAAAGCGTTTGTGGTGGTGTAAACTGTAAATGTAATTTGCGCCAGCGGATTAAGATTACTGAATGACCATGTAATCACGTTTCCGTTTACCATAGCACCGGCATAGGTGCTTGAATCATACGTTAACATAGTATCAAGCGTTAAGCTGATGGTGCCGTTATTAATTTGCGTTCCGTTATTGATTACGCTTATAACATATACAGCAGGCATACCCGGGCGCGGTGGAATATTTTGAGTAATGGAAATGGTAAGGTCAGTAAAAATCATATCAGGTGCCAAAGCGAAATCCTGACCTGTAAGTATAGATGGCGCTGTGGTAATATTTACAGGAATGAGTGATGGAGTAACTGTAAAATGTGTGGGAGCAGCAGTGGTTAAATCGAAACTGCCGGGAATAAGGTTCATGCTGTAATCGCCATTGGCATCAGTAAGCGAAACAATGCCTGTAGTGGTTTCGGTTACCACCTGCGTGGGTACACCGGGTTCACCTGCATCTTTTGTGTTATTGGCGTTAAAATCAATATATACATTTCCACTTACTATGGCAGGGTCTGGATTTTCGCCCACTATTACCAACTGGTCATCGCGTTTTATACTGCCTATTTTTACACCGTTGCGGTACTCATCTACTACAAATGATACAGCCCCTATTTGTATAAGCGCAGGTGTAAATGATAAAATACCTGTTGACTGGTTAAGTGTAAACGGAGTAAAAGAAGCTACTGGGTTTAAATATCCGTATGGAGGAAGATAATTGATGGGTGTAGAAGTTACAGGGCATGAAGAACCGTCACGTAGTGAATCAAGACGGAATACAAGTGAATCGCCATCAGCATCGGTACACTGATAGCTGATGTTGGTTAGTGTGCCTACACAATACAAACCAAATAAGGTAGAATTGAATTGTGGCGAACTGTTAACCGGATAAGTTAAATTATCCAATGTAGTTTCAATATAAGCGCCATAATTATTGGCAAGTGTAGTAATGGCCGTGTTGCGGCAACATTCTGTATATGAAAATACCCAATCGCTGGCGGCATAAGGTAATGTGACTATGCCTTCATAGTTGTACTCTTCAATACCGAAATAGCTACCACCCTGGCACCATGTTGTGCCTTGTGTGGCGCATGAGTTTAACGGCACCTGGTAAAAGCTGGGCGAAACAGTGTCGAGTACAACACTGCCCATACCTCCTGTTGAAGCAGAGGAGCAACAAACCATTGGAGCCATGGGGGCAGGAATACCGGAGCAGTCGCGGTACATTTTTAAATGAAGGAGATAAGTGTTAGGTCCTTGATAGGTGTAAGTTAAATACAGGCCTACAATGTGTGATGCAAAAGAGGTGTTGCCCACCATGCACAGCAGTGCAATAATTACTGTTTTTGAAACAGAAAGTGATAATTTTTTCATGTACATTGGTTATTTAATTTGTTTACAATAGCACTTTAATATAGTAAGAGGCATAAAAGTATAATAAAGTTGCGTGAAACGGAAGTTTTTTTTGTGGTGAAGGGAAAGGACTATGTAGCAGGAGCCGGAAATCAGGACTACAAGAGTCAGGCGGGGTAGAGTCCATTCAAAGTCTCGCGCGTTTCAGGGGCCTTTGAAAGTACGGATATTATATATAAGCGTGTTTTTTTTGCCTATCCTTTGCTCGTGAGCAGCCGTCCTTCGGTGCTGAGTGCTCGTCCTGCTGTCCTGATTACCATTCCTTCTATCATGAGTACTCGTCCTGCTGCTCTGATTAGCGTTCCATCTGTTCTGATTAGCCGTCCTTCTGTACTGAGTATAGTTCCTTTGGTCGTGAGTACGAGTTCTTCGGTACTGATTACTTGTCCTATTGCTCTGATTAGCGTTCCATCTGTTCTGATTAGCTGTCCTGTGGTTGTGAGTACCGTTCCTTTGGTGTTTTTCAGCTTTTATTGATGCAGGAGTGCTAAAATGGGGGCGCGGATACGGTAAATATTTTACATTATCAAATATCAAGCTTGTAAGGTTTTTGCCGAAAGGTGCAAGAAATTAAATTCTGTTATTCCATTTTACCTCTTAACTCTTCGCGAAAGCGAAATGAATTATTGAGAAATTTAGTGTAAGGTTTTGGAGACTATTTTACTAATTAAGGCGGTATTCATACGATTAACAGATAAGATAATTCAAATTTTATAACTATCATGCTACTATCAGAAATTAACAGAATGCGAATGATGAATGCGGTGCTCACATAGCTGCAAAGCACGCCTACTGCTATTTTGTTGTTGCTTCCTATATTGACGAATTTGACTTCGACAATGGAATCACTTGTTTATCCATTCAAAGTCTCCCGCATTTAAGGGGACTTTGAATGGACGGATGGCAGTTGCTAAATCCGAATTGCCTTACGATGAAAAATATTCTTCTAAAAAGGCTTGTTTTTAACCACAGTTCTTGTTATCGGCATACCCGACTGTCAGAGACGAATTATTATGTTTCATCATTATCACATACTTTCCTGTCTTGCCTCTTCCTCCATTCTAAAGTATGCCTTTCACCAATTGTTCTTGTTTATTACAGAGTTTTAATTTTCTTGGCTTTTTCTTGATGTAATATCATAAGATAATTTATTTTCTCTTTCTCATTTTTCTTGTGGCTGGATACTTTATGTTTCATGTATCTTACTCCAGTACTGTGAGACTCTCTCGCATTTCTATTTGTCTTGGCCTATTTTTTTCCTAATTGTCTCCCCATTTGCTTGCCTACCATGTCTCTTGTGCAGAAAAACCTCTGTTTAGTTATTTGGAGAAAAATGTGCAGTATCCAGAACTAAATACGCAAACATCTTGAAATAATTTATAGCTGTAAGTCTGTTTCTCTACGGCCCCAGCTCCCTAGCTTCTCCCTGTGTGTTTCCCGCCATTTATCTGGTTCACGGTTTCGGCTCCAGTGGGGTTCCAAAACGGTCCACTTGTCCGCGCATCGGAAGGAATGTTCTCAAATCTCTCACTAATTCTCATTGCCATTCTACAAGCAACAAAAAAATTATAACGTTTTTCATGTGTCGTTGAGTTAGCAGTGCGTTTCGGAGGTTAAAATTGCGCATAACGGCAGTCTGTGAAAAAAATATTTCCAAAACATGTTCAAATATAGGAATAATGCTGTATATTTAGATAATAAAATTTACAGTAGCCATGCCCACACTAACAAGAATAGATAGGGGCAGTCACCTTTTCTAACTTAGAGAGTCAGGTAGCTCCGACAGAGAAATACGTTTTATAGATGCTTTGTCCATTCAGAGTCTCCCTCATTTCAGGAGACTTTAAGTACGGAGAAAGGTAAAACGGAACTGCATTAGCTGCTGTTGGAATAAGCTCATTAAACAAGCGGTGGCAGTTGCTAAATCCGAATTGCCTTACGATGAAAAATATTCTTCTAAAAAGGCTTGTTTTTAACCACAGTTCTTGTTATACGCATACCCGACTGTGTGTTCAAGGCGATGTCGTCTGATGTTAGCACAACTATTTGTTCAAAGTGAATTACATTCATTGCTCTGTCGTTTCAAGTTTGCACTCTGCTGTGTTCGCACTGTAGCGTGTGTCGGTTTGCTTTCTCTATTAAAAGCTTTGGTTGCGTGTTGCATGTGGGGCTTTTAATTGTGAAAGCAAATGCATTGGAGTTCCTTGAAGTTCTATATTTACTGTATTTGATTATGTGCTAAAAATATAGAAGCAAGCAGAATCTACTTGCTTCTATATAGATTTTATCTTATTGAATATTTAAAACTTTTGTGTCTCTAACTTGACCATCACAAATTAGAATTAGATTGTAATTTCCGGCTGCATAATTTGATGTATTAATCACTTTTGTGTTTTGATTAAGATTCAAAATGAAATTATCGTTTGGTGTGCCGGAAGGGTGCGTAATTACAAGATAACCGGATGAAATATTCTCCGCTTTGTATTGAACTGTAATTTGTGTAGTTGCGGGATTGGGTGTGATGGATTGAATTTCGCAGTCTTTGATTTTTACAGTGACGGTATCATAACTTGCAAATCCATCACTCATTGCTATTACTTCGAGTTTGTATTTGGTTGTAATTTCAGGTGTGACAGTCAAGCTATTGCCAGAATAAATGAGATTACCTTCTTCATCATACCAGTTGTAGTATGCCGATTCACCAATGGTTGCAGCGTTAAGTGTTGTGCTTGAACCTTCTGAAATAGCATCATCGCTACCTCCATCGGCACCAAACAAATAACGTAATGGTTTAAGAATGCGATATAATTCTCCTCCGATTATTTTTTCGTCTCCTGAACGCCTTTGAATTACGTGATAATCGAATTGTGGAGTTTCATCAACCTTATCAGTTAGAAAATTGAAACTTACGTGCATGGTACTACGTTCATTTGGATTATAAGCCAAGTTATTCAGGTAAGCAGGATTTCCCGTTATGATTAATTGGTGGCAATCCTCCCGCCTGATTTCAATATTTTCAGCTTGTTGTCCTCCTTGAATCCATTTTTCCCAAGACAAATCATCAAGAGTTAGTTTTATTTCTGCTTGCTCAAAAATGGGAATGCCTCGGTTATTATCGTCAAGCATAAATTCAAGTTTGTAATTATCTACTATATCATCAAAAGGATTTCCTATTGCAATTGTACCGCCAACTACGCGGTCACTAAAACAATCACCGTTTGAGACAATACCGGGAAAACTATCAACAACAGTTAAATTTTTCCACGCGATGTTGTTATTGTTTTTGGCATTGTCATACACGCTGGCAGCTTCTGTAAATGTCATTGGGTCTTGGGGTGAATCAATTCTTGATAGTAAACAAAAATGCCAAGGTTCGGGGTTGCAAGCAGAATAAAGTGCAGGATTTGGAACATGCCAAGGAAATTCTAATATTATTTCACCTCCCGCAGGAATGTTTGGAATTTGCTGCGGGGATGACGGGACTTCATCACCCATTGGCGCACCGGGTGCGCATGGTGGTGCAGTTCCATCCCAATAGCTTGGCCATGATAATGCAGAAGCTGCCTTTGCCCAATGCAAATGGAGCAAATCAGAAGGTGTGCTTATAAAATCCGTACAACTTTTATTTCTAACTCGAACATATATATAATTGTCAGTGTTTGGATTAATCCAATACTCTGGATTTTGATGAGTCTGATTTACAAATCCATCGTTTTGTTTCCGAACCCAAATATCATCACTTATCCACATTGGACTATTATTGGGGTCGGGTTCAACACCGAAGTCGTGAGTAATGTCTTTCATGAACAGGTCTATAGTTGATGAATACATGCCTTGTGCTGCAAGAACAGCTTGGTAAGCATTGATACGACCTGCGCCTACCATACCGGGGTAATTTGCTGCATCAACGATTGGGTCTGCTGTTGATTTTATTATGTCTTGAATACTTGTAGAAGTTAAGCAACTGTTTACAGATAGCATTAATGCACCTACACCTGCTGCAATTGGTGTACTCTGAGAAGTACCTCCCCAACAACCATAATACGGCCAAGTTGGATTGGCTGAGACCTGTATTCCAGCAAGCAAACAATAGCCTGGTGAACAAATATCAACTTCAGGATAGTGGCTATTCGTGCCGCCTCCGGGATTTATATTTTGATGATGGTCATCTTTATCGCTACTTGTAACTACAATTGTTCGCGGGTCCTCTAAACCAGAGAAAGGATACAGTTTTCCTCCCCCACAATTCCCTGAGCCATTACCAGCAGCACGAAAAATAGTTGTTCCGTTGTCATTGATTTGTTGTTCTATGAGCAAGTCGTTAGCTGAACTTGAACAGCCATAATACCAACTAATGGAAATAATTTTTGCATTCAACGTTTGACTTGCATAGAGGCATGCAGCAGTTCCCCCGCCCCAACCCCCAAACATTATTTTTGTATTGTAGCCGATTGAAGCAAGTTGACCGTTTGGTGTTTGGCCTTGGTCAACGGTTTCAGCAGCTAATAAAGTTCCTGTTGAAGTACCATGAGAAGCAACTGTAAATGTTCCTCCTGTGTAAAAATCATTAGGGGGGTCAATCTTGCCAATTAAATCAGGGTGTGTCATATCAATCCCATCATCCACAAGAGCAACTTTTAGATTTGGGTCTCCCTTCGTAATGTCCCAAGCAAGATTACCTTGAATTTTCATTATATGCCAAAGCCAATCTGTCGGAGTTTGCGTAGTAAGCCACCACATATAATCAGCAGGGTCATAACAAGGGATTGGTTCATATCTTAATTCCATGTAGCTAAAAGCATTATTAAATTGAGATTGAATTTCAGAATAAAGCTGAGATTCGTTGAAGTTACATTTTAGTTCGTAAATATTTCTTAATCTCTCTGTTGGTGCCCAAGGCATAACTTGTTTATAATACTGCATGCTTTTAGATTGCAGGAAACCATTGAAACCTTGATTTGCAGTTATGCCGAGAGAATCGGGAATAAAACTTTGGTCAGAAATTGTCAACCATAAAATTCCTGCCCGAGGAGTTGATTCCTGCGCAAGTGCTAAGAATGAACTAAAATTCAATAAGAGAATAATAGTTAGATAGATTGATTTTTTTGACATGATTGTAAATAGTTTAATTGTTAATATAAATTAATTTAGCAGAAGAATAAGTATCATATGACTTAATTCTTAGGAAATAAATGCCGTAAGCATTTCCTGCAATTGCCGAAAAGGAAATTCTTAGATTTTGCTTTTGAAAATATTTTGAAAATATTTTACATCCAACATTATTAAATATCTCGACTTCTGAATTTTCAAATAAGTCAACGTGAAAAATATCATTTGTTGGATTTGGATAAAGGCTAATCGTAACATGATTTAACTCATTAAGTCCAGTAATTAAATTGCATCCGGTAAAATTAGAATTAGTGTTTAAATAATTTTGCAGAGTATTATGATAATTGCAGAGTAAAAAAGAATTCTGTCTAAGAGAATTAGATTGATAATCTAGATTAATATTAACACCGACACTTTCAATAAATTCAAATTTTTCATTCCAATAAGTAAATGTGTTAAATCGCAAATGCTTTTTACCTGAAAGTGTGTAGATAGAATCTACAAGATAATAACCCGGCATGATTGGCCAGGCACCATTAAAATAAAAACTGTCACCAACTGATAAATTTAAATTGTATATTTCCCTTTCAATCGAATCGAAAGTCGAATAAAAATAACCCAATGAATTTGATGAGTCCTCTCGCAAATAGCCGGCAACGTTTTGAAAATAAGAAGACCCTATTTTTTTATAAATTTTTAAATTAATTGTAGTATCTGTAAGAGTAAACATAGAATCAGTAAATGTGCCAGGTAAATTTAAGGCAGCAATTTTCCAACTGGTGTTTGTACTACCGAAGATTGATTGATACGGTTGAGCAGTCAAAGTTTCAGATAAAATAAAAATTGCAGCAATCATCAACAATGTTTTTCGAGATTTCATTTAATGAGCTTTTAATGTGATGTAAAAGTATTTCAATTTTTAACGAAAATGTAAAATTGGAGAAATGTTTTTTGTGCGGTTGAGTAAAATAAAAAGTGAGGCGACAGAAGGGTTGGGTTGCGCGCAAGGATTGCCTCTCTCTTCTTTTTACAGAAGGGATAGCCAAGAAGGCTTTGCCTAATTTGCACTGTCGTTTGCTTCTTTTACATTCGTTTGGTTGAGCAATGCAGCGCAACGGTTGCGTATAACGAAGTAGGGCTTAAAGAAGTTTACAAAATGGGGAGATTGAAAACGGAACGGTTGCTCAAAAAAATGCAACCGAAAAGATAAAGTCTTTTTCTGCCGACAAGTTGGTTGCATTTTTTTGTACATGCAGTAAAGGTAGAAAAGAATTACTTTGGTTTGATAACCTACAATGCCCCCATTTTGGAAATTTCTTTTAAGCTAATGTTATGTGCTGGGCTATCGGTGTAGAAGAGCTATTCAGGTTTGAGTTAAGCAGGTTGTAAAGAACGTTTTGAGTTTGCACTGCCGTATTATACCAGGCAAGGTGCGCGGTGGGGTGGGGTGCGGCTGGAAGGGTAAAGGTTTTTTTTATTTTTTTTGTGTGAGCAAACCTTTTTATGAGCCAGGGGCGAATTTGCGGGGTGGTTTGCTTTCTCTATTTAAAGTTTTGGTTGTGCGGCTGATTTTTGGCGCGACTTTAAATTGTGAAAGCAAATAGGATGGCAATTTGAACACGCTTTATATATAGCACGGATTTTTCCTTTGTCTCAACCTTTATGGATTTAATCGCAGTGGCGTTTTCTTAAATCGTAACGGCATTTTCTTTAATCATAGTTTCGTTTGACTTGATTGTAATGGCGTTTTCTTTAATCATAGTCTTAAATGATTTGATTGTAGTGGCGTTTTCTTTGATTGCAGCGGCATTTTCTTTAATCGCAGTGGCGTTTTCTTTAATCATAGCGACATTTTCTTTAATCACACTTTTAAATGATTTAACCTTCGCGGTATATGACTTAATCTTTTTGGGCTATGATTTAACCTGCGGGAGTTATGACTTAACCTTCGGCTGAAAGGCTTTAATTACTGCAAATGAAGTACTTGCAAAATAAATGTAAGATTGGTGTAAGAACGAAAGAAAAGTAATCACCTTTTTTGTGATCGCATAATAAAATTAGATGTTAATCAATTAATAAATTCTAAACTTTCCAAGACACTTATAATTTCTTTATAATTTTTTTCAGGTTGGGCTTCATTTGTATAGTAAAACGTTGACTGTAAAAAGAACAAGTCGGACTTGTGAAGGCAATAAGTTTCTATTAACTGAATATTAGGAGTGCCTAATGAATTATAGAATTTTTGCTTTATCAAGAAATAATTTTTTTTTTCTGACTGATAATTAGACTTAATACTGTTAATAATTTCTTTATCAAAACTTGATGCCAATTCCTCTAAGCTATCAACTTTTGCTAAATCTTTCATATATGAATTAAAGTTTACACTTAAACCAATATAATTGTATTCTTTTATAAAATCAGTAATTTTAATCTCTTCCCCTCTAAAAGAGGCAGAAAAAAGTTCATACTTATCACCAAGTATTTCTTTTTCGTACTTACTATCAATTAAGGAAAATGATTTGGGAATATAAATTGATAGCGTGTTTAAAGAGTCCTTAAAAAGAATGCCAATGGAATTTTGAGATTTAGAATCATTACCGCAATTTACAAAGAATAAAACCGAGATAAATAGAAACAGGTTATTGAACATTTTCGTAAATTTTTTTGTATGCATTTTCAATGTTATGCGTTCGTGCTACTGTGCCTACGAAGCCGTCAAGCCCTAAGTCCGCACAACTGTTTGTTAGAAATTCGTTTTGGATAGTTGCATTTTACTCAACATTTTATTTATCATAGTTTCATACCCAAAATATTACCTACATCACTCATAATGGCATTTGCTGCAAGCTCATTTAATCCGCATCCTAAGAAAACAGGCACACCATTAGTTTCCATAACTACCCAATAATTTACGGTAGCTGCATGCATTTTTTGGCTGTGCGCTGCATTTGCAACTCCTTCGTAGCCATGTTTTACATAAGGCATAGGGTTATTTTGTGGGTCCAGCATTGGATTGCGAACACTGATAAATTGTATGTCGTCTTTTTTATATTTTTTTCCGTCTATGGTTATCCCTTCGGCATTGGCTGTAAATTTCTTTGCTATCCTTGTCTCTTCTACTTTCTTTGGTGTTTTGCCCATTTTGCTAAAAATATAAAGCATTCCAACTCCTATTGCTCCACATATTATAATCCCAATTATGGAACCTGTTCCAAATCCCGCACCTATTATTATTATTGCACCAGGAATCAGCAGGCAGCCGACACCCCATTTAAATCCACCTCCTGATGGGTTAATATATGGTTCGGGTTGCACATCGAAAGTAACTTCATTGTTGTTTGTTGTTTTTTGATATGGCATAAAAACTATTTGTTTAATTATTGCTTACTCTATTCGGTTTTCAGCTTCCCCGTTTTTTTTGTCAAAGTTAATTTCTTGCAGTTAATTTCAAACTTGCAGGTCGCCCAAGCATGACGCATAACGAGCAGGGCTTTATGCAGGTTGGGAATTAGTATTCCGTCTGCCGATAACTGCTGCCGATTGAAAATATTTTGTTGAATTTATGTACAAAAGCTTATAGTTATTCGTTAAGCTGGAACTAAAGCTGGGATTTGTAATTGGCTGATGTTACATTGTCGAGCCCAACTTGCATAAAACCCAATGTTGTACGTAGTATTATTTGATTTTAATAGAGTGTAAAGTGTCAACCTTTGAATTACTATGCTCTACTAATATAGATGTCACTTTGCCATTGTTTATAATGCCATAAATAATGTCGTCACCATATTTCCTTAAGAGAACTGTTTTGTCGTCTGGTCTGGCTGCAAATGAAGTTTGCTTTTGTCCAGAATAATAACCCAAACAAAATAGCGATGCACATATTAGTGATGAGACTATAAGGATAGGTCCAAGAAGCGAACCAATCTTGCGTGATAAAATAATGTTTATAGAATATTTTGGACTAAGAATGTCATAGGTTTCATCAGATTTGTTCGAATTTAAAATCATAGCAACTCCAAAAAGACATACAAATCCAAGCGTTGCTATTTCTCCAAGCATAAGATATTTTAGAAGGTCTGCAAAGCAGAAAATAATGATACCGATAAAAATTAAAATAATAATAAGCCTAGCATAGCTTTTTTTGATTTTTGCAAAAAATACAAAATGCCCAATAAGAGAATCAATTACCATGGAAATAAAGAAAAGTGTCGCTAAGAAAGTGAACAAAAGACCGCTGTATTTATTCATTTCAATTGAAATGAATTCTGTCGGTATACCAAAGTGTCTACAATAACCGAGTTCATAGAAATAAATCCCGGCAATAGAGACTATTGTCAGCAGTAAAATTTGAATTGGGGTGTCGCTTATGATTTTATTGTCCAAGTAGGTTCTTTGAATATTACGTACAACGGTTTGGGTATTGCCGAAGGCGGGGATTTTCAGCACAAAAGTTCAATCGAAGAACGAATGTTGAACCTTGCACAAATGCCCAATCGAAGCCGTTCAGCCCCGCTTTTGGCAATACCTTGTTCAAGCGACACCTTCGGTGAGTTTTGTATTTTGCTATTGACATCATAAGCAAAGATACGGACATTACCTTTCATCAAAAAATATATTATGAAAGGAAACACCATTTCTTTAAAACCACTCAATGAAAGTGGCAAAAGATGGTTGCAAAAGACTCTGCAACTTTTACAAATACAAGAGTACGGCAAGGGCTCTGTGCGCAACTACCTGCAAGAGCTCACCTTGCTCTTTAAGCATTACAACAATTTGCAAGTGGAAGAATTACGGCAAGAACACATTGAGCGTTATGTGCTATTTATTAAAGAGAACCATAGGGTAGGCCGAGCCAAATGCAGGAGTGTGGCACAAGCCTGTAGTTTCTTTTTTAAGAAAGTTATGCCATCGGATTATATCGTTCCCAGCAAGCTTTACCCTAAAAAACAATTTGTGCTTCCTGATATTATGACAGAGCAGCAAGTAGCCCAACTGTTTAATGCATCGCTTTCTTTAAAAGAATACTGTGTTGTGGGGTTGCTTTATGGCTGCGGTATGCGCATTAGCGAAGTGTGTGATTTAAAGATTAGCCATATAGACAGCACCAACCAGCGTATTAAAGTAGTACAGGGTAAAGGCGGAAAAGATCGTTTCACCTTACTGCCACAAAGTTTATTGATTCAGCTTAGGCAGTACTATTTACAGGCCGGACGCCCCAAAGAATACCTGTTTACCAGCCAACAGACCAAGTGTGCTGTTCATGTACGCAGCATGCAGTTGGTGGTAAATAGTGCCATGCAAAAAGCAGGATTCGAATGCGGACGGTTTACGGCACATACCCTGCGACACTCCTTTGCTACGCACCTGCTCAATCAGGGCAATAATATTCATGTGATAAAAACACTGCTTGGCCATAGCAAGTTAGAAACCACCATGATTTATCTGCACCTGCAACACCACACCCAGCTTGGCATTGTATCTCCCTTAGAAAGATTGGGCGGTGGAACAAGCGGAAATTAAGCAAAGGCTTCAAACCAGAATCTTTGCCCACCACAGTGGACAGCAGTTTAATCCGTACAGTCAAAGTGTGTTGAAAAAGTTGTCCGATTGCCATACGTTAAGGTTAGGCATGCATGTTTATCGCTGCAATACTTGTTCTCACCAACATCACCAATATCATAGTTGCGGCAACCGGCATTGCCCCAATTGTGGTGGCTTAAAGCGCGAACAGTGGCTGCACGACAGAATGAGTGAGTTGTTGCCCACCACCTATTTCCATATCGTGTTTACCCTGCCGCAGCAATTAAGAAGTCTGGCCATGGGCAACCGCAAAGCAGTTCTTAATTTGTTGTTTGAAGCAAGCAATTATACGCTTAGAAAATTGGGTAGTGATGAAAAATATCTTGGAGGAACACCGGGCATCATCAGCATTTTGCACACCAACGGACAAGACTTAACTTTTCATCCGCACATACATTGCATCGTGAGTGGTGGTGGCATAGATAAAGAGGGCCGGTGGCAAAAAGAGAAACGCAGGACCGGTAACTTTCTTTTTCCCAGAAGAGCGATGGAAAAGATTTTCAAGGGCTATTTCTTAGAAAAACTGTTAGCATTAAAATTCAATCATCAGCTGAATATTGAAGATGAAAAAATGTTTGAG
Organism: Bacteroidia bacterium; assembly: GCA_037045145.1. NCBI lineage: Bacteria > Pseudomonadati > Bacteroidota > Bacteroidia > Bacteroidia bacterium. The sequence goes on from JBAOIA010000011.1 coordinate 1,272,245, forward strand.
AAAACAATGGGAGAATTGCAGTTCATCAAGTGGAATGTATATGCCAAACGTCCTTTTGGCGGGACACAACAGGTGTTGGAATACTTAGGCAGATATACGCATAAGGTTGCTATTACTACGCATCGGATAATGGCAATAACCGACACAACCATCACATTCAAATACAAAGACTACCAAGATGACAACAAACAAAAGTTGATGACCTTGAGCCATGAAGAATTTTTGCGCAGGTTTGAGCAACACATACTGCCCAAAGGTTTTGTGAAGATACGGCACAGTGGGTTTTTATCCCATCAGAACAAAACAGAGCGTTTAAAATCTATTTGCAGGCAATTAAAAATAGCAGAGCCACCACTAAAAGTAAAACTACCCGTAACCACTTTAGCAGCGATGAAGTACGGTGTGGATATTACGCAGTGTAGTGTTTGTAAAACTGGAACCTTAGAATTACAGGCAACCTATATCAACATAGCACGGCAGGGTGTACAGTTAGTAAATGTAGCGCTGTTGCACAACAAAGGCTCTCCACAAAAGATACAAAAACCTGTTAAACAAATGCGATGACAACAACAAACATAATGACAGCATCTAAAATCCTAAGTATCTTGGGTAGGGGAAGTTGTGTGTTTAAGCAAACCCAATCATCCGCAAACATGCGAAATACTACAACCGGTAACTATAAAAAGCACTAAATCACAAAGAACCAAAGCTACAAAACCTCCTACACAAAAAATACCGGTGTCGCTGAACACCGAATAGCAAAAAGCCCTGAAGTGTTTTCTACTCTCAGGGCTTTTTTGCATTAGGGCTTTTTTCTATTCGGCATAATGTTGTGTGCTGTGGTTTTTCTCACACTAAATATTGAATATTTTACTTACAAATTTGTATGCTTGTTTTTCGCCTGTTTTAGGATTAACCCATTCGTCAATTTCCTTCGGTATTGAAGTTATTATATACGCATTGTCAAAAGTAACTTCGCCTTCACGAATCCTATCATAAAAGTCTGGGTCTGTCATTGAAACCCACTTAATTTTGAATTTTGCACCCGACCAATCAAAATCAATTTTTGCTCTATCATTATCGTTTTTATAAATCCGTACATTGGAAACTTTCATAATTGATTCTGACGGTGCAGTTACAGCAGCAAATTCGGCTTCATTCAAATATGATCTATAATTCCCCCAAAAACCTTTGTAGCCGTATTGTTGATATGCCCACTCTAAAACGTCTTCGGTTCTACTTTCAACTTTTCTGCAAGAATTATTATCAATTACCCAATTTTCCTGTTGTTTACCTTTAGGCATTGGTCTTCCATCAAACTCAATAATATCAAGAGGTTTGGCAAAGTCAATTTCGTGACCCTGTACAGCACTTGAGATACCATCATCTCTAACAATTCTAATCCATTGACTCGGATTGTCCAAATCAAGTCCTCCTGGACATAGACCACCGTTTCTACAACTGACTGCTAATAGTAATACTTTTTTTCTCATTTTAAATGTTTGCCAAATTTTATATCGTTGTTGAATTTATTAAGTAACATATCAATTACTAATCTGCGATGACACTTTTCTGTTGTATGTTCTGAACAAAGAAGTGCGACATTTTTATAGCCTTTGAATTGTTCAACAAAATTGTCAATTTTTGATTCTTTTTCTAAATACTTGTTGAACTCTATTTCAAATAATTTATAGTCTTTACTCATTGCAGAACCTTTGGTTCTTACTTCTTTCAGTAATTCGTTTTGTGGTGCCAAATCCACTCTATGAGCATATTTGCAACCATTTGCTAACTTGTCTAAGAAAAAAGGCAAATCTTTTTCAAAGGCAAATCTTGATAACTGACCATTTGGGTTTAACCTAACATCTATCAGGCAGTCAATATTGTTGTTCTTTAATAATCCAAAAAAATCCTCTGCTGATTTTTGGGTAAAACCTATGCTAAATAAATTAATCATACTCGTTAAAATTATTGTTGTTCTTATTTAATTTCCAACCGTGTAATAGATTCCAATATCTATCACAAAAATCATTTTTTTTATCTTGTAACGTGTTGCCAAAGTAATTCTCAATTTTAGCTGATTCAAACATACTTGAATTTAAAACATCTAATTTTTTAATTTCAGTTTTATTGAATATCACTTCCGATAACTCTGTATTTATGTTTTCATTAGATACAGTTTCAATTTCTCCATTTTTGTTTTTAGTTATATGAAGAACTTCAATCCAATCTCCAAACTTCTCTTCAATCTTTTGGCTTACAAAAAAGAATCTATGACAATCCACAGGTCTTTTTTCGCTACACATAAGTGCAACTGTATATTCATTTTCATATGCCTTTTCAATTCTTTTTATGCCTTCTGAGAAATACTCATCATTTCTGAATTTTTGAAAATCAACGATTTCTTCGTAATCAAAAAGTTCTGTTTTTTCAGGTCTATTACTTTTTGAAATTGGAAATATGTCTTCAAAAAATATATCAGAAGCTTTTGAAAAAACATCTTGCATTGGACTTGCCTTTGCTCCAAGTTCTGGCATATGACCATACGAAATTGAAAAATGTTTACTTGCTAATTTTAGGTTGTCTGCATTACATTGTGGAAATTGTTTTGAGTAAGGAACAGAACGGACATCTACTAAATGCGATACTTTGAAATCTTTCAAAGTATTGAGCATTTTTTCAATGTCTATCATATTTCCATTTTGAAATAATGTATAGCCTAAAGTATATAATTTCAGTTTCGACATTTTATAATTCTATTATGTTTGTATTATTGTCAAATTTATTTAAAATGTTTTTTGTAATAATTATTTCAATCATTTCCTTTTTGTTGTTGGTTATAAAAGCGTCTGAATATTTAAACATAAATTCTTTAACCTTTTGATTTTTTCCCGAATCTGCATAATTAATAAATAATTTATTTTTGTTGCTAATGTTATGGATGTAATTCAAAATAAATTCTTCTACTCCTATTTCAAAATATCTACAACTTATAGCCCAATTGAGAATTTGTAAAGCATCATTGGTAATGATGTATGTTAGTGCTGAACAAATTCCCAAATTTTCGCCATTCCCTCTAAGTATTTCAAAATAAACAGATTTTGCTTCTTCATCAAAATCATTGTCAATACCCGAAAATTTGAATTGGTTTGATTTGGAATATAATTTTATAGATTCAATATGGTTATTATCATTTATTATTTTAATTGATAATTTTGGTAAAGAATTTAGAGTGCGTTCCGTTTGAATTATTCTATATTCTTTTCTTCTATTTTGTGAACTTAAAGACAGTTCATTTCTTTCAAAAAAACACCCTGCAATTAATTGAGTAACTAATTCGTTATGATTATTCCATTCGGGTACAAACACTTCTGATAGTTTGTTTTTAACCTCATCTCTTACTAATTGGTTGTCGTCAATAAATGCAATAGAGCTTGGCAAAATAGATAGTTGATTAGCTATGATTTTGATGTTTTCACTTTTGTCATTGTCATTTGCGATTATAAAATCTATCTGATTTTTTAGAGGAAAAATCACTTCGCTTAATTCATTTATAGCCGATTCAACTACTTTAGGGTCATTTCTTGAACAGATTGCGATGAAAACGCCTAATTCATTCCCAAGCGATTTAACAAATTTCATAAAATCAATAAAAGAAACTCCCTTTTCAGTCTCCATATTCTTCCTGATTTCATCAACTCCAATTTCAGATAGTGTACCAAACCATAAAGTATCGTCTAAATCAAGTACAATAGCCTTGTAAAGCGGTTTTATTTTGCTAATTATTTGAGCAACAATTCTCATTATAATTATTCCAACGGCAGATATGTCTGTTTTACTTGAAAGTTCAAGAATAAAAGGTAGATTTTGAATTTGATATTGAAAGATGTATGACGAATTCTTTGTTATGTTTTTGCAAGTAATGTCTATTTCATTAATACTTTCTTGGTTGCCCTCATTTTCAATATTAAAATCGTTCTGTTTCAGTTCTTCAATCAAGGTAACTAAAAGCGAGTCGTTATTTGTAATAAACTTATTAAGACCTTTTATCGCAACAACAAATTCATCTGTATTGAATTCGCGAAATTTTTTGACAAAGTCATTTATATAAACTCGTAGATATGCGTTGTCAATTTGCATAGTTTTGTTTTTTATTTTATCTGACTTAATCATTCTTTAATGGCGTTTTTTTTAAAGCAAGTTTTTTCTGTTTTATCACTTTCGTTTCTTGTTGCATCGTTGTCTTTTTACCATTGCACACAACGAAGAAGGGATTAACGAAGTAAAAAAAAGAAGGGATTAGAAGCAGGCACTTTGATAACGCACTACTGTTTGTTAGAAGCACAACTGTTTGATTACCGAACAAAGTCCTTCTTTTTTTTATTTCGTTTAATCTTGATGTTATGCGCAGTTTTGCTGTACGTCACAAGTTCAAATGTATGAAGTGCTCCAATAGCATTTTACCTTACAATTATTTATGGTTTTCAAATTTTAAGGACCCATCCGAGTTATTTCGTATCAAATAAACTTCATCTGATTTACTCTGTAGTCTTTCGAAGTTTTCTTGCCAACTGCCAAGTATGGATCCATTTTCTTCTTTTGCAATGGTATATCTCCCGGTACTAAAATTGAAAAACATATAAGGAGGAGTGCTTTTTGAAGTGAGTTTAGTGCTTACGAAATAGAGTAATAGGGTAGAACCTTTGGGATTTAATTCGGTGAGATAAGTTTTGCCAGGTTTAATTCCGGAGGCGGAAAAATAAACTTTCTCTTCTGACATTTTAAAAACAATCAGCATTCTGGAATTATTATATTCCATTGTATTAAATAGCACGTCATTGTCAACTTTCCCGTTTTTTGATAGACCAATATCTCCTGTAGCGTCATTATATAAAAGAAATATAGAATTATTATTCTCTTCAAACTTCACCGGATGATTTGCTTGCTCTTTTATTCTATTATGTTCTTCATATTCTTTAACAAGTTGAGCTCTTTCTGCTTGATACTTTTTATCGTTTTCCTCAATAATTGCATTGCCAATATCTTGAATACTTTGATTTATTGCAGAGCCCGTTTCAGCATTTCTCTTGTTTTCAGCTTCACTTTTTCTTTTTAATTCCGCCTCCTGGTTTATCTTTTGTTGACGTAGTTCTTGCTCTCTTTTTATTTGTTCTTGTTCCTGTTTTTCTTTTTGTATCTGTTGTTGTGTTTTGGGAGTATCCTTTTTTTCGTAAGTAATATTACTAACACCATTAGAATGGCTAACACCTCCACCAAGTATGTCTTTACAATCACTGTTTTGCAACTTGACTAATCTCATATTGCTTACAATATTATTATCGCTATGAAACCACTTGCCTGCATTGTCATCAATGCCACCATTGCTCGCTAAAGTATAAGCCGACATTGGTACTGTATGTTGTTTTCCATCCAGTGAAACTTCAAATTCAACAGAAACAAGACAAAAAGTGCTTTGTGTATTGTTGCGAAATCTGATTCTACTTGAAGCACCGCTTTGAGTTGCAAATTTGAATGAAACTTGAACTCCGCTATTCTGAACATCTTCCCAACCCGTCCATTGCTGACAGTAAGAGTTATTAATTATACTCAATGAGAAGAAAATGATTAAAAGAATTTTTTTCATAATAGTTTATTTTAATTGTTCCGTTTATTTAAAATTTAAATTACTAATTTTTTGTTCCTGAAAACTCCAAATGGTCAATAGTTTGATAAGTGTACAAAGTACCTAAAGGGTTATAACCATATACATAAGGCAACTGAATTAGACATGCGCTCGTAGTCATATAAATTGTGTTAGGAGTTCCGCCAGAAAAAGAAAAATATTTTGTTGAAACATTATAAGTACCACCGTAAAAGGAAATAACATTTCCATTTTTTGTTATTGGGGTGTTTGTATAAAATATTGAAGGAAATGCACTACTTGAATATTGAAGGGTTATTGTATCGTCTGCAATTTTGTTTATATTCAAAGTTGTTGCTCCAATTTGTAAGTAACTTGAATAAGGAAATGTAGTACATGCAGAGTTTGTGCCTAAATTTATTTGACCAGGAAGATACTGACCGTTCCCTGAATAATTACCCTGCATCAAATCTGCATTTGATGTAGTTGTTGATGTAGTCGTGCCAAGGTCAACTTTTTTACACTCATTTATTCCAACGGTTATGCTGCCTGACCATGACTGTGAGCCTTGGGATGCGGTGTAAGGGTAGGTTCCTGCTTTAAGATTAAACGTTGCATTTCCAGTTTCTCCACATGCCGGTGAACCACTAAAATAGTATATGGAAATGTTTTTTGTTTCTCCATTACAAGTTACTGTAATACCAGAGGCAGGTATAAAGACCGAACTCCAAAATATAATATGTGTATCAGTATCTGCCACAGGTGTTGGAGTAGAATCGTTGTCAGATTTTTTGCATTGGCTTAGTGCGAATACAACTAAAATTAATAGAATGACTGTTGAAAGTTTTTTCATTTTGTTTATTTATTAAGTGTTTGAGATAATTTAAGAAGAATTGTAAATACTGTAGTCTGTTTGAAGTTAGTAGTGTCGTTTGTTCGGAGCGTTAAAATTGCGCATAACGTCAGTCTGTAAAAAAAATATTTTTTCAGCATTTACAAATGTAAATTAATTTCAATAATTTTAATAGGAAAATGAACAAAAAATGCCTCAAATACAAGGTGTCAATCGTGAATAAATCACTTTTTCAAACTTAGAGAGTCAGATAGCAAAAGACAATGAGATTCGAATTGTAGATGCTTTTGTTGAAGAGTTTATTTCACCTGTCAGGGGCGCAAAGGAGTGCGACTTGACAGGTGAAGTCATGTGCTACTGTTTGTTCGGAGTTCGTCTGTATGAGTTATGCGATGTCACTAAATAAAGTGTTTCCTATTTCCTCCAACATTAGTAACGCTTTTGCCATTCCTTCTAAAGAATAATCAATGTGTTTTTTATAATAGTCAGGTAGTGCTTCTCTTTCTGCTTGAATTTTTTCCATTGCTTCTCTGTCATTTGAACCTTTTTCTAAATGCTGATATTTAAAGTCCGTTTCAATTGTTGTGTAATGCACAACTTGTTTTCGCCTGTCATTTACTTCCTTATATTCAGTTCTTCTAAAGTTGTCAAGCCAAATATAATTTTCATTTGAATGAAATTGAGGCGGGATAATATCCAATGCTGTGGTAAAGAAAACTCGGGTTGAGTTAATTTTATCTGGGAAAAAAGCTGCTATCATGTCTCCAATTCTGTCCCAAAAATTATAAACGCATTGACTGGCTATATCTCCAAACATTCCGTAACGCTTTCCATAGTGGTTTTGATAATTAGGATAAACCATTCTACCGCTAAAATATGCAGCATCATCCAAAGGATTGTTGATATAAGGTTTATATACATAAAGCGATCCAGTAAAATAGAGTATCTCTTCTGAACAAAAGAGTATATCATCAAAGTTTTTTGAAAAGTAATAACGATTGGAATACTTTAAAGAACATTTACGAGTTGCCTCACTGTGCCACATTAAAAGGTTTCGTCCTTGTAACCTATACTCACGATTAAGCCCTGTCAAACTTGTCAATCCATGTTCGTCATACATTTTTTGATGGAGTTTGTGAAATTCCCAAATTATTTCATCCGGGCTAACTGTTGTTTGGTCTGTTATTTCCTGCATAAAGTTTCTACCAAAGTTATTGTTTTTCATTTCTTGTCCTCCTTAAACCCTGCAAAAATCCATAAGGCAATTCTTGCAAGTATCCAATAAATTGGAATTCCAAAAATCAATAAACCAAGGAAAGTTTTCTCATCACCGTTATCAAGTGACGCCCCAATCATAGCTACCAACAACGGCAGAATAAAACTTGCGGCAATATTCAATCTATAAACTCCCTTAGGAAGTGTTTTAAATGCGCCAAAAAAGTTTTTCATAACTATATTTTTAAGTTAGTTTCTTGCAGAATGTTTCTGGTTAGCACTGCCGCCAAGCATGACGCATAACATTCATATATAAGAAGTTTTTTTACTGTTGATTGCTGCATATTTACTCTATATTGAAATATTCGGAAGGTGGTAGTTTGTCTAAAGGGCTTTGTATTTTACTGATATGTTTTTTGCTTACATGTGTGTAAATCATTGTAGTACGAAGGCTGTTTTGTCTCAACAAGTCTTTAATGGCAAGTTGATGTATATCGTTATTTCTAACCACTTGCATGGTTTCTTTTGTTGCCGGTGTTGTTGTAGCTTGTTGTATCATAGCGGTCATAATTTTAAAACTTACAGTGGAACTAAAGTGTTTTTTAAACCTGCTAACATTTAGGGTAAAGATTAAATGATGCTGTAAACTTAAGAATTTATTTCTAAATATCAAATAAAAAGAAACATTTTCCGGTTTGTTGTCCCCAAAGTTGAACCGGGCATAAACAAAAAAAGCCGCCCTTTGGGGCAGCTTTTTACCAATGAGGAATAATTTTATTAAACAGACTCAGCCAAAACAACAACTTTGTTTTTAAGCATTTCCACAACACCACCTTTAACATTAAACTCAAGTGTTTCTTTAGCGGTTTTTACTTTTACCTTGCCTTTACCCAATGTAGAGATAATGGGTGCATGGTTGTTGAGCATCTGAAATTTACCATCAGCACCCGGAACGGATACAGACGTTACTTCGCCTTCAAACACTTTTTTATCGGGAGTTATAATTTCTAAAAACATTTTTAATTTAATAATTAGTTAATCCGAAAAATTTGAAAATGAAAACAAATTCATTATCAAATTATCATATTTTCAAATTGATTATTTATTTAGCTTCAGCTAAAAGTTTTTTACCTTTTTCGATAGCATCGTCAATAGTACCTACTAAGTTAAATGCTGCCTCAGGATACTCATCTACTTCACCATTCATAATCATGTTAAATCCTTTGATGGTTTCTTCAATAGGCACCAGCACCCCTTTTAGTCCGGTAAACTGCTCTGCTACGTGGAAAGGCTGCGACAAGAAACGTTGTACCCTTCTTGCACGGTGCACAGCCATTTTATCTTCGTCACTCAACTCGTCCATACCTAAGATGGCAATAATATCTTGCAATTCTTTATAACGTTGCAATAGTTGTTTTACTTTTTGTGCAGTTTCATAATGTTCTTTACCTACTACATCTTCAGAAAGAATTCTTGAGGTAGAGTCCAGAGGGTCAACAGCAGGGTAGATACCCAACTCTGCAATTTTACGGCTCAATACCGTTGTTGCATCAAGGTGGGCAAATGTTGTAGCCGGAGCAGGGTCGGTCAAGTCATCGGCAGGTACATATACAGCCTGTACAGAGGTGATAGATCCACGTTTTGTTGAGGTAATACGCTCTTGCATCAGACCCATTTCTGTGGCAAGTGTAGGCTGATAACCTACGGCAGAAGGCATACGACCCAAAAGTGCCGATACCTCAGAACCTGCCTGAGTGAAACGGAAAATGTTGTCAATAAAGAAAAGAATATCGCGGCCACTGCCTGTACCATCACCATCGCGGAAATGCTCTGCAACGGTTAGTCCTGATAGTGCAACACGGGCACGTGCTCCGGGAGGCTCATTCATCTGACCGAAAACCAAGGTTGCTTTTGAGTCGGTAAGTTTGTTATAATCTACCTTACTCAAATCCCATCCGCCTTGTTCCATGCTATGTTTAAAATCGTCACCGTAGTTAATAACGCCCGATTCAATGAACTCACGTAACAAATCATTCCCTTCGCGAGTACGTTCACCCACACCGGCAAAAACAGAAAGTCCGCTATAGGCTTTGGCAATGTTGTTTACCAATTCCATAATCAATACGGTTTTACCTACACCGGCACCACCGAACAGACCAATTTTTCCACCTTTACTGTAGGGTTCCAAAAGGTCAATAACTTTGATACCTGTAAACAAAACCTCAGAGGCAGTAGATAGGTCTTCAAACTTTGGTGCTTCGCGGTGAATAGGTAAGCCTTTATCTTTTGAAACGGCTTTCATACCGTCAACAGCATCGCCAACAACGTTAAACAAACGGCCTTTGATGGCATCGCCCGTAGGCATTTTAATGGCATCGCCTGTGGCAACCACGTCCATTCCTCTTACCAGACCATCGGTGGCATCCATAGAGATGGCACGTACAGTGTCTTCGCCAATATGTTGCTGGCACTCTAAAATTACACTTGTTCCGTCAGGGCGTTTAATTTCCAAAGCCTCCATAATGTTTGGAAGTTTAGTGTTTTCGCCTTCAAATGATACGTCAACAACGGGTCCGATGACCTGGGTTATTTTACCTTTATTCATGAATGATACTTTTATTCGTTCTGAAATCTTATTTTTTCAAGGCGCGAAATTAATATTAATTTTCATTGCTTCATCAAATTGAAGGGAATGTTGTTAACAGTTATGTAATCTGCTGATGTTTAATGAATAGCATAAAAAATGCGCAACCCTCAGCAAGAGTTGCGCATAAACTGAATAGTACTAATTTGGACTCTTTTAACTATTTCAGCACAGGTGTGCTTTCAGGATGTCAGCGGTCTTTTTGTTTTTAAGTTTTTTTATGGCTTTGTCTCTTACCTGACGCACCCTTTCACGTGTAATATCCAGTCTGTCTGCAATCTGTTCTACGGAATATTGATCATCATACTCAATGCCAAAATACATTTTAACAACCTGACGTTCGCGGGGTTTTAGTTGTTTTAAAGTTAACATTAAATCGTGCTTTACCGATTCATTACTCAGGTTAAAATCTACGGGTTGGTTAGAGGGGTCGCAGTATAATTCGTGTAAGGATGAAGAATCATCGTCATGGCTAACCGGTGAATCCAACGAAACGGGAAACATATTTACAGCCATGGCTTCCTTTACTGCCTGTGGTGATGTTTTCATTGCTTCGGCCAGTTCCTGCAAACTCATTTCACGGCCATTGCTTTGTTCAAATTCACACTGTAGTTTTTTTATTTTAGAGTATTGTGAAACCTGATTGAAAGGCAGCCGCACCAAACGCACTTTCTCTACTAAGGCAATCATAATGGTTTGGCGAATCCACCACACAGCATACGATATAAATTTAAATCCTTTGGTAGAGTCAAATCGTTGTGCTGCTTTAATCAGGCCTATGTTGCCTTCATTAATAAGGTCTTCTAATGTCAACCCTTGATTTTGATATTGTTTGGCAACGCTAACCACAAAACGAAGGTTGGATTTAATGAGTTTGTTCATTGCCGACTGATCACCGGTTTTTATACGTCTTGCAAGTTCATCCTCTTCGTTTGGGGTTAATAAATTTTCCTGTGCAATTTCGTTTAGATAGCGTTTCAGACATTCGTTATCACGAGTGGTAATGGAATTGGTGATTTTCAGCTGTCGCATGGCAATTGGTTTTTAATAGTTATACTTGATTGGGTGATTTTGTTGAAGGCAACAACCTTGCCAAAAAATTCATGCAATCCACATTTCTTTTTATTTTCAGGTAGTGATTCTATTCACAAATCATAACGTTAATCGGATAATGATTTTTTATTTTCTTAAAGATTTCTGAATGCAAGGGGGCATTTTAAAAGGGTGTTCAATTGTTTTTACTTTTTAAAAAAAAGAGGGGATTTTTTTATTTCAGAAAAGTTCAAAAAAAAATGTAGTTTTGCACGCGTTTTATAAACGGCATTATTGAAAAATAAAAGCTGTAGATGAAATTAGTTCCCAGCGCATGTGGCGTAATTGGTAGCCGCACCAGACTTAGGATCTGGCGGGGAAACCCGTGGGGGTTCGAGTCCCTCCATGCGCACTCAACTGTTAAAGCTGAAGCTGTACAGCTTCAGCTTATTTTATGTAATTAAAAAAGCAAAATGAATATCCAAAAAGAAGAGGTTGCCCCATTAAACGCACTCATCAGAATTAAGTTGACCCCCGAAGACTATAAGTCGGATGTGGACAGTGCCATCAAAAAATTCAGAAAATCAGCTTCTATGCCCGGCTTTCGCCCCGGACATGTTCCCGAAGGGATGATTAAAAAAATGTATGGTAAATCTTTTCTTGCAGACGAAATCAATAAGATTGTAAGCAAGTCGCTTTATCAGTTTTTTCGTGATAATAATATAGCTGTTTTAGGCGAGCCACTTCCAAAAGAAGTAGAAAACCAGAATAATTTTGAAGAGCCAAAAGATTTTGAATTTTTGTTTGAAATTGGTCAGGCCCCCGAGATTGATATCAATCTTTCTTCATTGGCAGCAGTTGATTTTTATCAGATAGCTGTAGATGAAAAACGTGTTGACACCTACGTTGAAGATCTGCAACGCAAGCACGGTAATTTTTCAAACCCCGAGGTGTCAGAAGAAAGCTCTATACTTTATGGAGAGTTTGTGGAATTAGACGAAAGTGGCCAGGAGAAAGAAGGCGGCATAAGAAGCACTACTACTCTTGCAGTAAATTTGGTGAAAGATGCTGCAGCCAAGGCAAAGTTAACAGGGATTAAAAAAGACGAAACCGTTACACTGAACCTGATGCAGGCCATGCAAGATGCTACGGAAGTAGCCTATATGCTCCGTATCGAAAAAAATGTGGCAGAGCAATTAACTTCAGAATTTAGCTACAAGATACTTTCTATTAATAAAGTAGATAAACTAGAGGTTGGACAAGAACTTTTCGATAAAGTGTTTGGAGAGGGTGTAGTTTCTTCGGAAGCGGACTTCCGCAGTAAGGTAAAAGAGGATATTGCAGCTATGTTTATGCGCGAAACCATTCATAAATTTAACCATGATATTGAAGATGCCATGCTCGACCATCTGAATATCACATTGCCTGATGATTTTTTGAAGCGATGGATCATGGAAGTGAATGAGAAGCCATTAACTGCAGAGCAGATAGAACAGGATTATCCTGCCTACTCTCGACAGATGAAATGGAAAATGATAGAGGGCAAAATAATAAATGAGCAAGAGATTAAAGCAGAAGAGCATGAGATGACAGAATATGCAGCAGCAGTTATAATGCAACAATTCGGACAATATCAGTTAGGTGCTGATATGATTGCGGATTTTGCAAAACGTTACCTTCAGACCGAAGAAAACAGAAATAAAGCTGAAGAAGCCGTTAAAAGCAAAAAAGTTTTTGACTATCTGAATCAAAATGTAAATAAAAACGTTAAAGAAGTCAGCTATGACGATTTTGTAACCATTGTCAGAGAACATAAACATTAAAATAAAAAAAATCAACCGGAAAATATATGAATTTTAAGAACGAATTTTTCAAATATGCCACCCAACATCATGGCATCAACAGTTTGGCTGTAGGTCATTACATTGAATCGGCAATACGTGCCGAAGGTTACATTTCGCCAACCATTATAGAAGAACGGCAGATGAACGTTGCCAGCATGGATGTTTTTTCAAGATTGATGATGGACAGAATTATTTTTTTGGGAGTACCGATTAATGATTACGTGGCCAACATTGTGCAAGCACAGTTGTTGTTTCTCGAGTCAACCGATGCAAAAAAAGATATTCAGATTTACATGAACAGCCCGGGAGGCTCTGTATATGCAGGATTGGGTATTTACGATACCATGCAATACATCAACCCTGATGTGGCCACCATCTGTACCGGTATGGCTGCATCTATGGCAGCAGTATTGTTGTGTGCCGGTACAAAAGGTAAACGTACTGCACTCAAACATGCCCGTGTGATGATTCACCAGCCTATGGGTGGTGCCGAAGGACAGGCCTCAGATATTGAAATTACAGCCCGTGAAATTCAGAAACTTAAAAAGGAGCTGTACGAAATTATTGCTTCGCACAGCGGTAAAGATTATGATACCGTGTGGAAAGATTCTGACCGCGACTACTGGATGACAGCCGGTGAAGCTAAAGATTATGGTATGATTGATGAGGTGTTGGTAAGAAATAAAGCAACACAATAATTATTAAAAACGAAGTGTGATAAAGTGAAAAAGCAAAACGAAGTAAAGTGTTCATTCTGTGGCAGAGATAAAAGTGCTACACAGGTTCTAATTGCAGGCCTCAATGGTCATATCTGCGACCAATGTGTGACACAGGCTGTGGAAATTATTTCGCAAGAGTCAACAGAACTGCAAAAGAACAAACACGGTGCAACATTTAATTTGCTGAAGCCGGCAGAAATAAAAAGCCATCTTGACGAGTATGTTATTGGTCAGGATTATGCCAAGAAGGTATTAAGTGTTGCCGTATATAATCACTTTAAAAGAATTTCGGGAGCCGGAAAAAAAGACAATGATGTAGAGATAGAAAAATCAAACATTATTATGGTTGGAGAAACCGGCACTGGAAAGACCTTACTGGCACGTACCATTGCCAAGGTGCTTAAAGTGCCATTCTGTATTGCCGATGCAACCGTATTAACCGAGGCAGGCTATGTAGGCGAAGATGTAGAGAGTGTATTGACGCGATTGCTGCAAGCTGCCGACTATAATGTGGCTGCTGCCGAACATGGCATTGTCTATATTGATGAGATAGATAAAATTTCGCGCAAAAGCGACAATCCTTCCATCACCCGTGATGTGAGTGGAGAAGGTGTACAACAAGCCTTGCTTAAAATGCTGGAGAATACCATCATCAATGTTCCGCCACAGGGAGGCCGCAAACATCCGGATCAGAAAATGATTCCTGTAAACACACAAAACATTTTGTTTATCTGCGGAGGCGCTTTTGATGGTATTGAAAAAATTATTGAACGCAGATTGCAATCACAGTCTATCGGATACAGTACAAACCGCAGTCAGGAAGTTTTTGATAAAGGCAACCTGTATCAGTATGTGGCACCGGCAGATTTTAAAAAATATGGATTGATACCGGAGTTGATAGGGCGTTTACCTGCAATATCATACCTGCAACCCTTGAGCAGAGAAGCACTTCGCAGTATATTAACAGAACCGAAAAATGCACTCATCAAACAATATCAAAAGCTGTTCGAGCCAGAAGGTATTCAATTGAAATTTGATGATAATACGTTGGATTTTATTGTGGACAAAGCCATAGAGTTTAAGCTGGGTGCACGCGGACTACGCTCCATCTGCGAAACCATCATGCTTGATCTGATGTATGAACTGCCACAGGTTAAGAATAAAAAAGAGCATACGGTTACATTGGAATATGCTCGCGAAAAAATAGAAAAATCAAATCTTGGGAATCTGAAAGTTGCCTGAGCAATATTTTAAAAAACAAGTTAGTCTTAATCCAGATTGAAAATCAGTTCGGATTTTTTATTGTGAATTGTAGGAGCTAATTTTTTTCAGGCCTCTGTCAGCTCAAACTCATAAAACTCCATGATGGGGTTAGCGAGGAGTTTCTTGCAGGCTTCGTCAACTTTTAATTGTGCTTCTTTTTTATCAGCAGCTTCTACTTCGCAGGTAATGTGCTTGCCTATGCGTACATTGGTAATCATGGGTAAATTGAGGTTATGCATGCTGGCAGAAACGGTTTTTCCCTGTGGGTCTAAAAGTGCTTTGTGCGGCATTACCTTGATGTGAGCTAAGAATTTCATTGCAAAAAGTTAAGTTGTTGTGCTGTTTTTTATCACCGACAAAAGTACATACAAAATAACAATCAGCGGCAGCGCACCAATTTTAAAAACCAACAATAAAATGGTAGCGGCAATTATGAGCAGGTAAGGAAAGAGGTTTTCTCTAAAACCAAAGTTTTTAAATTTTAAAGAAAATAAAGGTATTTCTGCAATGAGTAACCACGACATGATTAAAATATAAATAACATACGCTGTAGGATGCTGAAACATCAGGTAAACAGTTGCCTCCATCCAGTTGTTGCCTTGGGTAGTGCTGTTGACTAAGTAGTTTTGAATCAGATTAGGAAATGCTGCAATGGCAAGGGCATTAGCCGGTGTAGGCAATCCAATAAAACTGTTTGTCTGACGTGCATCATTATTGAACTTGGCCAAACGCAATGCAGAAAAAACAGCTAATAACAAAGGTAGCCAGGGCAAAATCAACTCCGGAAACGGCATTGCTGCATTGGTATGATGCAACGGGTTGACTACAATAAAAAGCTGCATCATGATCATGGCAGGTAAAACACCAAAAGTTACCATGTCAGCTAAAGAATCCAGGTCTTTGCCAATGGCAGAATATGCTTTGAGACCACGGGCAGCAAAACCGTCCATGAAATCGAAAGCCGCAGCTAACAATATCATCCACCCGGCACCGGCAATATGACCGGTAAAGCAAAATACAATACCCACACATCCACTTAGCAAGTTAAGACAAGTGATGAAGTTGGGAATGTGCTTTTTAACAGTCATGATTTTTATTGATGATGGAATGTTGGAAAATTACTCGTTAGTATGCTTTTATTTAATCGGATTACTGTAAATTTGGGTGTAAATATTAAAAGGATTTTTTAAAACAAGCATGTTTGGCAAAGAAAAAAATAAAATTTGTCATTTATCGTTTTGTATAGATATCCAAATCGTTAGTTTATGAAAATAGTAACCCTCACATGGTGTTGTTTGATTTTAAGCGTAGTCTCTATAGCGCAGACTGCTCCTAAATACAGTAATGAGTTTTTAAATCTTGGCGTTGGTGGCAGGGCTTTGGGTATGGGCGGTGCACAGGTTTCTCAGGTAAATGATGTAACAGCAGGCTATTGGAATCCCGCAGGCTTGGTGCATTCACGTGGTGACATTCAGGTGTCTTTTATGCACAATGAATATTTTGCCGGTATTGCCAAGTATGATTACTTAGCCCTGACAGCACCTATTGACACAATGAGGCGCATTGGATTCTCCGTTCTCCGATTCGGTATTGATGATATTGCCAACACTATTGAACTGAAAGATAACGATGGAAATATAGACTACAACCGTGTGACAGGTTTTTCTGCTGCTGACTATGCATTTTTGATTTCTTATGCCAGTAAGAGTGCAATCAGTGGATTAGATTATGGAGCTAATTTTAAAATTATACACCGCAAAGTTGGTGACTTTGCAAAGGCTTGGGGTTTTGGACTCGATGCCGGCATTCAATATCAGGCAGGCAACTGGCGAACCGGTGCAATGTTGAAAGATGTGACCTCTACCTTTAATGCGTGGAGCTATACACTGAACGATCGTACCAAAGAAGTTTTTATTCAAACTGGTAATGAGATTCCGGAGAATGGATTAGAACTTACCTTGCCACGATTAATTCTTGGTGTTTCACGACAAGTTAATATAAAGAAATTTACAATTACACCTGCATTAGATTTAGAGACAACTTTCGATGGCAAAAGAAATACCTTAGTTAAAACAAGTTTTGCCAGTATAGATCCAAGAATCGGTGTTGAAGGCGGATATAATAATCTTGTTTATGTGCGTGCAGGCGTGAGTAACTTTCAGCAGGTAACCAATATTGACGGCAAAAAGACAACCACCATTCAGCCGAACATAGGTGTTGGAATAAAATTGCGCAATCTGGCTATTGACTATGCACTAACAAATATTGGAAATACTAATTATCTTTATTCAAATGTGTTTTCATTGCGATTGACGGTCAACAAACAGAAAAAGACATGAGAAAACTTTACGCACCAATAGTTTTTCTTCTTCTTCCGGTTTTGAGCATCGCTCAGTTCTCGAACAGTTGGATTAATTTTAACGGAGCACAGCCTTATTCAGCACAACAATATTTTAAAATTAAAGTCTGGAAACAAGGTATTTATAGACTTGATTATAATTTATTGCAACAGGCAGGATTTCCTGTTGGAATAAATCCCAATCAGTTTCAGATTTTCAGCAATGGACATGAGCAGTATATTTATGTTGAAGGTGCTCAGGATAATTCATTCGACCCGTCAGATTTTATTGAGTTTTATGGCAAGCCAAATAATGGTGCTGCCGATAAAGAGTTGTATGATAATCCGGCCGACCAGTTGAATCCCGACTTTAGTTTGTTTTGCGACACGGCAGTTTACTTTCTTACGGCAGCTGTACTTCCCGGAACACCGGTGAAACGGATGATTTTGGAAACCGATGTAAACTTTTCACTTTACATGCCGGAAAATTATGTTACAAAAACACTCAAAAGAAACTATACATCAAAATATCTGAAAGGTGATTCACAAGGAGATGTTGACCCATCCTATAGCGGGCCTGAAGGTTTTTCCGGAAACACATTTTCTGCAGCCGCTCCGGCAGATAATTTTTCACTTCCCAATGTTTCGACTTTTACTACTGCGCCAACTCCTAATGCGGAGGTTAGAATGGTTAATGCTAATTATGACGGCCATTTTCATACATTTAATGTTGAATTCAACGGGAATGCTGTTTTTACGGACAACTCAATTTTTGGCTACGGGCGACATGACTATAATTTTAATCTTCCGGCATCATCATTGTCACTAACAAACAGTTTGGTGTTTAGTGGTGTAGCAAATTCAGGTGGAACAAACCTTATGTCTGTTACCTATTTTAAACTTCAGTACCCTCATGCTAATTCTTTTAATGGTGAGTTGGAACCTTTTCAGTTTTTCACTGTCAGCAATGGTGGAAACAAAGCAAGAGTAGATTTTACTGACTTTCTGAGCAGTGACAATTCTACACGATTCGTTTATATAATTTCAGGTGACACTGTTTCTAAAATAACAACTGTGAGAACAGGAAATTTGCTTCAGGCCTTGATTCCTGTAAATGGTGCTGAAAAGAATTGTTTGCTTGCACCGGTGTCAGCCCATTATTCTTCAACTGTTGATTTTTATTTATCACCGGAGAACAACGACCCCGATCCACAGAAGTTTGCACGTTTTATTAACTACAGCTACAATCAACCACAGTACGATTATTTAATTGTATCGCATAAGAAACTCTGGAGCGAAGCAGTAAATTATCGTGACTTCAGAACACAGACAGGCTACAACCCATTGCTTGTTGATATTGATGAGTTATATGATCAGTTTGCTTATGGCATTTACAAACATCCATTGGCAATAAAAGACTTCTGCCGGTTTTCTATAGCAGCATTTAATAATAAACCGGATTATTTGTTGTTGCTGGGTAAGGCCGTTTATCCGGAAGAGGTACGTGTGAGTAATGTAGCAGACACACTTTGTCTGGTGCCTACCTATGGCAATCCACCATCAGACTATATGTTCAGCAATAAAATTGTTGACACAACTTTTGTTCCACGTCTTGCAACAGGGCGTATAGCTGCACAGAATATAGCTGATGTTACAAACTATCTGGAGAAAGCACAGGCTCATGAAGCAGCAAGACAGAACTGTCCTGACGACTGGTTGAAACATGTCTTGCATTTTATTGGAGGGAATAATGGTTTTGAACAACAAAGCATCAAAGCTTTTATGGATCAGAATGAAGCAGCTATAAGAGATACATCAATGGGCTGTACGGTTACAAACTATTATAAAATTTCTACTGACCCAATAGAGTATATTCAGGCTGTGGAGTTGCAGGCACGTATTGACAGTGGTGTCAGCATCATGACATTTTTTGGTCATGCAGCAGGGTCAACTTTTGATATTGCAACAGACATTCCACAAAACTGGCACAATGCAGGACGCTATCCTGTTGTATTTGCACAGTCATGTAATGTGGGTGATATTTATTCACCTTCAAGATTATTGAACGAAGATTTTGTTTTACTTCCGCAAAAAGGATCAGTAGGATTCTTAGCAAAACCCCGACTTGGAAATATTCAGGAGCTGGGTGAATATTCTATACAATTATACCGCAACGTTGCATACAGAGATTATGATAAACCTATTGGCATGGCAATAAAACATGCGTTGGATTCCATGATGCAAACTTATTACAGCAATAATGGAATGGTTTATAAATCTACTGCATTGGGTATGCTGTGGCATGGTGATCCCGGATTGAGATTAGCACCATCATTGCAACCCGACTATGCAGTTTCACAGCCGGCAATAACATTTCAACCTACTGAGGTTACTTCCGAACTTGCCGATTTCAAAATGAATATTGCAATAAGTAATTTGGGTAAAGCAACCAAAGATTCTGTTACAGTTCATGTGGTGCGAAAATTTCCTGATAACAGCACAGCAGCTTTTGATACATTGATTCCTTATATACCTTATAAAGACACACTGCAACTCACTATGAATGTTGATGTGAATAAAGGAACAGGCTTGAATTATTTTGATGTTTTTGTTGACTATGCCGGTACCATTACTGAATGTAATGAATTTAACAACAGAGTACTTAATGTGCCGCTACAAATAATTTCTACTGATATCACACCGGTATATCCATTTAAATACGCCATTGTGCCTGATCCTTCAGTAATTTTAAAAGCTACAACAGATAATATTTATGCAGCACAAAAAACTTATCGCTTTGAATTAGATACAACCGATGCTTTTAATTCGCCATTTCTAAGATTTAAAACGATAACGCAAACCGGAGGCATCATTAAGTGGCCATTACCATTCACATGCGACAGTGGAAAGGTTTATTATTGGCGGGTAAGTCTTGATCCAACACTTTATCCTACTGCATTTAAATGGAAAGAGAGTTCTTTTATTTATATTCCGCAGAAGACAGGATGGAGTCAGGCACATTTTTTTCAATTTAAAAATGATAGTTATACCAACATCGTTTATAATAAGCCACAACGTAAGTGGGATTATGAAAACACACAGGCAGAGTTGCGGGTGTCAGCATGGGATGTGCCCGGGCAAGGCATTACTTCAGATAATGTTCAACTCAACAACCAACTGATTGCAACAGGGGGTTGTAACTATCGTGCCATTTACGCAGTGGTGCTGGATTCAATATCATTACAAAATTGGAGCACGCTTGATTTTGCAGGAAAATTTGGCAACATCAATCAGCCTCCTTTTTACGATTCTTGTCAGGCAACGGTAAATGGTAGCCAGGGATTTTTTGCATTTGCCACAGACTCTGTTTATAGTGTAGGCGGAAATACTGTTTATCGCAACCTCGACAGCCTTGCCAATTTTATCAATCGTATTCCAACAGGAAACTATGTGGTCTTGTATAGTGTGACAGAACATTTTATGAGTAAGTCGTGGTCAGGGCAGTTTCGTTTTGCATTGTCACAACAAGGCATCAATAATGTGGATACAATTCCTGATAGCAAACATTTTATTTTCTTTTTTAAAAAGGGATTTCCAGCAACAGCACAAACAGTTGTTGCATCTACGGATAGTACTAAGAATATTACATTCACAACAATGCTTGGCGGAAATTGGTATAAAGGCTACATGATGTCAGAGATTATTGGCCCAGCCATTCAGTGGAACAGTTTGCATTGGACAAATAATAGTGTAGAGCCTATCAATACAGATACACTTGCGCTTGACATAGTAGGTGTAGATACATTGAATTCTGAACATATTTTATATAGTGCTATTCAACCTTCGCAGATAGATTTTAACCTGAACATTAATCCATTTATTTATCCGAGAATTTATTTGCGTGCATATATGGAGGATTCTGTTTATCGAACACCACCGCAGCTCAATCGCTGGCAAATCTATTATCAGGAAGTACCGGAAGCAGTGTTGAATCCTGTGGGTTCTTCGTTTCAGTCGAGCAATGTTTCTCAGGGAGATACTATTCATTGGAAAATGCCGGTAGAGAATGTGAGTCTGTCGGATATGAGTGATTTGCTTGTGGATTATTACTTGTATGATAAAGATAATGTAAGACGCAACATTACTTCTACACGCTTTCATCCTTTATTACATGGCGACACATTGAATGCTTCTGTAAAGTTTACAACGGCTTCTTATCCGGGACTAAATTCATTGTGGATGGAGGTTAATCCACGTAATGATCAACCGGAACAATATCATTTTAATAATTATGCAAGAATAGATTTTAATGTAAATCGTGATGTGACCAACCCAATACTGGATGTCACATTTGACGGACAACACATCCTTAATGGAGATATTGTTTCAGCCAAGCCACAGATATTAATTAAACTCAAAGATGAAAACAGATATTTAGCTTTGAATGACACTTCAAAATTTAAGGTTTATGTAAAAAATCCTGATGGTGTAGAGAATCAGATTTTTTTTGAAACCGCAGCCAATTCTTCACTGTCAGAAAAGCTATTGCGCTGGACACCGGCACAACTTCCGGACAATACATTCAAGATTGAGTACAATCCAATTTTTAACGTGGACGGCATATACGAACTACGCGCTCAGGCAAGAGATGAAAGCGGTAACCTTAGTGGCAGCAACGATTTCCGCATTTCTTTTGAGGTAATTAATAAGAGCAGCATAACCAATGTGTTCAATTATCCGAATCCATTTACAACACGAACACAGTTTGTGTTTACACTCACAGGATCGGAAGTGCCTGCCTATTTTAAAATTCAGATTTATAATATCAGTGGTAAAGTAGTGAAAGAAATAACCCAACAGCAATTAAACAACATTCACATTGGAAGAAACATTACAGACTATGCCTGGGATGGAAAAGATGAGTTTGGCGATCAATTGGCAAAAGGTGTTTATCTTTACAGAGTAATAACACAACTTGATGGTGATGATATTGAACATCGAAATACCACTGCTGACAAATACTTTAGAAAGGGATGGGGAAAAATGTATCTCTTAAAGTGAGACAAGTCTTTAAATAACTATGAAAGCCCTTGTCGGTTATTTTTCATTATGGTTGAAGAAGAACAAATTTCTTCTGTGGACTTTAGCTGTGATTCATCTGATATTTTTTATTCTGGCTTTGCGAAGTGGCAATATTGCTTTCTCTGTTGACAGTACAGAATATTTAAATCAGGCAGAAAATATAAGTGAACATGGTTCATGGTATGCAGGCAATTGGTCTGCACCACATGATGATTTTTTGGAAAGCAGAAGACCGCCATTGTATGGCTTTTTTATTTTTTTGGTACATATAGTTTCGTCAAATAATTATTTTTTGTTGGCATTGCAGAATTTGTTGAGCATAGCAGTGCTTATTCTTACAGCTTTTATGTTTTGGCTGCTGACAGGAAAGCGTATTGCCAATCAATGGTTAGTGGTTTTGCCATTATTGCTGTTTCCTACACAATTTATTTATGCCAACATGATTATGGCTGATGTCTTGTTTCAGTTTTTAATTATCAGCGGATTTTTATTTTTTATTCAGTCGGTAAGAAAACCAAATTCCTTTTTGTACTTCTGTATTTTTATATCGTTGGCTATCTTAACCAAGCCTGTTTTCTATGCCTTCTGTTTGATTGTTCCTGTCATTGCATTGTTGTTTTATACAAAGGGCATTTATAGGTTGCGAAATGTCTGGATTTCACTAATCCCAATTTTAACCGTAGCCACTATATCAACTTTAAACTATCATAAGACAGGTTATTTTCATTACAGCAGCGTCAATGAAAAGTTTATTTCTGAATATGGTGCATATCTGGCAGTAGGGGATAAAGGAAATGTAATTGCACAGCAAAAAATTGATTCACTGCTTAGCGAAGCCAATAAGCAGTCGGATTTTAAAAGCTATTGTAAGTATATTAATAAAGAAAGTTTGTATCTGATTAAAGAGAATAAAGCACGTTTTGTGATGATGCAGTTAAAAGGGATGGCTAACTTTTTTGTTGATCACGGCCGGTTCGATTTAATGGCTTTTTTTGTGAACCCTGATTATAATCAGACAGAGGGGTGGAAACAGAAATATCAGGAACAAGGATGGCAAGGCGTGTTCGATTATTTGAAAACATTTAATCCTTTGTTGTTGTTGTTTCTGATATTAGTCAGCATCTTTAACTTGATAATGACAGTAATTTTAATCAGATTTTTATTTGCACATAAGATAGCTATATTGTTTCGATTGCTTTTATTGCTGTTTGTAATTTATATGGTAGTTTTCACAGGCGTTGTTGGATGTAGCCGCTATCGAATGGCCATTTTTCCGATAATCTGGATGGCATTTATGTGGTTTCTGGCCGAGAAGAAATCAATACATAATAAACCTGCAGTTTAAAACCTTGAAGATGGTTTTGTGACTTGATATTTGGTGCTACAATCAATCCGATGGAGTGTATGCTTTTAATTTCAGCGATTGTTTATTTTAGCCATCTGATTAGAAAATATTTTTGATGCAGAAAATTCAGTTAACAAGCAGCCATGAAGAATACAATTCGTTGGACGAATTGCCAGCAAAGTATAAAAGCCTGATGTTGGAAGCACATGATGCAGCAAAGACAGCATATGCACCCTACTCTGATTTTCATGTAGGAGCAGCTGTGTTATTGTCTAATGGAAAAATAGTTAAAGGTTCAAACCAGGAAAACGCTGCATATCCTTCAGGCTTATGTGCAGAGAGAGTGGCTGTTTTTGCATCAAGTGTTCAGTATCCCAACGTTAAAATTGAAGCAATTGCAGTTACGGCAATGCCGGGAAATAAGGAAGAGCCCGTTATGGCAAGTCCTTGTGGAGCATGCCGCCAGGTAATGGTAGAGTATGAACACCTTTACCATCAGGATATTAGGTTTATTATGTATGGTTCAATGAATAAAATTATTGTGCTTGACAGTATAAAAGTCTTATTACCTTTTTCTTTTAATTCAGATCAATTATCGGGCAAATAGTCAAACAGTATTTAACTATTTTTGTAGCATTATAGAGTATATGGCTAAACAGAAATTTATAAAAGAAACATATCTATTTTGGTATGAGCAGATGCTGCTCATGCGGAGGTTCGAAGAACGCTCAGGTCAGTTGTATGGTATGCAAAAGATAAAAGGATTTTGTCATTTATATATCGGACAGGAGGCTGTTGTTGCAGGTGCAATGTCTGTTATCAAACCTACCGACAACATGATTACAGCCTATCGCGATCATGCACATGCTTTGGGGAAAGGAACCTCTGCAAGGGCAGTCATGGCTGAGCTTTTTGCTAAAGCTACCGGATGCAGTAAAGGTAAAGGCGGAAGTATGCACTTGTTTGATGCTTCTCATCGTTTTTTTGGCGGACATGGTATTGTTGGCGGGCAGATTCCATTAGGAGCAGGTATTGCATTTGCAGAGAAATATAAAGGAACAGACAGTGTTACTTTATGTTATATGGGTGATGGTGCAGTGCGCCAAGGTGCTTTTCATGAGGCATTGAATATGGCAATGACATGGAAACTACCGGTGGTTTTTATTATAGAAAATAATAATTATGCCATGGGAACTTCCGTAGAACGAACAAGTAATGTTACAGACTTATATAAATTGGGTTGTGCATTTAATATGCCTAGCGAACCGGTTGATGGCATGATGGTAGAAACTGTACATGCGGCTATGGAAAAAGCCGTTAGTCATTGCAGAAATGGAAACGGTCCATATTTGTTAGAAATGAATACCTATCGCTATAAAGGACACTCTATGAGTGATCCTGCGAAATACAGAAGCAAGGAAGAGTTGGAAAAATATAAAGCTCAAGACCCCATTGAAGAAGTTCTGAAAGTAATCCAGAAAAATAAGCTTGCATCACAGCAAGAGATTGACGCGATTGATAAAAAAGTACATGAAATTGTTGAAGACAGTGTAACATTTGCAGAAGAATCTCCATATCCTGATGCAGATGAACTGTTTAAAGATGTCTATGAACAATCAGATTATCCTTACATTATTGAAGATTAATTAACAAGCATTACAAGTAAAATCAAACATGGCAGAAATAGTTAGAATGCCCAAAATGAGCGATACCATGACAGAAGGTGTTGTTGCTAAATGGCATAAAAAAATTGGTGACCCTATAAAGTCTGGTGAGTTGGTTGCAGAGATAGAAACCGATAAAGCCACTATGGAGTTTGAGAGTTATCAGAACGGCATACTACTTTATATTGGTGTTGAAGAGGGCAAGGCTGCACCTGTTGATAGTATATTGGCAATATTAGGTAAAGCGGGCGAAGATTATAAACCCTTGCTTGAAGCAGAGTCAAAAGCAAAGCCGGAAAAAGCTGCCACAACGGAAAAAGTAGAGTCAAAACCTGCAGCAAAGATGGTTGCAGAAACACCTGCAAAAGTTGTTGCTGCTCCAAAAGCAGAATCAAAACCTGTTGCAACAACTGTTGGAGTATCAGAAACTGACAGCAGAGTAAAAGCATCACCGTTGGCACGTTCACTTGCAGGGCAGAAAGGCCTTGATTTAACAATGATTAAAGGTAGCGGAGATAATGGAAGGATTGTGAAACGTGATGTGGAGTGGTTTAAGCAAGGAAATACTGTTGCAGGAAGTACTACTTCGGCAATACGCACACAGGAGTCGTTTGAAGAAACACCTGTTTCGCAAATGCGTAAAACTATTGCACGCAGACTAAGCGAAAGTAAATTTACGGCACCCCATTTTTATCTTACATTAGATGTTGAAATGACAGCATGTATGGATGCGCGCGAAGCAATAAATGCAGCCACAGGCAGTAAAGTTTCTTTCAATGATTTTGTAATAAAAGCTTGTGCTGCTGCATTGCAACAACATCCTAAAGTAAACTCATCCTGGTTGGGCGATACCATTAGGACAAATCATCACATCCATATTGGTGTTGCAGTAGCAGTTGATGAAGGCTTGCTGGTACCTGTAGTACGTTTTGCAGATTCAAAAACACTTTCTCAGATAAATGCTGAAGTGAAGACGTATGCGCAGAAAGCAAAAGATAAGAAACTACAACCTGCTGACTGGGAAGGGAACACTTTTACTATTTCCAATCTGGGTATGTTTGATATTGAAGAATTTACAGCAATCATTAATCCACCTGATGCCTGCATTCTTGCCGTTGGTGCAATAAAATCTGTTCCGGTTGTTAAAAGTGGAAATATTGTTGCTGGAAATGTGATGCGCATTACTCTTAGTTGTGACCATCGTGTTGTTGATGGCGTTACAGGAGCTAAATTCTTGCACACTGTAAAAGGTTTTCTCGAAAATCCTATATTGCTTTTAGGACAAGCATCTATCTGATTAACGTTACCTGACCATTGTAGGTGTGGTATATGCCATACTGATCTTTGATTTTAGCAGTATAAACATAAACGCCTTGCGGACAAATTTTGCCTGAAGTGTCAATGCCATTCCACCGGCCGGATACTGATGGTGTTTCAAAAACTTTATTTCCCCATCTGTTAAAAATCTGCATTTTAAGTTCGGTAATGCCGTAGCCGTTGGCAAAGAAATAATCATTACTACCGTCATTGTTTGGCGTAAATGCATTAGGAATATAAACCGTAAATGCACCTTCTACAATTACCTCTTTATTTGAAGTGTCGCGACAGCCAAATTCACTTTCAACAATTTGAATTACAGTAAACCTGCCGGTATCCTGATAGATGTGTGTAGGATTCTGAAAAGCAGAAGTCTTTCCATCACCAAAATCATAAAACCAGATAGCGCTGAGTAAACTGCTGTCAGAAATAGTTATTTCAGGATGTAAAATTGAAATGCTTTCGGGGCTGATGCTGAAAGAGGAAACCGGCAACGGATAAACCTCAATTGAATTTGACATGATAAAACTGCTTACACAGTTGTCAGGTGTTATTGCCTGAACACTTACTGTGTAAATTCCGTCTGTGTTGTAAATGTGAAGCGGTGAAATGGAGTCAGTTGTTTGGCCATCACCAAAAAGCCAGGTAAATATTGTTCCTTGAGGATAGCTTGAGTTGTTAAGGAATTGTACTTCTAAAGGCATACAACCTTGTTCAGTCATTGGTGAAATATCAATTGATGGCGTTTCGTTTACCACAACCGGTAACACTGCTGTTGCAGGAGTGAGTGTACAGTTGTCTGTAATGCTGACACTATATGTTGTTGTAACCGTTGGAAACACATTTACACTTGAACTATCACTTCCGTTTGACCAAAGATAACTATATGGCCCGCCATTTCCACCATTTGCAATTGATGACAGAACGGTAGATTGTCCTTCACAAATTGTGTCGGTGCCGGTAGCAGCAATTCCTAACGGTGGAAACACGTTAACTGAAATACTATCAGTTTTAGATGGGCAATTGTTACTGTCTGTAACAGAAACAAAGTAGCTTGTTGTTGCTGTTGGCGTAACCAAAATAGTTGATGAAGTAGCTTGATTGTTCCAAAGCCAGTTATATGTTCCTGTACCACCTGCTGCTATGGCATTGAGAGTTGCTTGCTGTCCAATGCAGATTGTGTCCACAAGATTTATTGAAAGTAAAATGGGTAGCGGTTCTGTTATGGTAAATGCTTTAACTCTAATACAGCCGTTAGCATCTGTAACGGTAACCACATAAATGCCTGCTGTTAGATTTGCATTAGTAGATTGTGTAGTGCCATTATTCCATAGATAACTATAGGGGGCGACACCGCCTTGAACGTTTAAGGCAACAATAGCATCGCTTAATCCATTACAAGAAACATTGGTAATAGTTGAATTGGGTTTTATCTGTTGTGGTGCAGAAATTTGCTCCGTAAATATATTATCACAACCGTTGGCATCTGTAATGGTCACTGTATAGCTGCCTGCAGGCAGGTTTTGAATGGTGTCATTTGTTTGTTGTTGGTAACTCCATAAATAACTATAAGGTGCTGTGCCGCCTGTGGTATTTGCTATAAGCGTTCCATTGCTTCCACCATAGCATGAGACATCATTCTTTGAAAATGTATTTGCAATTGGTACAGGTGTTACTATTTGAATTTGTTCAGTCAGTGTACAGCCATTTTTATCAGTAATATCAACCGTATATAAACCTGCGGGTAGGGCATTGGCGTAGTTGGTGTTGCCGGCAATTGGTGACCAGTTGTATTGATAGGGTGGTGTGCCACCTGCTACTGATACCCATGCTGAGCCATTCGCACTTCCGGAACATGTTCCATTTTGAGTTGTATGATTTGCTGCTAAAGCTGTAGGGCTTGATAAATAAATGCTGTCAGACTTGTTACAATTATTTGCATCAGAAACAGTAAATAAGTACTGCCCGGATGCAATACCGGAAAGATTGAAGTCCGTACTTCCTGACGACCACAAAATGTCATAAGGTGGTGTTCCGCCATTTGCTACTACATTTAGAGAACCATTATTATAACCGAAACAGGTAGGTTGTGCTGAAGTAATATTGTTTTGTACAGGAGTAGGCTGACTGATAGTAAAGGGATGATTGGTTTTACAATTGTTTGTATCACTTACATAGACAGTATAATTGCCAGGAAGCAATGAATTAAAGAAAGTATCTGTCTGTTGTGTAATAAAATTATTTGTTGAAAAACTTAAGGTGCCATTACCGCCTGCAGTTGTAATATGTACTGCGCCATCTTGCAAACCAAAGCATGAAACATTAGCAGTTGTCAGAGAAATAATTTGAGGGCCTGTTAGGTCTGCGACATTAACTTGATTCAGCGTACGGCAATTTTTAGAATCTTTCACTACCAGATAATAATTGTTGCTGACTAGTTGTGTAAATCCTGCTACATTATAAAATGTTTGACCACTGTCAGACGAAAATAAATATGGCGAAGTGCCACCTGTTGATGAAACAGTAATACTGCCATTGCCAGATGAGCACGTTTCAGGGGTAATGGTTAATAACAGTTGCAATGAGTCTGGCTGTAATAAAGTAATAACAGTGTCGCTTCTGCAATTGTTCTGATCAATTACAGATGCTGAATATGCACCTGCAGTTAAACTACTAAATGTGTTTGACATTTGTGTAGTTACACCATTGTCAATGCTGTATGTTAAAGCCCCTGTACCGCCACTTGCCAGAATTTTTATTTCACCATCATTGGCA
This sequence comes from Bacteroidia bacterium, assembly GCA_037045145.1. Taxonomy (NCBI): domain Bacteria; kingdom Pseudomonadati; phylum Bacteroidota; class Bacteroidia; species Bacteroidia bacterium. Next base: position 1,301,977 of record JBAOIA010000011.1, read on the forward strand.
TTAAAGCATTTTACTTGCTTTAAAACAGAACCAATTAGCTTAGGTGCAAGAATATTACTTAATGGTATCGTGCGCTGCACCTCACAATTATTAGCATCTTTAATTTTAAGGGTATAGCTTCCGGCATAGAGATTCGAGTAATTTGTAAGGTTGCTATAAGAAGATCCGTTTAATGAGGTAAGTAATGTTCCGGTGCCTCCGGCTAACTGTACTGTAATCGAACCATTATTTTGTCCACAGGCAGGATTAGAAACTGTTGTATTAACCTGAATAGTTGAAGGTGTTGTTAATTGTACAAACCCGGACACTAAACATCCGGCACTATCAGTTACTGTTACATGATAGGTGCCGGCAGCCAGCTGATTAAAATTGGCATTGCTTATGAAAGGCTGATTGTTTATACTGTAACCCAGCACACCAGTACCACCTGATGCCAGGATAGAAATGGTGCCGCTGTTTATTCCAAAACAATTTAAATTTTGTGTTATTACACTATCTATTGTAGGACCACTGATGGTGTTTATCTGTGCAAAAATATTTTTACTGCACATCATAGCATCCCTCACTTGCAATTGATGTGTTCCTGCGGGTAATGATCCGAAATATGTCTGTTGACTTAACGGGCCACCATTAAGGCTGAATAATAATGTTCCATTTCCACCTTGTGCATTAATTGAAATACTTCCATTAGCTTGCTGACAGTTGGCATTGGTGATGTTAAATGTAGCAGCAATATCATCAGGTGATGTTAATTGTATGATGGTATCAGCAGTACAAAGATTCTGATCAGAAATTTTTATATGATAAAAACCGGTAGGAAGGTTCGTAAAGTTCGGCAATGCCTGATAGGTTACGCCATTGTCAATGCTATAACTCAATAATCCTGTGCCACCGCTAGCCGTTAATGAAATAAAACCTGTGCTGTCACCAAAACAAGTAACATCACCTTTGCTAAAATTGGTAAGAATAGGTGCAGCCAGATTAGGAACAGCAATTAATTTTGTTGCATAACATTGATTGGCATCAGTAACATGCAGTTGATAAATTCCTGCAATAAGATTATTGAAAATGGTGTTGGGGCTAAAGTTGAGGCTGTCTAATGAAAGTTGGAGTGTTCCTGTGCCACCATTTACAACAATTTGAAAAGAGCCATTTTGTTGATTGCATGTAGCTGCAGTAACTGCTTGTTGAATGATAATAGAATCAGGTTCATTTAATGTAATAGTTGATGAAGTAATACAACCAACACTGTCAGTAAGAATGATATTGTAATTTCCTGCAGAAAGCATGGTAAAGTGATTGTTCAAAACAGATGACAATCCATTGTCAATGCTGTATGATAGAGGACCTGTTCCTCCTGAAGCAGCGATTGTAATTTCTCCGGTTTGTTGACCATGACACTTTATATCAACAGTAGAAATATTATTAATTATTGCACCATTAATGGTATTAATTGATGCTACAAATGCAGTTTGACAGTTGTTTGCATCCTGAATTATTAAGTTTTGATTTCCGGATGACAAATTATTGAACACCGTTTGTGAGCTAAACAAACCTCCATTAAGAGAATAAGTTAAATTACCTGAACCACCGGAAGCAGTAACAGTTATGGAGCCATTGCTTAACGTACAATTTGACGAGGTTGTTTGTATGTTGGCTGTAATTGCATCCGGTTCTGTTAGTAATATAGTGGTGTCAGTAGTGCATCCATTCGTATCACGAACAGTAATTATATAACTCCCTGCTGTTAGTTGACTAAATATATTTGAGTTTTGAAAAATTATTCCATCAAGGCTATATTGTACAGGTCCATTTCCTGCGGCTGTAAGTTGTATTATGCCATCACCGGACTGATAACAACTAAGGTTGGTAGAAGCAGCCTGATTGATAGTTGGATTATTTAGGTTGTTTATCTGAAAAGCAGATTGTGTGGTACATCCATTAAAATCTGTTGTGATGATTGAATAGTTACCAGCACTTAACTGGGTAAAGAAGGTGTCAGTGGCTGTAGTATTGTTACTTAGTTCAAAATAATAAGTGGGAGTTCCACCACCTGCAATAATGGAAACCATACCATTCTGGCTACTGCAAGTTTCATTGCTTACTATGGTTTGTGCTGTTAGTAATGGTGGCTGCGTAAGTATGACAGTATCTTTTACCTGACAGTGATTAGAATCTTCAACCGTTAAATAATATGTTCCTGCATTGAGTTGACTGAATGTTGAATTTGTAAAAAAGCTAGCTCCATTATCTATACTATAGCTAATGATTCCGTTTCCACCTGATGCAACTATCTGAATAACTCCATCATTATTCCCAAAACATATTGGGTCTGTAGTAGCGTTATTATCAATCTGCGGTGAATGTAAAATAGGAATATTTAGTGTGAGGGTATCAATACAAAGGTTGGCATCTCGAACAATTAAGGTGCAATTACCACCATTAAGATTGTTAATATTGTTTGATGTGCTGTAAGTAAGTCCACTGTCAGCACTGTAAAATAGAGTGCCTGTTCCACTAATTGCATTGATTGCAACAGAGGCATTAGCGGTATTATCACAAATTTGTGGTGAAAAACTGTGTCCGGTAATTCTTGGTCCCGGTTCGTCAATTATATTGGCAGTACTGGCCTCTTCGCAATTGTTTGTATCACGTACAACAATTTTGTAGCTTCCCGGTGTAAGATTGGCATTGTAGGAATTAGCAGTAAATGTAGCTCCACCGTCAATACTGTAAGTATAAGGTGTGGTTCCGCCATTCCCTGTAATATCAATACTGCCATTTGGATAACTACAAACAGTATTGGTTATTGTAGAGGTAAATGATAATTGAGCAGGTTGTGATAATTGTACTGTAGTGTCTGCTCTGCATCCTTTATTATCTTTAATTGACAAATAATAGTTTCCTGAAATAAGATTTTGAAATTGATTAGTTGGTTGATAGGTTATCCCACTGTCAATACTATAAGTAATAGGAGGGATACCATTAATTGAATTCAATGTTATGCTTCCTGTATTGGTGTTGAAACATTTTAAGGATTGAACAGAAACATTATCAAAAGAAGGTGCGGTTGAAGCTGCAATCTGATAAGGTCGTGTTGATGTGCAACCATTTGCATCACGTACAGTAAAAGTGATGGTTCCTGGCGGAAGTTGTCCATAAAAATAATTTGTTGACCAGGTCAAACCTCCATCTGTTGAATATTCTAAAGGTAAAACACCGTTATCAGGATGCAGATTGGCAGAACCATTATTTAGACCACAACTTGTTGAAACAATATCACCTCTGATGATAATAGGTAATGGTTCTTTTACTGCTGCTAATTGATATACTCTGCAATTGTTGTTGTCTTTTATTACTATGGTATAAGTTTTTGCAGTAAGTGAATTGAATGCATTTGCTGCACTATATGACGATCCATTATTGATACTATATGTTAAGGTGCCAACACCACCTGAACCATAAATATTTAATGCACCGTCCTGCGAACGATAGCAGGTTAAAGATTGTGATTTTATACTATCAATATTAGGCGCATTTATCGTGTTTACAATGGCCGTGTCTTTTATCATGCAACCATTGCCATCTTCAATTAATACATTATAAACTCCGGGATTCAGGTTGGTGAATAAATTTGAAGTCTGATAGTTTGTTCCATTATCAATACTGTAAAGTAATGTTCCTGAATAACTGCTTGTAATAGTAAGTTCTATAGTCCCATCGTTGAGGTTGCATCCTGACGGTGTAATCACACTGACCAAATTTATCTGTGGTGGTTGTGTTAAAATAACTGTGGTGTCTGATTTACATCCGTTCACATCGGTTACTGTTAACTGATAATTTCCTGCAGGCACATTTTGAATAATATTTGAGCTTTGCGAAAGTGTAAGACCACTCTTTTTTATCTCATAAACATAAGGGCCAATACCACTCGAAGCCAACACGGTAATTTCTCCGTCAGCGCCATTGTAGCAGGTAATGTCTTGCCATGTAAAACTATTAATTACAGGGATGGTACTTGCATTAACCACTGCAGGTACAGATACAGTACAATTATGGGCATCTTTAATTGTAATTGTAAAATTACCGGAATTTAGATTGTTAAATTGTGGACTGCCTTGATAGGAAACACCATTGTTGATGCTATAGCTATAGGGTGCTGTCCCTCCTGACGCAGTTACATTTATCGAGCCGTTAACTAACCCGCATTTTGTAGCTGAAACAGTTAATGTTGCAGCCAGTGGCTGCGGCTGTATTACAGCAAAACTTACTGTGCTTTGACAACCATTAACATCTTCTGTTATGAGTTGATAAGTTCCGGGATTCAGATTGTTGATTATATCAATTCCGTTAACAGGGCCATTTTGTTGAAGAATTACACCTGAAGAATTTTTCCAGATATATGTCCACGGACCTGAACCTTGTGCAGTACCAATTGCAGAACCTTGTGTACCAAAACAAACAGGCTGCGTAATTGCCACCACCGGTGGAATACAACATGCAAGGGTTGCATATAAATCGTGAACAGGATCATTGGCGCATGCCGTTGATGTCCATGAGCCACTTTCACCATCGGTATAGGTTTCGATAAATACATTCAGGTTGGTGCCAAAATTGCACAATGATTGTGGCAATGTGTTTATCTTCCAGCAAAAATTGAGCGTACAATTCTGTCCAAGATTATCACCGAAATTGTTTCCCGGATTATTATCTTGAGTATTACTGCTGTTTCCTGCAGAAGTTTCATAAAAAAATCCCGGGCCAAAAGGTTGGTTGTTGGCTGATGAAATTATGGGGTTGGCATACCATGACCAAAAACCATTATTGGAACACGATGACGGAGGCAAGGCAATTAATGTTGATGTGTCCCATCCCGGACCAAACTTTGGTGCGATGCCATGAAGCCAGTTTGCAGAAGTAGGGTTGAAATCAGTAACATTTAAACAGAACGTTACCTGCTGCCCCGACAGATAAAATCCATTGGAAGGTGGAGGTGAAACCGTCAATGCACTTTGCATCACACAACCACTACAGTCAAAATTATTTTGAAGTGATAAAGAAAAATTACATTGATCATTCATATTACCACCACTTATCTGAAGATAATAGGTTCCTGCGGCAAGACCACCAAAAGTAGTATATAAATAACCGCCTCCACCGATAGCACAACCACGCGGAACTAAATTTCCACATCCTGTTCCTGAGTAAAGCCCAACCTGTGGTGTTATTAAACCATTGATGGTAATATCAAGTACAGGAGCGGTAAGACTGAATTTGTACCAAACATCAGTAGCAGGATTTGACATATTGCCTATTGGTTTACAACCCTGAAGTGATTGGTATGGAATTTCGGAAGTTGCACAAAGGTTTGAAGTATTTGTCAGACTCACTGCGCCAATGCCGTTGGGGCATGCAGCAGGTGCTGGCAGTACACCAAGATTCTGAGCGCCTGAACAAGCATCGTTTGGAGGAGGAGCACCACCGTTGCAAGTGGGGCAGCCATTAACCGGACAATTAATACAATTGATGTAGGCTTTCCATCCACCTCTGTTAACCGTATAATCAGAAGAAAATCGAATTGTTAAACAACCTGATGTTGCAGTTATTATTCCGGGCGAATTGGTTCCTGTAAATGTACCTAATAAAGGTGAGGAAGTCGAAGGGCCATTATAGATAAAAACAAAATCAAAATCTTTTTCAATTGCAAATGATTGAAAACTTAGCTGTATACATTTACCGGGCTGGTCACTGCAGATGGTGTAAACATAGTTTTCGTTATTAGCATAATTTGTTGAATCACCGCCACTGTCATAGAATGTTCCGCTGCAACCACTCACCACACCATTGGACATAAAAATATCCTGTGCCAGCGTAACGTTTGCAACAAAATACAATACGCAAAAAGCAATAATTCTCGACAATTTAGAAATACCTTTTTAAATGATGCGTAAAGTTAGCCATAAATTGTTAATAACTTACCGATGTGAGTACTTCAACAACCCTCAAGTAATAAGTGACAAAATAGAGTATTTACTACAATCTTTCAGGAAGTTTTTTGTTTACTTCTATAAAGGATGTAACATGCTGATACAGTGATGATAATGGATGCAAAAACCATCCAGTATTCACCTTCTCTGATGCCAAGTTTTTCCTCATCAATAGTGATTGCATTTTTTTGTTCATAATAACTGAGCAGCACAGCCGAACCATTGTTAATAAAATGTGCTAAAATAGGTGCCCAGATAGAACCTGTCCAAACTAAAAGATAGCCTAAAAATATACCCAGCATAAACCTGGGTAAGAAACCAAAAAACTGCATGTGAATGGCACTGAAAATAAATCCTGTAATTAGTACAGCCCAATGTTTATTTTTTGTGGCTTGTTGTATGAGCTTTTGTAACACACCACGAAATAGTAATTCTTCGCCTACAGCAGGAAGTAAAGCAATCATCAAAAGGTTTATGATTAAGTCAAAATTTGTATGCATTACCAAGAAGGATTCAGTCAGCTTTTCGGCTTCTGTTTCCATGCTGCGCATCATTTCTTCCATTGCAGCTAATGAAGCAGGCAATTGAAGGTGACTGTTCCAGTCGAGTAACAAATTAATTAATGGCGATAAGCATATTGTAACAACAACGATAACAGAAATTTGAATGAAATTAATTTTTTTAAATTGAAAAAACTGAACCACATTATCTGAAAAAAGCCAGCCACAGAGCCAGGCAGGAACAAGCATGAGTCCGAGTTGTGAAAATATCTGAATAAACTTCATGGCATTTATGTAGGTGGTGTCGCCACTGCTAAAGCCACTCATTACCTCCGGCAAACTTTTTCCGAAAAAAATATGAATCAACGGTATGTTAAGAACCGAAATAAGTCCAAAACATATCATCACAATACCACAAAAAAGTAACATTTTCAATAAAGGGTCACTATGTTGCCACTTGCCTTTTATCATCTTTATTAATTTTGCACGAAAGTAAGCATCCTTACAATTGTTGCAGATCAGATTATGGTGAATATTGGTTCAGTTCAATTAGGTGAGTTTCCATTGTTACTTGCTCCTATGGAGGACGTAAGTGACCCACCTTTTCGTTTTGTTTGCAAGCAACATGGTGCTGATTTAATGTACACAGAGTTTATCAGCTCCGAAGGACTTATACGTCATGCAGCCAAGAGTACACATAAACTCGATATTTTTGAATATGAAAGACCCATTGGTATTCAGATTTTTGGTTCTGATGTGGAGTCAATGAAACAGGCAGCAATAATAGCAGAACAAGCGCATCCTGATTTGATTGATATTAATTATGGTTGCCCTGTTAAACAGGTTGCGTGCAAAGGTGCAGGTGCAGCCTTGCTGCAGGATATTCCTAAAATGGTGAGTATGACAAAGGCAATAGTTGATGCCGTAAAACTTCCGGTGACAGTAAAAACGCGATTGGGATGGGATGATAAAACAAAAAACATTCTGGAAGTTGCGGAACGGCTTCAGGATATAGGTATAAAAGCACTAACGGTTCATGCGCGAACACGATCACAAATGTATAAAGGCAGTGCCGACTGGAGTCTGATAGGGGAGTTAAAAAATAATCCAAGACTGACAATACCTGTTTTTGGAAATGGTGATGTGGATTCACCACAAAAAGCACTTGATATGAAAAACAGATATGGCGTTGATGGTATAATGATAGGAAGAGCCAGTATTGGTTACCCTTGGATTTTTAATCAGATTAAAGATTACCTTGCTGGTAACTGCGCCATTGCCGTACCCGGTATATCCGAAAGGGTAGAAGTTTGCCGAACACACCTCATTAAGTCTGTTGAATGGAAAGGTCCCATTGTTGGTATTCTGGAGATGCGAAGACACTACACAAACTATTTTAAAGGGACGGATCACTTTCGTGATTTCAGAGTGAAATTGGTGACCTCTAACAGTTTGGATGAATTGCTCGATTTACTTGAACAGATTAAAATAAAATATAAGGAAGCAGCATGACAGTTAATCAGCCTATAGGTATTTTTGATTCCGGTATTGGCGGGCTTACTGTTGCGGCAGCAATCGGCAGAACATTACCTCATGAACAACTTATTTATTTTGGCGATACTGCCCATGTTCCTTATGGAGATAAATCTGTTGAGTTAATTAGAAGCTATGCAGAAAGAATTACAGAATTTTTGTTGCATGAACAAAAATGTAAAGCTATTGTTATTGCCTGCAACACAGCATCGGCTGCAGCATATTCATTACTACGCGATCGTTATAAAGGTAGTGTGCCTGTTATCAATGTCATTGACCCCATGATAGAAGCTGTTATTGCTGATGATGATATAAAAAGTGTAGGAATTATTGCAACCAAAACGACTATAACATCAGGTATCTATCAGGAAAAATTTTTGAGACGCAAACCTCAGCTGGTTTTTCATCCGCTTGCAACACCCTTATTAGCCTCTATGATTGAAGAAGGATTTTATAATGATAATATTTCATCTGCTGTTCTGGACGAGTATCTTTCATACGAGCCATTTAAAACAATAGATGGTTTAGTACTTGCGTGCACACATTACCCACTCATCAAAAAGGAGATAAATCATTTTTTTCGGTCTAAGGTTAAGTTGTTTGATTCAGCAGAAGTAGTTGCTGCAAAATTGAAAAAAATATTGGAGGCAGAGTCTTTAATCAGTAGGGAGCGAAGAAGCCCAAACAGATTTTATGTTTCAGATTTTACAAAGTCGTTTGAACATAGCACAAAAATATTTTTTGGTAAACAGGTAAATCTGGAATTGATGAACCTTTGGAAATAATATTTCAGCAAATGAAAAAATTTACAATAGCCATACACGGTGGCGCAGGCACTATTAGTCCTTCAACCATGACACCTGAGAAAGAGGCAGCATACAAACAAGCTTTGCAAACAGCATTAACAGCAGGATATAAGGTGCTTGAAGCAAAAGGAAGTGCTTTAGATGCAGTTACACAAGCTGTAATTGAATTGGAAAATACTCCTTTGTTTAATGCAGGCAGAGGTAGTGTTTTTACCTATGAAGGTAAACACGAAATGGATGCTTCTGTAATGAATGGTAAAGATGGAATGGCAGGTGCAGTGGCGGGAGTTCAAAAAATTAAAAATCCAATTCTACTCGCCAAAGCAGTGATGGAACATACTGACTTTGTTTTTTTACATGGTATCGGTGCAGAAGAACTTGCCAGGGCACATCATTTAGCATTTTGTGATGATCAATATTTCTTTGATGAATTTCGGTATCGGCAATGGCAGGAAGTGAAGGGTTCTGACACAACACAGCTTGATCACAGCAATGAAAAAAAATTCGGAACTGTTGGTGCTGTTGCAAAAGATGCTGATGGTAATCTTGCAGCAGCCACGTCAACCGGAGGCATGACTAACAAGCGTTACTCGCGCATTGGCGATACCCCTGTGATTGGCTCAGGTACTTATGCCAATAACAACACTTGTGCTGTAAGTTGCACCGGTCATGGTGAGTATTTTATCCGCTCTGTAGTGGCATACGACATTAGTTGTCTGATGGAGTACAAGGGACTTTCTTTAAAAGAAGCATGTGAGAAGGTGGTACTCGATAAGTTAATGAAGACCGAAGGCGAAGGAGGTGTAATTGCAATAGACCAAACAGGAATACCCCAATTAATTTTTAATTCAGAAGGAATGTATAGAGGATATCACTGCAGCAATTCGCAGCCCGTTGTTGAAATTTACCGTTAACATTTGATTGGATTGTAACTTAGATTGATGTTGCGGTCAGATTTTTCGATAGTACAATCAGTTGTATAAAAGATTGCAACTTTTTATTGTTTTGAAATGTAGAGCTATTTATCACAATTTCAATTAGCTTACAAATTCAATGTGAACTGTTTTTTAAAGTAAAAATAAGTTAAAAATTATTTGGTAGTTTCAAAAAGATTCTACACTTTTACTGCTTGTAACATAAATGTATTTTATATTGAATAAGATAGAATAAAGAAAATAAAAAATAAAAAGCGTTTCGCTTTAAAATTTCCTGTTACAGAAAAGTCGAAGATTTCAAGCACACAGGAAAGTAAAAGTAGAAACGCCTGCGTAAAACGTGGGCGTTCCTTTTGCTTCGTGTGCTGGGCTTCGACTCCCACTGTAACGAGCATAGGAATCAGCCCACGTTTTAATTTTTAAGCAATCGCTATGAAATCCAAAAAATCAATGTAATTTAGCTGTACCCTTTAAAAACCAAATAATATGAAAAACCAAATCCAAACAACTGCAATAGCCCTTTTGCTCTGCATGTTTACATTCTTTACAAAAGCGCAATCACAGACAGTAAATATTGCCTTAACACTGCCGCCCGACACCATAGGTGCCTGCGAGAGCAATGTTTACTCACTTTCATTTTCAGGAGCCACCGGTGCAAGGGTAGTCATTACTGCCTCGCTTAGCAATGCGCCTGCGGCAAATTGCAGCAATGCAAGCCCCATCTATCTTGATTATATTGCTGCATCTAACAATGTGAGCAATGTAGTTACCTACAACAACGGGCAAACCATGAGTTTTACCGTAACCAACAGCAACGCTGTAACACTATCGTATCATGCTTTTATTGACTGCTCTATTATTTCAGATACAACCCAAGGAAACAGCAATATTAATTTTGTCCAAACATTTACAGACTCTTCTGCACTAACTATACTTTAGCTGTCAACAATCAGGGCAATGTGCACACCTCGCTCAATGTGCAGATACCCAAGCTGGTGTCCTTATCCTCTAACCTCAACAAGGTGGCCTACTACAAAACAGATTCATTTCTTTATTTCTACTATCAGAACACCGGTACTACAAAACTCAATTTCAACTTTACTTTTACACCCGATGCTACAAACTATTGTCAACGGATTACAACAGGGCAACCGGAATATAATATTGGGTTAAACGGCAACTTTGTTCCAACAACACCCAACATTGCTGAGGTGCTGAACATTGGCGACACCCTTGTCATCAGGCAGGCTGTTCAGGCTAATGAATGTTTGGATAAAAGCCCTGCCTGCGGGTCTGTAGCTGCGCAGTTGCAATGGACATGCAACAACAACATTCCATCAAATATTTTCTGCACCAATTGCAAAAATGGTATCACCGTAAACTACTACATTAACAGTGGCGATGCTCCTGTTGTGAAAATAGAACGTCTGGCGCCAGCAGACTCTTTGTATGATTTCAGTTGCCTGAACGATACGGTGAACTTTGTTCACTGGCAATATCGTGTTACCAACAGTGGTATGGGAGCCATGGATTCTTTGTTCTTTAACATAAACCAATCCTTTCCAACACTCAATAATGCCCTGCCCAATTATAATGCACTGTCATTAATTCCATTTCAAAGTTTTAGCTGGCAACAAAATACAGGAAGCCTTTGCACTGTTGCTGTGGATACCCTGCACCGCAGCGACTGGCTGTGCAAAAATTTAGTTGCCGATGCCTTGTTTGAAGCAGCCTTCAAAATAAAGAACTTCGGCAATGCGGATACCGTTATTATCGCTTTTAATACCCTGCGTTGCTCCGAAGAAGATACCAACCTGTTTAACATTCAAAAAAATTATAACCATTGGGGTTTAATTCTGTTAAGGGAAGAAAAGTTTGTGGCGATGGTGTGTCTGCAGACTATAATATAGGCTTAGCCAACACTACGTCCATCAGCACCCATGCCAGCGGAGGGTCGGCAGATGTTTCTCAGAATTTAATTTTCAGCCCCACGGTGACAGACCTTTCCGTAGCACCGGGCGCCACCTTTGGCGACAGCGCTCTTTTGAAAGTGCGTTTAAAAGGACTCTTGCCATCGCCTTATGACTATCAGCTTTATGGTTGCAGTGTGCCTGTAAACAACTGCCTGATGAACGGATGGCTCAGAGCAGAGGTACATTGCGACACCAATTTGCGCATTGCCGGTCCTGCCACGCATGCACAGTTGGTTTACTATCGTATTACGCAAGGCGACACCCTTGTTTTAAAACCCGATTATGTTTTTGCTGCTGTTGACACCAACCTTTGTGAAGCCGGAAACTACAACTACTATTTTAACATGAACAGTGCAGGCTTTAAAGCATTTTTAGACAGTGCCCATTTTGAATTTACCGTGCAGGCCTGCTGCAGAATTGATAAAGGAGCAACACCCTATCAAATCAATTTCTATACCTTGCCCAATCCGTCAAACTGTCTTACCCTGACACAAACCACGCCCAATACCCTGCCCGTGATTTCTGATGTGCGTCAACAATGGCTGCCGCTAAGCTACACCGGTGACCAGATAAGTGTCCACTGCCCTGGATGCCTTGCCCCAGGTGCTATTGTTTCAAATTATAAAATAAATCGTGTTTCTTTTGGCTTACAGGACAGCAATAATGACAGCCGCACTGATAATGCAACAAAGATAATCAAAGGCGACAACTATTACAACACTTTTAAAAATTATTTGAACGAAAATTTTGCCCATTACAGCGATACGCTGGAAGATTATCTTTCCGCCTATTTTCAGGATGGCGACAACTCCGGCACCGGTGGCGGATACACCTATCAGCAATTAGTGACTGCCGGAGTGCCACTGCACTTTATGCAACTGAGCCGCATTATTCCCTTTGGGCTGGATTCTTTTAACCTTACCATTGACAGTGTAGTGCTTTATATTGACACCCTCATTCCCAACACCAATGCCTGCATAGATTGTGCAGACTTTGGGCTAACAGGCAATAGTGTTGTTACTCAAAGTGTGGTGGCTTTTAATCGGGCCGATGCTTACAGCCATTGTGTTTTGGCCGATGTGCCGCGCAATCAGTTGCTGTTTACTTTTTGCGACACCACCGGTGGCAATATCCAGGCCTTCGAAACTTTTACCAACAACTCTTTTCCCTTTGTGGCTTTTAAAACAGGGCAACGCTACAGGCTTAAAGTGCGCTACTCGGTTTGCGGCAACTACCGTCTGCCGTTTAATTCTATAAGCAATCTGGTATGCAATTCGCCCATCAGCAACAACCTGTGGTTTACAGGCAAACAGCAAGGTGCCGATGCCATTGCAACCCTGCCACAAATGCCCAACACCGTTGGTGCTATGGAAACAGACTTTCATTATTCCTTTAACGCAAGCAGTGGTTATCCGTTGCCCAATCAGAACTTTATTGACTCTGCACGTTTCTACTGCGAAACTTTTGGCGGCAGGTTTTACTTTGCACCTACCTCGTACTACAACAACAGCACTGTTACCAACAGTCAGGGTTGCGAAAAACGAATCACTGCCGTTTATATTGCCGACCTTGCAGGCTACAGAAACCGTATCTTTGATGTTTATCCATACGAATATAAAGTGCCGCCACTTTTTGCCGATACCATCAGTTTTCAGATACCTAACGGTTATTACATCTCCCTGATGAGAGTCCGTTCCGGTGTGTATTACGATAACAACGGACAACTGATGGCACCCTTTTCTGCTTACGACACGCTGACACCACCACAGCTTACAGGTCTGGTGCAGATACCCTTTGACGCACTGCCAGTGATGCATTGTTTGCAACAAAGCATGAGTCCCGCAGGCAATGACACGGCTGCCTTTGCTGGCGACCAGTTTACCCGATTGGAATTGCAGTGTTTTATCCGAAGGTTCGACTGCAGCAACACTATTGACACCCTGCCGCTGTCGTCCGTTTATAGCAGCACAGGATTGTTTGAGTCGGAATGCAATCCAACAGAAAACCTCTCTTGCACACCTTTAGCAACAGCAGCAGACTCCATTCCTTTTAATGCCAACATACAACCGCTATTGGTACAGCCCAACCTGAACCTTGTTTTGCCTGTGAGCAACGTTGCCAATGCACAGCAGCAACAGTTGTGCTGGACAGTTAAAGTGCTCAACCCAAAGGTTGTTGTACAGCCCGGAACGCCTGACATTTACAGCACCGGTGCCGACAATGTGTTTTTGGGAGTGCCTTTAAATGGGGCAATCCCTGCCCTTCAAAACTGGCAGTTTACCCCCACGGGTCAGAGTACCATCAATGCTGTTAACGGCATCATTCCGCTTACGGCACATCTGGCAGCCGGTGATTCTGTTACAGGGCAGCTATGCGCTACTTTTGTGAGCTGCGACAGCACCATAAACTCCTTCCCTTTATATTACGGATGGAACTGCAACGGCTTTCCTGTGGCCACTTCGCAAATACCCGATACGGTATGTGGTGCCGGCTCTGTGACGCTTGGAATAGAATATTTTGAGGCAGCCATCACTGGCGAAGGCAAAGGATATATCCCTAATAATTACACCCTTTGCGACACCCTTAAAAAATTTACCTGCATTTTTAACAGCAATCCGGGATATGCCTATCCCGACTTTGCAGGGCTGATTAATATACCACAGGGGCTGAACATACTCAGTGCCTATATACTGAACCCCAATGCTACGCCCGTTACGGTCTCCTACCTTACCGGCAGTGCCCCCTCGTGGCAGATAACACCTGCCAACATGCAGGCTTTGGGCTTTGCCAATGGCGGCATACACCTCACCGACAGGTTTTGTGTTTATTTTAATCTGATTCCTGAGTGCGCATTTGCCTCAGACACCATTTTGCCCAACATACTGGTAGCCGGCAAAAACTACTGTGGCGACTCGCTTTCCTATACAGCCTATTTTAACTACAACAACCAGAATCCGCTGTTTATGGACAGCACTGCCTGTACAGACTGCTGGAGCATTACCAAAACTGCCGGCACCGACACGGCAGCAGCCTTTACCGATACGGTGACCTATACCATTACCGTGTGCAACAACAGCGTAAATACGCAGACCGGTATTCTCAGCGACATTACCCCACCGGGCTTTGTGACCACAGGCACCACGCTGCCTGCAACAGTAACACTCACCTCCATGCAGTGCAGCACATTCACAGTAAGCGGTTACTTTACACAGCAGGGCAGTTGCTTCTACAACGTAGCAAGCGTTACTTCTCCTGCTAATACAGTTTGGAAAGATAGTGTGTGTGTTACTGTAACCTACCCCTGCACCAACAGCGCAACACTCATTATTCCGGACAGCACTTACAGCACAGCATTAAATTACCGTTACGATACGTTGGATATATACATTGCCGGAAGGCTTTATGTAAACGACACCCTAAAATTGATGCGCTGCAATGTATATATGAATGCAGGGGCGCATATTATAGTGCAGGCTGGCGGCTACTTGGATATTGACAGCAGCGTGGTGATGGGTTGCCTTACCATGTGGCGCGGCATAACAGTGCTTGACTATGGAGAGTTGTTAGTGCATGAAGGCAGCACCGTTACCGATGCCGACACTACTGTTTTGGCAAACAACAAAGCAAAAGCTACATTGCAAAACGCTTATATCAAAAACTTTGTGCTGGGTGTGTATATGCCGCCATCTGCAAATGCTTTCTACAATGGAACTACTTTAAAAATAGAACAAACAACTTTTGATTTCACGGCATTTAAACAAAACTATGCAGGACAAAATACACATGGCTCTAAGCCTGAATGTGGTGTTTTGCTCAATGATTGGATTGGAACCATAGGAACCTATCAGGATTCATTATGGCTAAACAAATTCTTAAATCTGAACAATGGTATTGTTGTAAAAAGCAGCACTGTAACAGTAAAAAATTGTTTCTTTGGCAATATACAGGCAGATGCTTTTTATGGCAAGCCATATAACGGCACATCCGTAGTATCTGTTGGCGATATTGCTGCGGGCAAAAGAGGCAACCTCACCATGCAGCCCGTGATGAACAACCACAAGACCATGACCTCTTGTTATGGCGGAGTGTGGACAAGTTACAGCACACTGAACTTAAACAATGTGCGCATGGACAGTATGTATATAGGCGCAACAGTGAACCGTTGTAAAGACTATCTGAGCGCTACCATTGCCTGGAATGAAATAAAAGCCACCCGTGCAGGTATTGTTTGCAACAACAATGCCGGTGCAGCCAAGTTGGATTTAAACAATAACACCATTCATGTTGATGGCACTGGATTAAATGTGGCTTCGGGTATTGTCATTAACGAAATCAATAAAAACGGACAGGGTAACTATAGTATTGATAACAATTCCCTGTACCTTTACAATGTGCGTTATGGCATACGGATGCAAAATGTTTACAAACCCTTGCTCGCACATAACTACATAGAACAAAACAACAGCAGCAGCAACTTTTACAGCGAAGGCATAACATCAAACAATTGCGACAGCACACAGATTCGTTGCAATGGTGTGCGCAACTTGAATGTTGCCAACACAGTAACAAAAGGAATTGTTTATAGCATTAGTAGTAATGCAAGCATCAGTTGCAACAGCATTGACAGCACAGCCACTGGAATATTTTTTGGTGGCAACTGCATGGGTGCACAACTAAAAGGCAACACCATGCGCAATAATTTATTGGGACTGTACATTAATAATGTTGGGTTAATTGGTGTGCAGCCCAACAATGGAAATAAATTTATTGATTACCGCGACACCGTTGGTGCTTATAATGCAAATACAAGCCAGCCTGGATTGTTTGGTTCTCAATTCAGAGTAAGAACCACCGATGTGCCGGGTAATATTTATTACCCTGTATTGTCTCAACAGAATAATGGTTGGTTTAATCCTATTTTAAATACAAGCCCTTTCCAATGTGGTGCAACTTGTTATGATATGCTTGAAGGCATAGATAATGAAATATTATTTCGCATCATTGCAGACGACAGTGTACTCACAGAAGAATTTATCCCCGAAAGCCAAAGTATGGCAAGACAGTATTTATTTCAGATATTGGCAACAAATGATAGCTTGCTAAATAGCGATACCTTGTTTCAGTATTTTTACAATGAAATGCTTGCAGAGGCAGAAGGACAACTCAATGTAGTAGAAAGAAGATTTGAAACTTATGGCAAAATGGATAGCACCTTTGCGCCCATGTTGCATAACATTGATTCACTATTAAAAGAATTTAGTAATTCTGTAGAAGATTTTGAAGCGATGCGAGATTCAATCGAGCAATCAGGCACCAATGCAGATTCTTTATTTGAGCAATGGACTATACAAATAGAAAATTTAGAAACAACAAGACAGAACATTCTATTGCAGCATAACGCTGTTATATCGGGCGAAATGTACGAAGGCGAGTTAACCAACAACATCATTAACGGTGATGAGCAGAATGAAACAAATAGTACGCAAATGAATGAACTGTTCATACTGTTGGAAGAAGCCAATTATACAAACCTTAATGAATTGTACTCGCAGTTATTAAGTATTGCCGAGCAATGCCCTTACTACGGAGGAGAAGCGGTTTACAGGGCAAGAGCAGTGTTAGAATTAGTGAATGATAGTTTGATTTATAATGATGATGTTAATTGTTTGCTTTATGGAATTTATCGGAAAGGACAAACAAGTAATGAAGTTTCATTAGAAAAAATTGAAGTAAAGCCTAACCCATCAAGCGATCACATTTCAATAAAAGTTAGTTGCATGGAGAATGAAATATTCAGTGCTGATATAACAAATGCGGTAGGACAAAGTGTACTGAATAAAAAATTGAAATGTAATCAAGAGAACATAATTAATATTAGAGAATTACAACAAGGCGCATATATGCTTGTTGTAAGAACAAAAAATAAAATTCAGAACTTCAAACTCATTATTGTAAGGTGATACGAAATAAATTTTATTTTATAGCTTTAATGATGTTTTACCCTGTGATTGCACAATCACAGGGTAAAACTCATAACTTTTTAATTGGACACAATTATCTAACCGACCAATACACCACAGCAGGAAAAGGACGCTTGTTGTTTGATAGTTCGTCTGTGGTTGTTATTGGTGAGGCTCGTAAAATATCTTTTGGAACTACGCAAGCCAATATTAGTGATGACAATGGCAATTTGCTAATGGTTAGTAACGGCTGTTGGATAGCTGATGCCACAGGCGACACCATGCTAAATGGTAATGGATTAAACCCTAATTCATTCACTAACGATTATTGCGATTCTTTTGGGGGATTACCATTACCGCATGGTAATATTATACTGCCTTATCCGAGCAATCCCGATAAATACATTTTATTTCATCAGACAGGAAATTATAACAACAATTTAATTTCAACCGAATTGTATTACTCGGAAATTGATTTGTCGCTGAATGGCGGCTTGGGTGCGGTAACTGCAAAAAATCAGATTATTTTGAATGATAATTTATCATGGGGATTAGCAGCCTGTAAGCACGCCAACGGAAGGGACTGGTGGATTGTTACCTTAAAAGATATGACTACTATCATTCATAAATTTTTATTGGATTCATCTGGCATTACCTACATGGGTACTCAAAATTTAGGATTCCCCCAACCATTTAATTACAATGCAACACAGTCTGTTTTCTCTCCAGATGGAACTAAGTTTGCATATACTTTCGGTCAAGGGGGAACAAACCCATTCCATGACGTAAGGCTTTTTAATTTTGACAGGTGCAGCGGTAATTTTACGGGATTGGAATATATCGCATTAAATGACAGTTCCAATGGTTTCAGTTTGGCATTTTCACCCAATTCAAAATATTTATACCATTCCTCTTTTCAGAGAGTTTATCAGTTTAATACTGACACTTCTGACATCGCAGCAAGCAAAGCCACAGTAGCAGTTAATGATGTTTTCTATTCGCCTGTACCGCCATTCTCAACAAATTTTTGGCTGATGTACCTTGCTGCCAACGGCAAGATTTATATTTCATCAGGCAACGGTGTAGTAGATTATCACTATATCAGCTATCCTGACAGTGCAGGCATGGCATGTGATGTTCATTTACATGATTTACATTTACCCTGTTATTCATTCAGAGGAAATGTTAATCACCCTAATTATTATTTGGGCTGCGATACCACACAAACAACCTGTCCATGCTTAGCAACAGGCATAAATGAAATTAAGCAACATGATTTTAAATTTTCTGTTTCGCCAAACCCATCAAACGGCAGCTTCAAAATAATTTATCTCTTACCCCAAAATCAAAAAGGTGTTTTTGATGTGTATGATATTACAGGCAAGAAAGTTTTTTCTTATTACTTACCTCAATGGAGTACATTACAAAATTTTGATTTGAGTTTTTTAGGTGGTGGGGTTTATCAGTGCTTAATCAAAAGTAATGGTTTTATTACAGCTAAAAAATTAGCCATTATAAAATGAGAAATATATTTATCCCCGAAAACCAAAGCATGGCAAGGCAGTATTTGTTTGAAGTATTATCAAACAACGACAGCTTGCTTGCAAGCGACACATTGTTTCAGGATTTTTACAATGAAATGCTTGCAGAGGCAGAAGGAAAACTCAATGCAGTAGAAAGAAGATTTGAAACCTACGGCAAAATGGATACTACGTTTACTCCAATGTTGAATAACATAGATACTTTATTGAAAATATTTAATAGTTATTTAGAACATTTTGAAACTATACGAGATTCCATTGAGCAATCAGGTACTAATGCAGACTCTTTATTAGAACAATGGATTATACAAATAGAAAATTTAGAAACAACAAGACAGAACATTGTATTGCAGCATAACGCTGTTATGTCGGGCGAAATGTATGAAGGTGAATTAACCAACAACATTATAAATGGCGATGAACAGAATGAAACAAACAGCACATTAATGAACGAGCTGTTTATGCAATTGGAGGAAGCAAACTATACAAACATTAATGAATTATATGCACAGTTAATGACGATAGCCGAGCAATGCCCCTACTATGGAGGCGAAGTGGTTTATAGAGCAAGAGCTGCATTGGAATTAGTGAATGATAGTTTAACTTACAACGATGATGTTAATTGCTTGCAATTCGGTATCTATCGCAATGCTGAAACAATAAATAATAATTTGAATATTATTGTTAAGCCTAACCCTGCTAATGATAATATTTTTGTATCTGTTTCATGTAAAGATGTTGAATTATTTAATGCAGAACTAAGAAACGCTATTGGGCAAGTAGTTTATACCGGTATGCTTAACTGTAATAAAGAAAACAGAATTAAAATTCAGCAATTAAAACAGGGCATTTATTCTTTAATCATTAAAACAAGAGAAGGAAGTAATTCTTATAAAATTGTAATTATAAGATGATGAAAAAATTATTGTTGATTTTAGCTGTGATGTTTACCCCTATGCTAATAAAAGCACAGGGAAAAGCACATAATTTTTTAATAGGCTATCAGAGTACAGGAGGATTATATACAACACATGGCAAAGGCGAAATATTATATGACAGCACATCGGTAACAGTCATTGGCGGTTATCGAAAAATGTCATTTGGAGCAACACAAGCAAATATAAGTGATGAAAATGGAAATTTATTAATGAGCAGCAACGGTTGTTGGATAGCCGATGCCACAGGCGACACCATGCTAAATGGTAGTGGATTAAACCCTAATTCATTTACCAATGATTATTGTGATTCTTCCTCAGGTTTACCGCTTTCACATGGCAATATCATTTTACCTTATCCAAATCATCCCGATAAATATATTTTGTTTCACCAGACAGGAAATTATAATGCGCCTTACTTAATTTCAACAGAATTATATTATTCAGAAATTGATTTATCGCTCAATGGCGGTTTAGGTGCGGTAACGGCAAAAAATCAGATTATATTAAATGATATTATAGCTGGTGGATTGGCAGCGTGTAAGCACGCCAACGGAAGGGATTGGTGGATTATTGCATTAAAAGATGCAACCACTATCATTCATAAATTTTTATTGGATTCATCAGGCATTACCTACATAGGTACTCAGAACTTAGGATTTCCGATTCCTTTTTCAGGTAATGCTACACAACCTACTTTCTCCCCTGACGGCACTAAATTTGTTTATGGTTCGGGTAGAGGCGGTGGAATATCAACGGCCTTTCATGATGTGCGGTTATTTAATTTTGACAGGTGCAGCGGTAATTTTACAGGATTAGAATATGTTGCGTTAAATGACAGTGCCACAGGCTTTGGTTTGGCTTTTTCACCTGATTCAAAATATTTATATAACGCTTCTTTTCAAAGAATTTATCAATTTAATACCGACACTTCTGATATTGCAGCAAGTAAAACAACGGTTGCCGTTAATGATGGGTATTATTCCCCAATACCTCCATTTCAAACAGATTTTTGGTGGATGTATCTTGCCGCCAACGGCAAAATTTATATTTCATCGGGTAGTAGTGTAGTAGATTTTCATTATATCAATTACCCCGATAGTGCAGGCTTAGGGTGTGATGTTCATTTGCATGATTTGCATTTACCTTGTTTTAATTTCAGAGGCAATGTTTATCATCCCAATTATTATTTGGGCTGTGATACTACACAAACAACTTGCCCTTGTTTGATTACAGGCATAAATGAAATTAAGCAACACGATTTTAAATTTTCAATATCCCCAAACCCTAATAACGGCAGCTTCAAAATAATTTATCTCTTACCCCAAAACAAAAGTGGTACACTTCAAATTTTTGACATAACCGGCAAAGAAGTTTTTAGGCAAAACCTGTCGCCTTGGAGTACAATGCAATATATATCCTTACCAAAACTTGCAAACGGAATTTATAATTGCACAATCACAAGCAATAATGAAAGAGTGCATAAAAAATTGGTTATCCTTAAAGAATGATAAAAAAATACTAAGTTCTAAACTCAAAACAATCATTCCATGTTTACAAAGTGTTCTTCTTGGCTCAAAGACCGACCTTCTGAAAAAACACGTTAAGCAAAAGCCAAGTTTATGAGCAAAAAGAAAACAAACTGTTTGAAGTTGTCTGCATTTCCGCCTGTGGCGGATTGCGGCAACAAGTTTTTGTTTTCGTGCATAGCCGGCTTTTGTAGTGTTTTTTCAGACAGTCTTGATTTTTTGGTTCTTTTGTATCAAGACAAAAGAACAAGAAAAGAACCACTTAGATTACTGCAATGGAATATCACCAAAACTGCCGGCACTGATACGGCAGCAGCCTTTACCGATACGGTGACCTACACCATCACCGTGTGCAACAACAGCGTAAATACGCAGACCGGTATTCTCAGCGACATTACCCCAACGGGCTTTGTGACCACAAGTACCACGCTGCCGCCAACGATAACGCTTAATTCTATGGAGTGTGATACGTTTACCGTATCAGGATATTTTACCTCTCCGGGAAGCTGTTTTTACAATGTAGCAAGCGTTACTTCGCCAATGGGCACTACTTGGAAGGATAGTGTTTGTGTTACAGTGATAAATGTATGCAACGTACCCAATGCCCAGCAAATTGCAGACAGCAGCTTCTCATTACCAATGAGTGCAAGCTATAGCAATGTGAGTTTTGTCTTACATGGAAGGTTTTATGTAAACGACACATTAATCCTCACCAACTGCTCTGTTTATGCCTATCCTGCTGCGCAGATAATCGTTCTCACAGGAGGCGCACTCATATTGCAGGGAACATCAATTACCGCATGTACACAGATGTGGAAGGGTATCATGCTGAACGACAAATCCAGATTGGTGATGACAGAGCAAAGCCTTGTTGCTGATGCCGACATAGGCATACAGGCAATGAATGGCTCATCATTCTTTCTGCTCGGCAGCCGTGTTACCGACTGCGTGCGCAGCATCTTTGTGCCGCAGCAAAGCAACGGACTGAACAACATACAGGGCTATGTAAACGATTGCAACTTTGGGCTGTATGCAACAGCCTTTAAGCCCGATTATACAGGGCAGCCGCCACACCATGCCATGCCTCGTGCCGGCATGGAGTTTAATGATGTGGTAATGACCATTGGCGACTACCAGTACAATGAGTTTCGCAACTGCAACTGGGGTATTTACGCAGTGCGCTCCATGCTGAAAGTTCAGAAAGGACGTTTTTACAATCTGAACAAAGGTGGCAGCCTTTACGGCAGTGCAGCGCATAAAGGCTCGGCAATTGTTGCCGAGAGTAAGACGGCTGGCAAGGCAGGCAAATTGCAGGTTGCCGACTGCCTGATAGATACCTGCGAGCATGGCATTTACACAGAGTGGACAACGGCAGACATCAACAACGTAAATGCCCTGCACGTTACCGGCAACGGTAGTTACCATCTCTACTGCAACAGTGCCAACATGAGCACCTATGTTGCTGCCTGCAATCTAGAGGCGGGCAAGGCAGGCATTGTATTTCAAAACAGCGAGCAGGCAAGCATGACAGCAAAGAACAACACGATAAAAGTAACCACAGGAGGCAGCTCTGTGGGTATAAAGATAATAGCTACCAGCAGCAATGCAGGTAACTATGTGTTAAAAGGTAATGTAATAGAAGCAGCCAACGGCAACGGTATAACGGTTAACTTTGCCAAAAACGCTACCATTGTTGACAACATGATAAAACTTAGCGGCAACACCACCAACGGCATATCGCTTACAGGCTGCGACAGTTCAACGGTGAGTTGTAATACAGTGAGCGGGCGCTATCCTGCGGTAAGTTATCAGAACAAAGGAATAAATGTATCACATAGTACAAATAATTATATGAATTGTAACAATACAGACTCTACCTATTTAGGAAATTATTTTGCAGGTGTTTGCACAGGTACAAAATTTAAAGGCGCAAAAATGAATAGGCATTTTGAAGGACTGCGGTTATACACCAATGCTGTAATAGACACACAGGCTCATGCAGGGAACCTTTGGTACGGACCCTTTAGCACAGGCGGCTATGGTGCGAATAACTTGAATAATGGTAATCCGGCTGCATTACAGCAATCTCTATTTCTAATTGATTATAGTTATGGTGGAGCATACCTGCCAACTATACCAGCAAATAATACAGGATGGATTATTAATGATGTTGGAACTGAATTTAATTGCTCAGGCTATATACTTTGTGAAGATATTTCTCATGATGAAAGGGCAGCTTCTCAACTGCAACTTACAATAGCAGAAGACAGTTTGAAAACATCTGAGTTCTCAGATGAAACAAAGATAATGGCAAAAAATTATTTGTATAAAGATTTAAAAGAAAACGATTCATTGGCTTATGGAAACTTTTTGCTTACTTCATTTTTAGCACTTAATGAAAGCACAGCAACAGGGCAGTTATATGTTGTAAACAAAGCAATGAAAGAGGCTGATGTTATCAGTGAAACAGAAAATCAAAGTTTGAATAGTTTAAGTAATTTAACGGATTCCGTTATTGGAAACATTTATTATTTAGACAGTTTGGCTAAGGCGGATTCAACATTAAATTTAATTAATCAAAGAGATAGTTTAGTGCAGCAAATAAATAATGCGTTTCAAAATAAAACTGATTTACTTAATCAATTAGGTCAAGTAAAGGAGCAATCATTGATAAACATACAATCAGTAAGTAATTCAATCATTACAAGTAATACACCTGATGAATACGAAAAGGAAATGAGCGATGTAGAAATAGCCTATCAAACAGGAGGAATAGCAGAGTTACAAAGCAGGTATAGTCAGGTATTGGCTGTAGCTGTGCAGTGTCCTCACGTAGGAGGTAAGGCTGTTTATAAAGCAAGAAGTTTTATGGCTCTATTGAATGAATCAATTGAGTATGATGATGTTTCTGTATGTACACAAGCAGGATATAGAAAAGCAGCTACTAATGAACCTGCAAAAGAAGTAATTAAAGGAAACATCTTCATAATTCCAAATCCTGCCAATGAGGTAATAACTGTTGCATTGAGCGATGATATGAGTGGAATTTGTAAAATACTGTTTTACGATGTAGTTGGTAAATTAATTCTATCAAAGGAATTGGATTGTAATAAAAAAGCACATTCACTGAGTGTTAAAAACCTAAGTGAAGGCATATACACTGTAAAAGCAAAACTATCCAATCAAAATTCAAAACAGTTTAAGTTGACAGTAGTACGATGAAACGATTTGGTATCCTAATCAGAGGTAGCATAATTTTGCTACAAATCATCTTGTTTGCAAACAGTTGTTTATCGCAAGGCTATAATCATACTTGGCTTTTAGGGTATCATCCTAATGTAAACAATCCTTTTGACACTATGGCACAAATTGATTTTAACATTTCAAGTTTCAGTATAGTAAATTATCAAAGAAAAATCCCTTTTAGGGGGTTTACACAGGCAAACATCAGTGATGCCAACGGAAATTTATTAATGAGTAGTAATGGTGCATGGATAGCCAACAGCACTGGCGATACTATGATGAATGGAAGTTTTTTGGGGTATGATTCATATATAAATGCAAATGCACAAGGGCTCTCACTTGTTTATGCAAACACTTTAATTCCTTATCCTGCTGATTCTTCCAAATATGTTTTATTTCATCATTCAACAGAATATGATGGCTTTTCTTATCCAGTTTATTCAATAAATTATAGTGTTATTGATATTACAAAAGATGGTGGTTTGGGTGCTGTTGATTCAGTACAAAAATATGTTACTGCTATTCAAGATACATTTAATTGCGGCATTGCCGCCTGCCGCCATGCCAATGGTAGGGATTGGTGGGTAGTGGCTCAGAAACATGATACAGATACCATTTATAAAATTCTTTTTACTACAAACGGCATTGCAAGCGTAACAACTCAAAAGTTAAATGTTCCTAAAGCATGGTATAATGTTTCTCAATTAACGTTTTCACCTGACGGTAAAAAATTTGTTTACCAAACCTATATTCCAAATCAACCCGATAGCAGCTATATTTTAACTTTTGATTTTGACCGATGTTCGGGATTGTTTACAACGCACAATCCTGTATTTGTAAATAGAGGATATATCTGGGGCTTGGCATTTTCTCCAAATTCACAGTTTGTTTATGCCTGCACCACTGATAAGTTATATCAGTTAGATTTGAATACAAACAACTTAGACACAATAGCTACCTATGATGGTTTTAATTCGCCTTATACATGGTGCTGTCCGACCACTTTCTTTAACTGCTACCTTGCTGCAAACGGCAAAATTTACATTACCTGCGGAAATGCAATTCAACATATACATGAGATAAATTATCCTGACAGTACAGGCACAGCCTGTGACTTTCAACAACACGCTATTCCTATTGATTGTTATCATAGAGGTTCTGTACCCAATCACCCTAATTATTATTTAGGCTGCGATACCACACAAACCACCTGCCCTTGTTTGATTACAGGCTTTAATGATGTTAAGCAACATGATTTTAAATTCTCCATTTCGCCAAATCCTAATAACGGAAATTTTAAAATAATGTATTTGCTTCCACAAAATAGTAAAGGTATTTTAGAGGTATTTGACATAACCGGCAAACAAGTTTACAAACAAAACTTGCCACCTTGGAGTACAATGCAGTATATATCCTTACCAAAACTTGCAAACGGAGTTTATAATTGCACAATCACAAGCAATAATGAAAGGGTGCATAAAAAGTTGGTTGTCCTTAAAGAATAACGTAGTATTTTTAAAACAGCTATGTATCGGTTTGTAATACTACAATCCCAGTGCGCTGACGATCCAACAAAGGTGCGAACCTTAAATTTTCCAGCTTATGTAGGGCAGGCTTTGCGTAAAAAGAAAATTTACGGTTGGCTTTGGTAATACTTACACTACCTTTGCCAAGGGTGACTTGCACGGCTGAATAAAAATATGATATACAATTGCAGTATGCAATAGAATGCTTTTTAGATACAATCGTTCTATTTCGAAAAATCGAACATGATTTTAACCCGTGTATCGCGTGATGTAATCAGAATGCAGGATTGAATCAAAAAATTACTTCTTCTGATTCAATCCGGCCATTACCTGCTGTGCTTGTTTATCGTCAGGAACCAACTCAAGAACTTTTTTCCAGTAAGATTTACTTTCATCAGTTTTTCTGTCAATAAGATAATAATAGCTGCCAAGATATTTATATGATTCTACCAACCCGTTTTTGTATTTATCTGCATTGGCAGAATCTGCAAGTGCTACTTCAATGTATTTCTCATAATAAGGTTTTGCCTTACCTTCTTTGGAGTCAGGGTCGAGCTGTGCATTGGTTTGTGCTCGCCATAAAACCCCATTGGGCCAAGTAGGTAATAGCTCAATAACTTTTGCAAACATAGTGTCTGCATGGGTATAGTCTTTGTTAAAATAGTATGCTCTTGCTAAGTTAAAATAGTCTGTTGACGTCAGCCCTTTGCCGTTGTTTACTCTCCGCTCGTAAGCATTGACAGCTTGTGGATATTTTTTCAATTTCATATACATACTTCCCATGTCTTGAAGAATTTCTGTCTTGGTAGTATCTATCAGATACGACTTTTCAAAATTTTCAGCTGCCAGAGAGTCGTTACCTTCCTTAAGTAATATCTTGCCATTGTATTCATAGTCCATTGCTGTGCGTTGGTTTTCTATGGTAGTGTTCATGATTTTTTCCATCAGCATTTTTGCTTTAGGAATATCATTCATCTCAAATGCATTGTAGGAAGACAGACGCAGCATGCCGATGTTTGATGAATCAATGGAAGACAGTTGATTAATTTCTGACTGTGCATCTGCAAAATCGCCACTCATAAACAGAAATGATGCATAGCGCATTCTTGCCATAGTGTTATTCTTACTCAACTCTAAATATTTTCTGTAAGATTGTTTGGCTTCATCCAACTTACGCATTTTGAAATAGGTTTCTGCCAATTCGCGATAGGATGGTGCAAATTCAGGATTCATTTTAATGGCAGATTGAAACTCTGCAGCAGCACCTTCAAAGTTTGTGGAGCGTTTATACAACACCCCTTTTTGAACAATAGCTTTTACCGCTTTTTTGTCGAGGTCGAGGGCACGGTTGTAATTTTCAGCAGCAAGTGTTCCATTGTTTTGTTCGGAATAGGCATCGCCTAATAAGATGTATAACTCTGGATTTTTTGAATCAACGGCTATGGCGTTGTTAAGTAGTTTGATGGCATAGCTAAGATCTTTGCTCCTTGTTCTGATAAAACTTTCAGCAACTTCACTTTGTACCAAAGATGTTTTGGAGCCAGACATTGTTAATGCTTTATCAAAATCGGCACGTGCTTCACTATTGAGACCTTTCTCTAATTTTATTTTACCTGTACCTACCAGGTTTATTGGATTTGCAGGCTCAGCTTGTAAACCTTTTGAGTAAGCAATAGCAGCAGAATCTAAGTTGTCACTTTTAAAATAATTTTCGCCATAATAAAACCAATTGGTTCCATTGGCAGGTTCTTTTTGTAATAATGATTTAAACAGGTCACCTGCAACTTCATACTGTTCATTGTCCGTCATGGCAATAGCCTCTTTCAGTGTTTGTGCATGTACTGCCTGTGTGTACATCAGGCTCAGAAAAAAAATCGTTCTTTTCATTCTATTAAAATTGGTAATTATAATTTAGTTTTATCAATTTCCTGTTCTTACTATTCTAACCGGCATGGTAGCTGGCAGCAGTCCTTTTAATCTTACAAGCCGCTGCCCCTGATCGCCTGCAACAAATGATGCAAAGCCGGTGCCAAGTCCGTTGCGCGATTGTCTGTTAATCAAAAATACATCTCGCGTTAACGGATATTGATGTAACGCAATATATGCTTGATATGGTTTGTAATAGTCAGTATATTCTTTTGCGGTGTCATTTTTCAATGCAACTACATTAATCTGATTTAAAAATGTCATTGAGGTGGTATCATCGCTGTCGCTAATCCATCCAACACCAATTATACCAACAGCATTATTTTTATTAATAACGTAATCCATCACCTCTTTGTTTGAATTGAGTGCATAACAGTTAGCGGGAAAGTTTACGGTTTTAAGGAATTTTTCTTTGAGATACCGCACATTGCTTGAGCCATTTTGATCAAATACCACTGCTATTTCACCTAGTTTATTTTTCGGTGATATCTGATTCCAGTTATTGATTTTTCCGTTAATCACAGCATCGAATTGTGCTAATGTCAGTAAAAAATCAGGATTATTTTTATTGATGATTAATGCCAGTGCATCAACAGCTATTCGGTTGGAGCGTGCCAGTACTTTATGGTCTTTAAAATATTGATGTTGTTCTGCAGAGAGGTCTCTTCCGGCAATAATTACTTTCACCGAGTCGTGCATTAAATAATTTACAGCATCTGTTTCTGTCTTATAACTAATTTCAATTTTCGCATTTTTATAGAGTGACATAAAAGTTTCAGCCTGACTGTTCATGAGAGGCTCGAAGCTTTCGTCAGAAACTATTTTTAAGTTTCCGGATGTTGGTGTATCGCTCAAGTCGGGTTTAAATGCATTGCCACCACAGGCAGCAAATTGCAGAGCAATTGCAGTTGATAGGAATGTGAGTATGATATTTTTAATTTTCATCTAGTGGTTCTTGTTCTTTTTTGGATGTACGGAAACTTCTATAACCTCGATATATAGCATAAGAAACTAAAATTCCGCCTAACCATTTTTGTTGTGGCTGGTCGAGTAAATCAAGTTTATCTGCAAATATCAAAAAAAAACCCATGACTGCATAACCGGCAATCATGAGTAAATTAAAGTATAGACCAACTTTGCGGATCACACCGACAAAGAATTATTGCAATTTGAAGTTTACCGGAAGGTTATATTGTACAGCTACACTGCGGCCATTTTGTTTACCGGGTTTCCAATCAGGCATGGAGCGAACCACACGCAATGCTTCATCGTCCAAACCTGCGCCTTTACCACGTAGAATTTTAGCGTCTTTTACCTTGCCATCTTTATCAACCACAAATGTAACATACACAATACCCTCAATACCATTCTCACGTGCCATGGCAGGATACTTAATATTGTTTTGCAGGTATTTTATCAGTGCTGCTTCGCCCCCACCAGGAAACTGAGGCATTTCTTCAACGATGGTGAAAATTTTACCTTCGTTAGGATCAGCCACTACGGGTTCCGGTGGTAGCTCTGTTGCATTAGGGTCACCTTCCTGGGTTACCACGCCAACATTTGTTTCAGAAAGTTTTTCTTGTGGTGGTGGTTGTTCTTCCTCCACCGGTTTGTCAACAACAACAGGTGGCGTAAACTTAATTGTTTGAACAACCGGAGGTGGTGGAGGCGGTGGAGGTGGTGGAGGTTCTGCAGGATCAACCGGTGGTGGCTCAGATAATGTAACTTCAACTTCCTGTTGTGTTACATTTTCTGTTGCTTTATTACCCATCAGTTCCAGAATTAATGGCAAACTGATAAATACAATTAGTCCTGCTGCTGCAATAATAAATGCTATGTTTATTCGCTTGCTATAAAGCTGACGTATTAAATATGCGCCATAGCTTTTGTTTCTTCCGTCAAATACCAACTCATTACGTTTGGCAAATGTTGGATCATCCCAATTATTAAAAAAACTTGTTGCCATGATCAGTTCATTTTTTGAATTAAATCATATTCATCTTTCATCATATCCACAACGGCATATTTTCCAACGCTGCTGATGCTTAGCTCGTCAAGTATGTCAATCACATTTCTGTATTTTGCTTTATCATCAGTCTTTATCAAGACCATTAATGCACTTTTTTGTGACTTAGCTTCAACTGCAAGACGTTTAAAGGTCGAGTCTGCAATTTGTCGCTTTGCTAATTCATCCTCCAGACGTTTAACTTCTGCATGTGCTGCTGAATTTTTATCTAACAACACTTTACGGATACCTTTGTCTGAAAAGTCTGTTTTGTTAAGTTGTGTTTCGCCCGGTTTAAATTCTCCAAAGTACCAAAACACTCTGTCTTTATCACTCAATAATACAGTAATTGCATTGTTCACTTTCGTTGGCTCACCATCTTTTAACGGCATATTTATTTCAACCGTTTTTGGTTTACTGAAAGTGGTAGTAAGCATGAAAAAGGTGAGTAGCAGAAACGCCAGATCCACCATCGGTGTCATGTCAATATGAGTGGAGGCTTTCTTGGCGCGAACCTTACTATGTTTCCCGCCTTTCTCTTTACCACCACCTTGGTCGGTATTTACTTCAGCCATTTCTTCTTATTCTTGTACTGGTGTTGCTTGTAAATTAGTTATCAAATTAAAACGGTTGATTTTGTTTTGCTGGAAAATTTCAATCACACGCTTTATGTAAGTGTAATCAACTCTGCCGTCACCTTTAATGGCAAACCGCAATTCATTGCCTGCTTGTTTACGAGCTTCGTAGGCTTCATCACTTATTGCTGCTGTCCAGCCATAAACTATCCAGTCGGCAAGTTGATTATTGAGAGTATCTATCGGAATACCGCCTGTGGCCTTATCCATCTTTTTGCGTTCCGAATCCGGTGCTTCAAGATAGGCTTTGATTTTATCGGCAGGCATTCCAAATGTTGACATCAACGAAAATTTCTTCAAATCCTGCTCCGTTAACTGGAATTTATATTTCTCACTGATTCTTGTCATCAGGTTTCTGCGCACATTTTGTCCTTCGATATTAAAAAACACACGGCCAGCTGAATCAATTGTTACCTGCAAAGTGTTTTCAGGTAAAATTTTTGTTGAGACAGATGCCGGAGTGTCAACAATGACCGGTTCATCGGGACGGAATTTGGTAGTTAACATAAAGAATGTAACCAGCAAAAACGCCAGATCCACCATGGGTGTCATGTCTAACGATGGACTCTTCTTGGGTATTTTAATTTTTGGCATTATCTAATGCTGATAATTAATTACGAGAATTTATTTAGTGTTTGCTGTAAACGATTGAACAATGCTATAGCTGGCTTCATCAATTCCGTAAGTTAACGAATCTATTTTATTGGTGAAATAGTTGTACATAATGATTGCTAAAGCCGATGTTCCTACTCCCAGTGCTGTATTAATCAAGGCTTCAGAAATACCGGTAGCAAGCGCTATGGCATCTGGCGCACCAGCTTGTGCAAGTGCAGCAAACGCCCTGATCATACCGATAACCGTTCCTAACAGTCCCATCAGTGTAGCTACCGATGCTACTGTAGAGATGATAACCAGATTTTTTGAAAGCATTGGTAACTCAAGTGTGGTAGCTTCATCCAACTCTTTTTGGATGGCAGCTGTTTTACGCTCTTTATCTAAAGAACTTTCACCTTGCATTTTGCGATAAGATTCAATACCCGCCTTTACGACATTGGCTATAGAACCTTTTTGTTTGTCACATTCTGTAATGGCTGTGTTTAAATCACCATTACTAAGCAAACTTCTGATTTTGCCTACGAAAGAATCTACTGATGATTTTCCTTTTGACGCGCCAATAGTTAACATCCGCTCAATAGAGATAGTGATTACAATTAATAATAAGCTGATAAGAATAGGCACAATTACACCTCCTTTATGAATAATTCCAAGATAATTGTTTGGATGATTATTCGGGTCGTTTTCCATAAAGTTGGCCGGATTGCCCAGTATAAACATGTAAATACCAATGGCAACTATAATTGCTGCCGGAATTACTATTGCTGCAAAGATGGATTTGAAACCACCGCCTGAATTGTTTGATGAACTCATGTTCGTTTTTAATTTAAGTTTTAAATTTTAAATTGATTATCTATGTTTATTTATTAGTCAATATGGAGGGCAAGTATAATGAAAACTTAACAATTTGCCGCTTTATTTTAGAATTCATGAATTTTGAAGTTGGGAATATTGTTTTTTTGGGAGGTCATAAAAACTACTTTTCGGGCATAATAATCGCAAGTATGATGTATAACAACACACCTGTTCCAAATCCAAAAACTGCAATAATAAAAAGTAGGCGAATCAATGTGGGGTCGGCTTCAAAATAATTGGCAATGCCACTGCACACACCAAATATTTTTTTCTCTCCTTTAACTAAGCGTTTTGATTCGTTCATGCTGTTGGTTCAGACAGATAATGGTCGTTGTTCTAGCGCTCAAAAATAAATAATTTGTTTAATTTGCAAGTTTATTTTATTTATCTTTATGATTAACACCATATTTTTTTACATTAATTTTATGTTTTGGCGTTTATTTTAATATTTCTTTATGAAAGCAATTACTTTTATTTTGGCTGTTGTAATGTTAGCCTCAAGTGGTTGTCTTAACCTCAAGGTGCCTCAGGTTACCGGTATAAGTAAATTTAGACTAAGTGATATAACTAAAGATACCCGAATACAATTTGATGTAGGCATCCGTAATCCCAATACTTTTGGAGTAACTTTAAAATCAATGAAAGCAGAATTGTTTCTTGCAGACAGTTCAATAGCAGGAATTGGTATTGACAGAAAAACCAGACTTGCTGCTAATCAGCACGTGGATCTTCCTTTTTCAGTTCAACCAAAACTTAATGCATTGCCTCAATTGGGTATATTAGGCATAACACAACTTTTTAAGAAAGACAATAAAAAAGTCAGCCTACGAGGAGAATTAAAGATCAGAAAGTTTATTTTTACCAAAAAGGTTAAGTTTTCCATTCCATAGTTTCAGCACGTCCTTGATATCGGTAATTCCAATTGATCAGTTTGTAATTAATCATGCACCACATGAGGTGTTGCTGGATACACGTAGCCCTGCAGAGTACGAACACGCACATTTTCCGGGAGCTGTTTCATTTCCATTAATGACCAACGAACAACGTGCTATTATTGGCACTATTTATAAACAAGAAGGTAAAGATGCTGCTGTCTTAAAAGGCTTTGAGTTGATTGGACCACACTTTGCTGAATTTGTTCGACAGGCAAACAATATAGCTCCGGACAAGGCGGTTGTATTATATTGCTGGCGCGGAGGACTACGTAGTTCAGTGATGGCATGGGTGTTATCCACAGCAGGGTTTAAAGTAACTATTCTTAAAGGCGGTTATAAAGCCTTCCGGCAATGGGTTCTTTCGCAGTTTCAAATTAAAAAACCAATGATTGTTGTTGGTGGCAAAACCGGTGCAGGAAAAACAGAAATGTTATATCATTTACAAAGTGAAGGGCAATTTATTATAGACCTTGAAGAGTTAGCTCATCATAAAGGATCGGCCTTTGGTTCGTTAGGAATGCCTGCGCAACGATCATCAGAGTATTTTGAAAATCAATTGGCATTGCAGTGGCATCAGGCACCTTTAAATAAGTTTACATGGATTGAAAATGAAAGTATCAAAATTGGGAAGTGTGCATTGCCAATAAATTTTTTTGATCAAATGCGAGAGGCAGTATGTTTTGAAATGGATGTAAGTTTAGATGTCAGAATTGAACGCACACTTGAAAGTTATGGTAAATTTGATGTTGATTTATTAGCAGGCAGTACAATGAAAATAAAAAAGAGGTTGGGAGGGTTAAGGCTTAAAACAGCATTAGAAGCACTTGAGCAAAAGGATTTGAAATTGTGGTGTAGTGTTGTTATGGAGTATTATGATAAAACCTATCAGCATAGTCATAATAAGCGCAAAAAAAATGAGATAATTAAAGTAGATGCAGAGGACTTGAATAAAGTAACCGTTGCTAAAGAAATGATTAAACTATCAAAACAATTGCGTTATGAATGAAACAGTAAAGCTTACACAGTTTAGCCGGCAAGGAGGTTGTGGATGTAAAATAGCGCCTGAAAAGTTGTATGAGATTATTCATGATAAAGAGTCGGTTGTTTTCAAACAACTGTTAGTTGGTAATGCCGAATCGGACGATGCAGCAGTGCTTGATTTAGGAAATGGCACTTCAGTTATCAGCACTGTTGATTTTTTTATGCCTATTGTTGATGACCCATTTCTTTTTGGTTCTATTGCCGCAGCCAACGCTATTAGTGATGTTTATGCTATGGGCGGAACTCCTGTTATGGCAGTTGCCATTCTTGGTTTTCCGATAAGCAAAATACAATTATCTGTTGCTAAAGAAATTAAAGCAGGTGCCGAAAAAATTTGTCATGACTCAGGAATTCCACTTGCAGGAGGACACAGTGTGGATAGCCTTGAGCCTATGTTTGGATTGGCTGTTACCGGCATTATCCCAACTGAAAATGTTAAAAGAAATTCAACAGCAAATGAAGGTGATTATTTACTTCTTACCAAACCCTTAGGTGCAGGAATAATAACAGCGGCCTTAAAGCGTGGTGTAATTAAGGAGAAGCATCTTGAACAAGCTATGAAACACATGACAACAGTAAATGCTGTAGGAAAAGAATTGGGTAAGTTAAAGTGCGTTAATGCCATGACAGACGTTACAGGATTTGGACTTGCAGGACATCTTAAAGAGATGTGCACACCAGGTAACTTATCGGTTGAAGTTTATTTTGAAAAATTGCCACTGATGGATGGTGTAAATGACTACATATCAAAATTTATTTATCCGGATATGACAACGAAAGTTTATTCGTCTATTGCCACAGTGTGTAATGAACTCAATTCGGAACAACTTTTTATTACCTGTGATCCTCAAACCAATGGAGGTTTACTTTTGGCTGTAACTCCCGATGGGCTTAATGAAGTTTTGTCAATATTTGATGCATACCATATTCCATACAATACTCCTATAGGGCGATTTACATCACGACAGGAAAAGATGATAAATGTAATATAGAGTGCCGAATATTGTTGATGAGTTTGTAAACGTATTACAATTTTTTTGTTTCGTTTTTAATGTGTTCAAACTTTGCACAGAACCTAAAACGCTAATTTATATTATATTCGTGGCTGTGATTTTTTAAAGTTTTATATTATGTATCCATATCAGATTACATCAGCCGAGCAATATGCCCTTGACTATCGCAACAGTATTGAAAATCCATCGCAGTTCTGGGCTGACATTGCACAGCACTTTTCATGGCAAAAAAAATGGGATAAAGTTTTAGAAGCTGATTTTGATAAAGCAGAAACCAAATGGTTTGCAGGAGCCAAACTCAACATTACGGAAAACTGTCTGGACAGGCATATTGAAAAATTAGCTTCGCAACCTGCCATTATCTGGGAACCCAATGACCCTACTGAGCATCATCGTGTATTAACTTACAAAGAGTTGCTTTTTAAGGTAAAGCAGTTTGCTAATGTTCTTAAAAATAATGGTGTAAAGAAAGGTGACCGTGTTTGTATTTACATGGGTATGATTCCTGAATTGGCTATTGCAGTTTTGGCATGTGCCCGCATTGGTGCAATTCATTCTGTGATTTTTGGGGGCTTTTCTGCCCGTTCTATTGCAGATCGTTTACAGGATGCCGATGCGCATTTTATTGTTACCTGCGATGGCGCTTTTCGTGGTGCAAAAGATATTCCGTTGAAAGCAATTATTGACGATGCACTTGAAAGTTGTCCGTTTGTACAACGTGTAATTGTGTGTACACGAACGCATACACCTGTCAGCATGATTAAAGGCAGAGATGTATGGTGGGAAGACGAAATAAAAATTGTTGAAACACAAGGCAACCCTGACTGCATTGCCGAAGTGATGGATGCTGAAGATGTGTTGTTTATTCTTTACACTTCCGGCTCAACAGGGAAACCTAAAGGGGTAGTACATACAGTAGCGGGATATATGGTGTGGACAAACTACACTTTTGTTAATGTATTTCAATACAAACCGCAACAAGTTTATTTCTGCACTGCTGACATAGGCTGGATTACAGGACATAGTTATCTGCTCTATGGTCCTTTAAGCGCAGGTGCAACAACCATGATGTTTGAAGGTATTCCAACATTTCCTGATGCTGGTCGTTTTTGGGATATTACGCAAAAACATAAAGTGGAAATTTTATATACGGCACCTACTGCAATCAGAAGTCTAATGGCTTATGGAACATCTTTTCTCGAAGGTAAAGATTTGAGTTCATTAAAAGTGTTAGGTACTGTAGGTGAACCAATCAATGAAGAAGCATGGTATTGGTACTTTGAGAATGTTGGCAAAAGTAAATGCCCTGTTGTTGATACTTGGTGGCAAACAGAAACAGGAGGTATCATGATTTCTAATCTCGCTGGAGTGACACCTCAAAAACCTACTTATGCCACATTGCCTATGCCGGGTGTTCTACCTTGCTTGGTTGATGAAAACGGTAGTGAACTTAAAGAAAATGGGGTCAGTGGTAATTTATGTATTAAGCAAGCATGGCCCGGAATGATTCGTACAACTTATGGTGATCATGAACGTTGCCGTCAGACATATTTTTCAACTTATAAGAATATGTACTTTACCGGTGATGGCTGCCTGCGCGATAAAGATGGTAACTATAGAATAACGGGACGTGTAGATGATGTGCTTAATGTCAGCGGTCACCGTATTGGCACTGCCGAAGTAGAGAATGCAATTAATATGCATCAGGGTGTTGTTGAAAGTGCCGTTGTAGGTTTTCCACATGACATAAAAGGACAGGGTATTTATGCCTTTGTTATTTTCAATGGAATGCATGTTGACGAAGAGCACACCCGGCAAGATGTAATTCAAACAGTTTCAAGAATTATTGGAGCCATTGCCAAACCAGATAAGATTCAATTTGTTTCAGGACTTCCTAAAACCAGAAGTGGAAAGATTATGCGAAGAATTTTGCGCAAAATTGCAGAAGGAGAAATTAATAATCTTGGCGATACCACAACACTGCTTGATCCGGGAATTGTTGAAGAGATTAAGTCCGGACGAATGTAAACAGTGCTGGTTGTCAATTAACATTATCTTGTAAATAACATTGCGCGCTGCTTAGGTTTCCCCGAGGGGTGATGCTATAGTTTTGACTCACAAGTTTTAGTTGTGAACAGAGTTGTCGTTTCTTCCATAATTTCTATTGTCATCATAGGTTTGATGGCTGTTGGATATTATTATTTTTCTGCCTATCGCGAAAAATTTTCTGCTACTGAAGATGCTTTACCAAATGATGCTGCAATCGTTATCAGAGGAAACATGGGCGATTTGTATGCTTCTTTAGAAAAAGTTGGGTTGTGGTACGAAAAAGACTCGCTTACTGTGATGTATCGTTTTAAAAAAGAGATGCACACATTACTTAGCAATACAACCAGTATGTTTGATGTTGCCGACTTGCTTGAATCATCACAGACAACTATTGCAGTATTAGCTACCGGTGCACGCAATGCCGAACTGCTTTATCTTGTTCCTTCGCGCAAAGAATTGAATATAGATGCTTTACAAAAAGCGCTTACCGGAAAGATGCGTGAAAATAAGTCAAGAACATTTGCCGGTGTCAGCATTTACGAACTGCAGTTCAATAATTTCAATACATCATTCACGTTTGCTTTTGCCAATGGTATTTTTATTGGAAGTTTTAATGCAGGATTGGTTGAAGATGCTATCAGGCAACAAGCAACAGGAAAACCATTTGGAGGTAATGTTTCAGCACAAAAGCTGTACAAAGAAATATCTGTTTCTTCAGGAACGATTCTTGGGATCAATTATCCGGCATTAAAAAAACTTTTCAGTGTTGCCATAAGTTCCGATTATGTTAATGAATTGAGTAATCTTGAAAAATGGGCTGAATGGTCTTTTCATAAACTGACATTTGATAGTAATAGTATAAATGCCATTGGCTCTGTATTTGTTTCAGATTTAACACAAAATGTTTCAAATTTTGGAAACATGCAGTCGTCAGCTGATTTGTTGTGGTCAATACTTCCTGATGATGTTTCAGCGCTACAGATAATTTCCTTTGACGAGGCTCAAATATTGAGTAATAAGAGCCAAATTAGAAATGAAAAGAATGCATTAATCAGCAACTTTATCAAACAAGTTGAAGTAATGGAAACAAGATCTGGGATATCAATAAGAAAGGAGTTTTCGGCAATAGTAAGCAGCATGGGTGCAGTTGCCATTAATGGAAATGCAACTTCATCGCTTGAAAATAATTCGTTAGCCCTATTTCAGTTAAAGGATCAGAAAAAATCATTGACTCAATTGCTTGCATTAAGCAAAAAACTTTCAAAAAATAAAGATGCCAATGCCGTAGAAAAGTTTCGTAATCATGAAATACGCTTTTTGAATTGTGATGGCATTTTGCCGGCAATGTTTGGTAATGCATTTACTGTTATCAGAAAAAATTATTTTACTACCCATAACGGTTATATAATATTTGCCAATAAGCCGAGTCAATTACGCGGATTTATTGATGATGTTGAAGATGGTGAAATGATAAATAAGAGTGAAACGTTTCAACAGAATAAATCAATTTTGTCGGAAAGTTTATCTTATACTTTATTCTTAAGACCGGCAAATCTTAATTCCTATTTTCAGTCTGTTGCAAACAGTGCCACACTTAAAGCATTAGCAACTACAGCTATGTTGAACAGATTCAGCAGTTTTTATTATTGTATTCAGCCCGGTGTTTCTGGTAAGGCAGCCTGTAATTTTAGAATTGTAATACAACCTCAACAGGAGCAAAAAATACCTGAACCCAAATGGTCGTTCTTTGCTGATTCTGCTATCCACTGTGGTCCATATATTTTTAGCAGCAACAATGATATATCAATCTTGTTTCAGGATTCAACAAAAAGTTTGATTTGCCTGGATGGCAGTGGTAATGTAAATTGGAAAACAACAATCAGTGGATTTATTAATGGAGGAATTTCTCAAACTATTAATGACCAATCGGGAGTTTTGCAATTTGTCTGCAATACAGATGACAGCATGTATATGTTTAATCAAAAGGGTGTTTTACCTGCGCGCTATCCATTCAAGTTACCCGTACAGTCACTAAATGGTGTCATAGCATCACCTAATGCAAATGTTCTTTTTGTAACAGGTAAAAATAATTTATTGTATGCATTTGATCCGGGTAGCAGACCCTCACCAAATTGGAATACTATTCAACTTGCAGGTAACTTAATTAACGCATCATTTGACGTGTCAGGCAGGTTTGTTTACATTATGGATAGCGAAAAATTAAGGCTTTATTCAACAGAAGGGAAATTGATTTTATCTAAGGCGTCAACAGAATTTAAACTAAACTCAGTGCAATGGCTTAATGATTCCGTACCTTCACTCAGTATGTTGAACAATGACGGAAAAATTGTTGTTTGGAATGTTGATGGCACCTATAAAATTGCATCAAGTGACAGTACTTTTGATATTGCAACAACATGTGGAGAAGGAGCAGAAAGAATGTGGTACGCTATAAAAGGTAAAATGCTGGAGAAAATGGATTACATATTTAAAACTATTGCCAAGACAGATCTAAGTAGTGTAGCGTTTAATGACATGCAGCTTTTTGATACGGGAAATGAAATTTTATGCATCCTTAAAGACGCAAATAATATTACAATTTACAGAGGTGATTTGAAAATATTACCACAAGAAATTTCTGCAGTGGGTTTTGGTGTTAAAGTTGTCCAAAGTAAAGTCTATTTAATTGCGCGCACAGCAAACGACAAACTTGTTTTTTATATACTTTAATTATTTTTTTTGGTAAACTTGTAATATTGATAGTCAATAAAATCATTTACTTTAACAGTGATATTATTTACTTTCCCATTAACAACTTCAAAGGGGAATGCGTGAATACCATACGTTGGGTCGTTAAAAGTACATAGTAATGATTTTTCAGAGAGCGGTTTTAGAAAGCCACGTAATTTAGGATGATGAGAGAAAAACATTGTAAGTCCCGATTCTTCATTTTTAATTTCCATTTCTCCATAAACCTCATTTGAATATTTTCCTATCAGTTCAGCAAAGGCAACATTAAGATGAACTTCTGCATTAGATTGTTTCTTTAACTTCTGTATTTCTTGCGACTCGGTAAGGTGGTTTTTTGAATAAGTGGCAAAGTAATTTTCACTAACATTTGTGTAGGATTGATTTGCAAAATAGTTTATCAGTTGTTGGCGTAATGCTCCGTAAAACCAATTGGCATCAGTATTGGTCAGAATCACAAAACCTGCATTCAGTTCAGGAATTAGGGTAGTGTTGGTCACAAAACCGTTGGCTCCACCGTCATGCGATACAATTTTATAGCCATACATATCTTCTGACTTCCAGCCAAGCCCGTAATTTTGAAAGTGATTCGAAAGAATTCGTGTAGAGCCTGACTCTCTCACTATCATATAGGAATTTTGAGTGGTATTGATGACAGCTGAAGGAATAACTTCTGTATTATCATATTTTCCATTATTTAATTGCATCAATATCCAATGAGAGATATCGTTAACACATGAGTTTATGGATGCACAGGCACCAATGTTATCAATATTTGCATAGTCTAACAAAATAAGTTTGTTGTCAACAAGAGTATATGGTTTTGCAGCATTGGTATCAGTAACAATTTTTTGATGATAAACACTGCTGCGATTCATCTGTAAAGGTTTAAAAAAATGAAAGTTGAAGAAATCTTGCCATGAAGTATCTGTAACCGCTTTAATGACTTCGCCTGCTGTTACGTATCCCATGTTACAATAGCCATACTTGGCTCGAAACTCATTTACAGGTTTAACATTTCTCATGTTTTTTATTAAAGCATCAGTTGTCATGTTGCAATCCCAATTCAAAAAATCACTTTGAAAAGTATAAAAACCAATTCGATGACAGAGAATATCTTTTATTGTAGTCATTTCGGTTGCACATGGGTCTTTCAGTTGAAACCAAGGGAGATATTTAGTTACTTTATCATCTAACGAAATCCGCTTTTGATAATCTAAGAGGGCTAAAGCAGTACCCGTAAAAGCTTTGGTATTGCTGGCTATCTGAAATAAGGTAAACTCATTTACCTTGTCAGCTTTTCCTTCTTCTCTGACACCATAACCCTTCATGACTATTGTTTTTCCATCTTTTATAATGGCAATGGCAACACCCGGTATTTGCCATCGTTGCATTTCGTGATTAATGTAATTGTCAAGACTGTCTTTTAAAAAATTGGTCTGTGCAAGTGTTTTAAAGGAGGTTAGTAATGTTAGCAGTGCAAGCCCTATGAGTTTTTTCATTTCGATAAATTTAATGAATCAAATGTATGGAATTTTGAATATGCAGGCACCTGTGTTGTAGTTTATCCGGAATGACGGCTTTACTTTCTGAGAGCAAGCTATGCCAATGGGTGTGGCTTGCTTATTTATTGTGAAAAGATTTTTTTAAACTATAAAGGAGTTTCAGATAAATTGCGAATTTTACCGTAGTTTATCGGACACAAATGTTTAATACTGAAAAATACAAAAAAATATGTGAAGAGTTGTTGCCCTATAAAGCCAACCTTATTGCAGTTACTAAGACAAAACCGGTTACAGATATTGAAACAGCCATTCAGAATGGGCAAATGCTTTTTGGTGAAAATTATGTTCAGGAATTGGTTGAGAAAGCATCTGACATTTCAAAAAATGTTCAATGGCATTTTATTGGAAATCTACAGCGTAATAAAGTAAAGCAGATTGCACCATTTATTCACACAGTTCAAACGGTTGACAGTAAAAAACTTTTACAAGAGCTAGATAAACATGCTGTGTTAAATCGCAGGGTGATTAAAGTGCTTTTACAGATACATATTGCCAAAGAAGAAACAAAGTTTGGGTTGTCGGTGCCCGAGGTGAAACAGTTGGTTGATGATGGTGTATTTCAACAATGCAACAATATTCGTTTTGTTGGATTGATGGGAATGGCAACCAACACAGATGATACTACACAAGTACGATCTGAGTTTAAGCAATTGTTTGGATTGTATAGATCACTTTCCGGTGCATTTGATAAGGATGAATCTCCGGTGTTGAGTATGGGAATGACATCCGATTATAAAATTGCTCTTGATGAAGGGAGTAATATGATTCGAATAGGTTCAGCACTGTTTGGTAGCAGATAGTTATATGGGATTGTTCTTTGCTCTTATCACAACACTTTCCTGGTCTATCGGCATTTTTCCATTTACAGAAGCCAGTCGTAAGTTGGGCATCAATGCTCTAAATCATTTCAGATTATTTCTTGCTGTAATTTTACTTTTCATTGCAGCATTATTGATAAATCATTCAGAGTTTATCAGCCTTTTCAGTGACCAATACATTCAGGCCTGGATTTGGTTTGGACTTTCAGGGGTCGTTGGATTAGCATTAGGGGATTATTTTTATTTTGGTCTATATGCAATAATGGGTGCCAGAATAGGAAGTATTTTTTCTACACTTTCACCGGCAGCAGCATTAGTGACCTCTTATTTTTTTGTTGATGAACGAATTAATTTTATAGGTGTAGTTGGAATTTTTCTTACTATGGCAGGAGTAATATTTATTTCTATTTCAAAAAGTGAAAGCTTGTCAGCAGATGAAGGACGGTATGGAAGTGATGTTAAAGGAGTTTTATTTGGTGTGCTTGCAGCTTTTTGTCAGGGTGTAGGGTTGGTGCTTGCAAAAAAAGGTTTTGTTGTGTTAGAGCAGGAAGGCAAGTTTATTCAACCTATTAGTGCAACATTTGTCAGAATGTTTGTTTCACTGACAACTTTAATTATAATAACAACAGTTTTTAGAAAGTGGGCTGATGTTTTGCGACCACTTAAATCGAATACAGCAGGGTTAAAATATGCAGCAGTTGGAACTTTCTTCGGACCTGTTTTTGGTGTTTGTATGTCGCTTTATACAATTACATTTCTTGAAGCTACGGTTGCACAAACAATTTTTTCATTGGTGCCAGTTGTGGCAGCATTAATTGCCCGTTATTTCTATAAAGAAAAATTTACTTTAGCGGCAGTAATTGCAACAATAATTGCTGTTGCAGGAGTGCTGTTGCTGATAAGACGCAATGAAGTACTTGAATGTTTGTTTAAATCAAATTGAGTAATGAGAAGAATAATTTTATTTCTTTTTAGTTTTGCTTGTATCATCAAAAGTACCTTTGGTGAAAACCCTTATTTCCAACAGCGTGTAGATTACAAAATCTCTGTTGCATTGGATGATAAATCAAATTTTCTTAATGGCTACGAAGAAATTATTTATCGAAATCACTCACCAGATAATTTACGTGAAATATTTTTTCACTTATGGCCAAATGCATATAAAGACAGAAACACAGCATTGTGTAAACAATTGGTAAGTCAGGGAAACATGAACCTTTATTTTGCAAAACCGGAGCAAAGAGGCTTTATTGATAGTCTGGATTTTAAAGTAAACAATAAAGGGGTAACAGTAATTTATGATTCAGTTAATATTGATATCTGTAAAATTGTTTTAAATAAGCCATTATTACCTAACGACACAGTTTTAATTTCAACACCATTCAGAGTAAAAATTCCTGATGCAAAGTTTTCAAGGC
Source organism: Bacteroidia bacterium (assembly GCA_037045145.1). Classification (NCBI taxonomy): domain Bacteria; kingdom Pseudomonadati; phylum Bacteroidota; class Bacteroidia; species Bacteroidia bacterium. The sequence continues at coordinate 1,346,068 of JBAOIA010000011.1, forward strand.
TTGGTCATGTTGGGCAATCATATATGATTTCTCAGTGGTATCCAAAGCCGGCTGTATATGACAGAGATGGTTGGCATGCTATGCCTTATTTGTCACAGGGAGAGTTTTATTCTGAATTCGGTTCATTTCAAGTGGATATAACTGTGCCCTCAAATTATATTGTTGCTGCGTCAGGGTATTTAAAAACACTTTCGGAAGTTGAGTTTATTAGTAATAAAATAAATGCAGAAAGCAATCAGATAGATTTTGATAAACGAAATGTATTTCCGGAGTCAGAGAATACAAGTAAGACCATCCGTTTTGAATTAGATAGTGTTCATGACTTTGCTTGGTTTGCTGACAAACGATTTTGTATTTCATCAAAAATTGTAAAGCTTGCTTCAGGACGAGAAGTGGAGTGTAGGGCATATTATACACCTGCCAATTATTATGTCTGGCATCGTGCGGTTGATTATGTTGCTGAAGCAGTTTTGTTTTACTCTAAGTATGTTGGAGAATATCCTTATGGCGTTTGTACTGCTGTTGATGGAACTATTGCTGCGGGAGGAGGAATGGAATATCCCACTATAACTGTAATTGGAAACACAGACAACAGTATGGTGCTTAATCAAAGTATTGCACATGAAGTGGGGCATAATTGGTTTTATGGGATACTAGCAAGCAATGAAAGAAAATTGCCTTGGATGGATGAAGGCATAAATTCGTTTTATGAACAACTTTACATGACACAGTTTTATGCAAAAGAAAATGCGGCTGCATTTCAAATGACTGGCATTCCATTAAAATTTGCAAAAACATTTGGTGCTGATAAATTATCTTTTGCAGAAATTAATAAATTATTTTATTTGTTTACAGCCCGAACAAATGATGACCAGAGTACTGGACTTAGTAGTGAGTATTTTTCTAATTTAAATTACGGTGCTGATATTTATTCAAAGATACCTTTATGTTTTTCTCAACTTAGAGATTTTTTGGGGCATGATAATTATGATTCCTGTATGCAAGCATATTTTAATACATGGAAGTTCAGACATCCGGATGAAACAGCAATAAAAAATGTATTTGAGACTATTTCCGGAAAATCGTTAGATTGGTTTTTTAATGGAATGATTAAAAGCAATGCTAAGGCAGATATTAAAATCTGTAAAGTAGAAATGGAAAAAGGAGAAACCGAGGTCTCATTAAAAAATAGCGGAAATCTTGCTATGCCCGTTAATGTATCTTTTTACAATAAGGAAAGGTTGATTGCCTCACAATGGACAGAAGTTTTTGATAGTAAATTTAAGTTGACAAGTTCTGTTTCAGATGCAGATAAAATTGTAATAGATGTTAATAATGAAAGTTTGGATTTAACGCCATTTAATAATTCAATTAAGACGCATGGAGTGTTTAAGAAATGGAAACCGTTGCAACTGCGATTTTTGGCTATGCTTGAAAATCCTGAGCGGGTTCAGTTGTTTTATTTGCCGGCAGTAGCTTATAATAATTATAATGGATGGATGGGTGGTATTGTTTTGCACAACTACTCTCTGCTAAATAAGAAATTTGAGTTTGGGGTGGTACCCATGTATGCATTCAAATCAAGATCAGTTGCAGGTGTTTCAAAAGCAAGCTATCAATTCAATATTTACAAAGGCTGGTTTGATAAAGTAATTGCACAAGTGTCGCCTTCACTCTTTGATGAAGGAATTTCTGAAAGTAGAAATGTTTTTAAAGGATATCTTTCTGTTCCTGCATCATTGAGTTTTAGAATCAGTAAATCACAGTTTAAACCATATTCAGAAAAATATTTAAATGTTGTTTATCATTATGTGCGACAAACCTTCAGTACACAAAGTAAACTGTCAGCAACTAACGAAATCAATATCACTCAAATTGAATTTGCCAGCTTTAATTATAGTAAGACTGAGCCGGGGTCTTTGTCATTTATTCTCGAGAAAGGACAGCATTATGCTAAATTATTCGGAACATGGAAGAAAGAAATTACATTAACAAAAAGAAAGAAGGATGTAGCAATCCGGTTTTTTGCTGGAACTTTTTTAGACAACTCTGATTATGGTGGTGAAGCTAACTTCCGACCCAGTGCATGGCGAGGTACTGATGATTATTCTTATTCAGGGCTGTGGTTTGGCAGAAATGAATATGATGGATTCTGGGCGCATCAGATGCAAGAATCTGATGGTGCCATGGCAGCATATTATCCGGTACGCACTGATCATTGGCTTGCGGCAGTAAATGTTTCATTTAAAACACCAGTGCCCGGCTTGAGATTATTTGCTGATGGAATTACATTTTATCAAGCAAACAAAGTAAGCCCGGGTGCAACAGCAGTTCGTTATGATGCGGGCATAATGTTAAGTATTGCACATGATGTTTGTGAGATTTATTGGCCACTGATTGTTTCTAAAGAAATTAGAGATTACTTTGACTTGAATGGCATAAAACAAACAGACAGGATTCGGTTTGTTTTTAATATAAACAAACTGAATCCTGTCTTATTACGCAAAATGCGCTGAGAGATTTATCTGTATTCCGAGATTTTTAGTCTATACGGTGTGTCATTGAAAAACAGTGTTACATTATAGACACCGGAAGGATGTCCATCTGCAATAGCGCTAAACGGAATACTGTAGCTGCCTTTTGTTTGCATTCCTGCATCTATATTTTTCAATATTCTACCGGTCATGTCAGTAATTAGAATTACAACAGTGCCATCAGTTGGAATTGAGTAATTAATTTTTGTACTACCTCTATATGGATTTGGTGCAGCATTCAAGATGACATTTTTCAGATCACCAATCATGGCAGTTTTTATAAAACTGTATTCAAACTTACCATCATAATCTACTTGCTTTAATCTGTAGTAGTAAAGTATACCTTCTTTAACATTTTTATCTTCGAAACTGTAGTTACTTACCTGATTAGTTGTTCCATGACCATCAACCCATGTGACATTGTCGAAGTTGCTGCCATCAATGCTCCTCTCTAAATAGAACCCGGCATTATTTTTCTCACTGGCTGTTGACCATGTCAGGAAAATACTTTGTTTTCCAGCTGTCGCTTCGAATGAAAGTAGTTCTACAGGTAAGGGAGATACTACGCCTTGTGCTGTACCCACTAATATACTTTGTCCGCTTGCAAAACTCAATCCTACACCATTTCTCAAAACTGCAGTTACAGGTGGAGTTACACATCCACCACTTATAACGGGTGGAATAATCCAACCTGTACCATTTGGATTGATACCTACACCATAATTGGTTTTTGCATTTGTATAGGAGCGATTGTAAAGTGTTATGTTAGCTTCACCGCTGGCTGTATTGGCAGGTGTTAGGGTCCAATAAC